>NZ_PDWK01000022.1 GCF_010093135.1 Pseudoxanthomonas taiwanensis | reverse complement strand
TGCTTAAATTGCGCGGATTTCCCCTGTCCTTAGCGGGAGGAGCCCCGGATGCGTCGTTTTCCTTTCCTCGTGGCGGTTTCCGCCATGATGCTGGCCGCGTGCGGCCCAAGGCCCTCGGACGAGGAGCCGCCCCCCCGCGGGGGGGCGGCGGACCACCCGGCGATCGCCGCGGTGGCGCCGGAAGGCGTCGTCGAAGCCGGTCCCTACACCCTGAAGGTCAAGCCAGGTTACGTGTACCGCTGCCCTGGCAGGGACCGGACTGCCGCCCAGGTCAGCTGGAAGGTCACCGATCCGGGCGTCGGGGAGAAGGTGGAGGTGCTCGTGTACGGGCGCGGCGAGTCCGAGGCAAAGCTCTTCACCCGCGGCGGCCTTGAAGGCGCCGCCGATACCGGCGACTGGGTGTTCGAGGGAACCCGCTTCGCCCTGGTCAAGCTGGACGGCACCGAGCTGGCCAGCTACGTCGTCGGCGGCCTCGCCTGCGGCGAATGAATTTCCCTACCGAAAGGCCACGCATGCAAGTCGCGGTACTGATCCCCTGCTACAACGAAGCGGTCACCATCGCCCGCGTCGTGCAGGACATGGCCCGGGCGCTGCCGGAAGCGCAGATCTGGGTGTTCGACAACAACTCCAGCGACGACACCGCGAAGATCGCGGCCGACGCCGGGGCCCGGGTGCGCCACGTGGCGCTGCAGGGCAAGGGCCACGTGGTCAGGCGCCAGTTCGCCGACGTCGAGGCCGACGTCTACATCATGGTCGACGGCGACGACACCTACCACGCCGGCAGCGCGCCGGAACTGGTGCGCTGCCTGGTGGAGGGCGGCCACGACATGGTCGTCGGCGTGCGCCAGGCCCAGACCGACGCGGCCTACCGGGCCGGCCACGCTTGGGGCAACCGCATGCTCACCGGCTTCCTCAGCTGGCTGTTCGGGCGCAACTGCCGCGACATCCTCACCGGCTACCGCGCGTTCTCGCGGCGCTTCGTCAAGTCCTTCCCCGTGCTCAGCGCCGGCTTCGACATCGAGACCGAACTCACCGTGCACGCGCTGGAAATGAAGATGTCCGTCGGCGAAGTCGAGACGCCGTACAAGGAGCGCCCGGAAGGGTCCTTCAGCAAGCTCAGCACCTACCGCGACGGCTTCCGCATCCTCGGCACGATGCTGCGCCTGTTCAGCGCCGAACGGCCGCTGCTGTGCTACGGCGGCATGGGCGCGATCCTCGCCGCCACCTCGGTGCTGCTGATGGTCCCGGTGACCATCGAATACCTGGAAACCGGCCTGGTGCCGCGCCTGCCGACCGCGGTGCTGGCCACCGGCATCATGCTGACCGGCCTGCTCAGCGCGACCGTGGGCCTGGTCCTGGACACGGTCACCCGCGGCCGCCGCGAGGCGAAGATGCTGGCCTACCTGCGCCAGCCCGGGCCGGGCTGAGCGGAAACATGCGCAGCTTCCTGCTGTTCGGGGTAGCGGGTGGCATCGCGTTCCTGGTCGATGCGGGCGTGCTGCACGTGCTGGTATCGGTGCTTGGCGCCGATCCCTATCTGGCGCGGCTCGTCTCGTTCCTGTGCGCGGTGACCACGACCTGGGTGTTCAACCGCAGCATCACGTTTTCCGCCAGCGCGCGCGGGATACCGCTGTGGCAGGAGTGGGGGCGCTACCTGGCCTCGCAACTGGGCGGGTTCTCGGTCAATTACCTGGTCTACGCGGTCCTGGTGGCGACGCTGGCGGGCGTGCGCCAGTGGCCGGTGATCGGCGTGGCCGCCGGTTCACTTGCCGGACTGCTGGTCAATTACCTGCTGGCCCGGCGCTACGTGTTCAGGCGGTCGTGATCCAGCACGAATGAGGGGAGAGCGATGAACTGGTCGATCTGGCAGGCCGTGGGCCGCGCCGTACGCAGTCCGGCCGCGTGGCTGGTCGCGGTGATGGTGTTCCTGGCGTGCGCGGTGCGCAACGTGGAGCTGCCCGGGCTGTACATGGATGCGATCAACCCGGACTACCTGGTCGCGCGCTGGTTCAATCCCGCGCTCGACAACACCGTGTGGGTCCTGCCCGGGCCGAGGTGGCCGCTGCTGGGCAACCTCTACCACGGTACCCAGACCTTCTGGTTCGGACTGCTGACCTACGGCTTCCTCGGCACGCACGTGGTATCGGCACGCCTGACCCACGCGCTGTACGGCGCGGTGATCGTGCTGTTCGCCTGGCTGGTCCTGCGTCGCGCCACCGGTCGTCCGTGGCTGGCGCTGGCGGTGGCCACTGCGCTGGCGACCGACATGGCCTTCATCAGTTCCTTCCGCACCCAGGCCTACATCATCCTGGCCGGGCAGATGTGGCTGATGGTCTCGTTCCATCTGGCCGTGCGCATCGTCCAGGAAAGCCGCGCCCGCGCGTGGATGCTGCTGCTGTCCGGCACGACGATGGGCCTGGCGGTGTACGGCTACTTCGTGTTCCTGTTCTTCCTGCTGCCGGTGGCGCTGCTGGCGATCCTCGGTCCCGGACGCGCCGGTTTCCTGCGCAGGGCGATGCTGTGGGGTACGGGTTTCGTCACCGGCATGCTGCCTTACGTGGTCGGTTACGTGTGGCTGGCGGTCGAGGTGGGTGGCGTGGCGCAGTTCGTCGAATGGATGCGCAACGCGGTGACCGGGCTGAAGCCCACCGAAGGCAGCCCGAGCTACCTCGACGGCATCGCCAGCGCGCTGCACTACGCGCGCCTGGCGGTGAGCGGAGGCGGCAACGAGACGATGATGGTCGGCGCTCCGGTCGCCTCCGGCTGGGCGCCGTGGCGCACCGCGCTGCTGGCCGGCGCCACGTTGGTCTGCCTCGCCGGCGCAGTGCGGGAATGGAAGGGCAACCGCGTGATGGCGCGGGTGCTGCTGGCGGGCGCGGCGTTGCCGCTGGCGTACATCGCCATCGCCGCGTGGTTCGGCGCGCGCATGTGGGCGCACCACTTCACCGTGCTGATCGCGGTCGGCTACATGGTCGCGGGCCTGGCGGCCTGGTGGATCTGCATGCTCGCCGCACCGCGCGCGGCCGGCCGCGTGGCCGCGGTCGCGGGCGCGTTGCTGCTGGGCGTTTGGCTGTGCGGGAACATGGTCCAGCAGCAGCGCGTGCACGATCGCCTGGTCGCCACCGGCGGCCTGGGCATGAGCACGGATGCGCTGACCGCACTGTCGCGGGCTGCGCTGACCGAACGCTGGGATACGGTCTGGTATTTTCCGGACTGGGGCTTCTTCATGCCGTTCGCCTTCCTCACCGGCAATCGCGTCGCCTACGAGGTCGAACTGACGCCGGCGACGATCGACAGGCATCGGGGGATCCGTGACGGCGTCCGGGTCGCTTTCTGGAAGGAAGAGGACAAAGCAGGGTACATTCGTACCCTTGAGGACAACGGCGTGCCCGACATCCGCCATTACGTCGTGAAGAGCCGGGATGGACGTCCCGCGATCCACGTCGTGGCTGGACGCACGTCGGCGATGCAGGACACGGCGACGGCGCCCTGAGGGCGCCTGCGCCGCAGCAGTACGTGATGCCCGGTTCCGCTGGCTGAGGGGCGACGGAACGGGATCCCCCGGCGGGGGGGGGCATCGGTGGTGCCCCGCGTGCGTGAGGTAGTGGGTTTGTTCGGAGCTGTTGTGCGTGACGGCGACACGCCGAAGCGGCGCCTGTTGCAGGCGGCGGCGATCCTGTTGACGCTGCTGGCCGGTCCGCTGTTGCTGTGGGCCCTGGACCGCCAGGCGCTGGGCGTCGCCGCCGAAGCCTATTTCGGACCCCGTGCGGTCGTGGCCAACGCCCTGGTGGGCGTGGGGGCATTGCTGCTGCTGTGGGCGCTGACCCGCCGCTTCGTGTTCTCGGCGCTGCTGGTCGCGGGGCTGCACTGGCTGCTCTACATGGCCTCCAGGATGAAGCTGGAACTGCTGGCCGAGCCGGTGGGCTGGCACGACCGCTTCTTCCTCTCCACCCTGGATCGTTCCAGCCTCGCCCTGTTCGGTTCCTATCTCGGCGAGCAGTGGCACCTGGTCGTGTATGCCCTGGGTGCGCTGGTCGTGGGCGGGGTGGTGTTCTTCTTCGAGAAGCCTTCCTTCCGCCGCTTCGGCCCGGTGCAGGCCGGCGTCTTCGTCGCCGGCGTGGCGCTGGCGGCGACGCTCTACCAGGCGGCGTGGCCGTGGACCGCGCTGCTGGACGACAAGAAGGTGCGCGCCTCGCCGCTGAACCTGAGCCAGGCCGTGCTCCACACCGGCCTGGTCGGCAGCCTCGCCCACAGCCACCTGGTCGCGAAGTCCAAGGTGCTGAAGATCGACGAGGCCGCGCTGCGCGAGGCGATTGCCGCGGTGCAGCCGCAGCCGCCAGCGACTTCCGCCGCGCCAGACCCGCTGCCGGACATCGTCGTGGTGCTGAGCGAATCCTTCATGGACCCGCGCGTGCTCTCGGGCATGGACCGGCAGCCGGAGGCGATCCCGAACGTGCGCGCGCTGCTGGACGGCGGGCGCGGCGGCATGCTGATGGTGCCCACCTATGGCGGCGGCACGGTGCGAACCGAGTTCGAAGTGCTGACCGGGATGCCGCTGGCCGTGCTGCCGGGCATGGACTATCCCTACGCGACCCTGCCGGCGAAGAACGTGCAGGGCATGGCCAGCGTGCTGCGCGAGAAGGGCTACGACACCGCGGCGGTGCACGGCAATGCCGGCTCGTTCTGGAAGCGCAGGACGGTGTTCCGCGCGATGGGCTTCGACCGCTTTATCACCGATGCCGAGTTCAAGCAGGCCGGCGGCGTCCGCGACGGCCTGTGGTATTCGGACGAATCGATGACTGAGCGGATCCTGCACGAGCTGGACCACGACGATCGGCCGTCGTTCGTGCTGGCGATCAGCATGGAGAACCACGGTCCGTACGACACCCGGCGCAAGGTGCGCGATCCCGAGGCATGGAGCGCGACCCCGGTGCCCGAAGGCCTGGAGGGCGATGCGGAGCGGACCATGCGCAACTACCTCTACCACCTGGGCAACGCGGACCGCGAGTTCGCGCGGCTGGTGGAGGAGATGAGGGGCAGAGGACGGCCGTTCATCGTCGCCTTCTTCGGCGACCACCTGCCGGCGATGCCGGAGGTCTACGAACCGCTCGGCTTCGTCGATGGCGGCGCGCCGGAACAGCAGCGGGTGCCGTGGGTGCTGGTCAGCAGCGAGGACGACGCGCCGCTGCAGGCCGCTTCGCGGCCGCTGCATTCCTGGCGCCTCGGTGCCGAGGTGCTGGCTGCCGCCGGCGTCGAGGACCCGTGGTTCGGTTTCGTCCGCGAGCTGGGCCGCAAGGCCGAGCAGATGGAGCCGTCGCCCGAGAAGGACGCGCTGCGCAACGGCTTGGCCGCCGGTGCCGCGGCACGGTTGACCGGTCGCTTCGAGGAGTTCGCGAAGTGAGGCCGTTCACCCCACTCCGTGCGCTGGCACTGGGGGCTACGCCGGCGGTCCTGCTGCTGGGGGGCGGCTGCAATTACCGTGGCGCCGAACTGGAGATCACCCCGCAGGTCGTGAGCGGGTGCGACACGCCAGCCGCCTGCAGGTGCGCTGGGACGTGTCCGGCCTGGGCCTGAAGTACGCGCGGATCGAGGTCAACAACGTCGGCGAGCGCCCCAAGGCGTGGATGCCGAAGACCGACTCTCGTGGCGAGGCCGAGACCGGCGGCTGGGCCCATGACGGCTTCACCATCACCGTGCGCTCGATGAACGGCGTGGTGCTGGCGCGCAGGACGATGGAAGCCACGCCCTGCAGCCCGAAACAGACCGCGATGCGCCCGACCCCGACGAAGATCTGACGGGCGCACGCGGGCGCGTGGTTCAGAGCGCCGCTTCCAGCTCCGGCAGGATGGTGAACAGGTCGCCCACCAGGCCGATGTCGGCGACCTCGAAGATCGGCGCCTCCGGATCCTTGTTGATCGCCACGATGGTGCCGGCGTCCTTGATGCCGGTCAGGTGCTGGATCGCGCCGGAGATGCCCACGGCGATGTACAGCTCCGGGGCGATGATCTTGCCGGTCTGGCCCACCTGCATCTCGTTGGGGCAGTAGCCGGCGTCCACCGCGGCGCGGGAAGCGCCCACCGCCGCGCCGATCTTGTCGGCCAGGCTGTAGATCAGGCGGAAGTTCTCCTCCGAGCCGACGCCGCGGCCGCCGGAGACCACGCGGCGCGCACTCTGCAGGTCCGGGCGGTCGGAGGCGCCGGCGGCCAGGCCGACGAAGCGGGTGTGGGCCGGCAGCGTGGCCTGCACCTCCACGGCCTCGATGGCGGCATTGCCGCCGCGCGCGGCCTCGGACCAGGACGCGGTGCGCACGGTGGCCACCACCTTCTGTCCGGCCGGCGCCTCGACGGTGATGATGGCGTTGCCGGCGTAGATCGGGCGCTTGAAGGTGTATTCGCCTTCCACGGCCATCAGGTCGGAGACCTGGTTGACGCCCAGCAGCGCGGCCACCACCGGCATCAGGTCCTTGCCGTAGGTGGTGGACGGGCCGAACACGTGGGTGTAGCCGGCGGCCAGCCGGGCGATCTGCGGGCCCAGCACCTGGGCCACGGCGTGGGCATTGGCCGGGTTGGCCACGGCCAGCACGCGCGCCACGCCGGCGATCTGCGCGGCCTCGGCGGCCACCGCGGCCGGATCGGCGGCCAGCACGACCACGTCGATGGCCTCCGGATTCAGGGCCTGGGCCGCGCTGACGGTGCGCGCGGTGGAGGGGTTGAGCTTGCCGTCCAGGTGTTCGGCGACGACGAGGACTTTGGACATGGGAACCTCTCGTGGGGCGGGCCTGGGCCCGCCGTCAGGAATGCGTGGGCAGGGCGGAAGCGGGCACCGGCCCGCTCACAGCAGGCCCCGCTGCCGGAGCGTGGCGACCAGTTCGGCCGCGTCCTTGACCATGATGCCCTTGCTGCGCTTGGGTGGCGGCGCGTAGGCCAGGGTCTTGAGCTCGGGGCCGGCGTCCACGCCCAGGTCGGCCAGGGCGATGGTCTCCAGCGGCTTGCTCTTGGCCTTCATGATGTCCGGCAGCTTGATGAAGCGCGGCTCGTTCAGGCGCAGGTCGGTGGTGACCACCGCCGGCAATTCGACCTCCAGGGTCTCCAGGCCGGCGTCCACCTCGCGGGTGACGGTGGCCTTGCCGTCGGCGACCTCCAGCTTGCTGGCGAAGGTGGCCTGCGGCCGGCCCCACAGCGTGGCCAGCATCTGGCCGGTCTGGTTGGCGTCGTCGTCGATCGCCTGCTTGCCCAGGATCACCAGGTCCGGCTGCTCCTTCTCCACCAGCTTCAGCAGGGTGCGCGCCGCGGCCAGCGGCTGCACCGGCTGGTCGGTCACCACGTGGATGGCGCGGTTGGCGCCCATCGCCAGGCCGTTGCGCAGGTGCGCCTGGGCATCCGCCGGCGCGATGGTGGCCACCACGACCTCGGTGGCGATGCCCTTGTCGCGCAGGCGCAGGGCCTCCTCCAGGGCGATCTCGTCGAACGGGTTGGGCGAGAGCTTCACGCCCTCGGTGACCACGCCGGAGCCATCCGGCTTGACCTGGATGCGGACGTTGTAGTCCACCACCCGCTTGTAGGCGACCAGGATCTTCATCGTGCGGGGATTCCTCGGGGATGTTCGGGCGGCGCGTCCGCGACGGCGGCCGCTGCCGGACCGCGATTCTACCGGCCCGCCGGGGGCAGGCGCGACCCGGCCGCCGCCACGGCCTGCCGCGGGCGGCGCAGGCCTGCCCACTCCGTACGTTTCGTCCGCCTGTCGCATGTCGGGCTGCGCGCCGGCGGCGCGATCCTGCGGGAGCGCGGTGCACGCCAGGCGCGTCCCGGCGCCGTGCCCACACGGGGACGGACGTGCCCCGGGATCGACAGGGAGGTTCGGATCGCATGAACGCAGCAACTCCGTCCGCGGTGTCCGTCCCGCAGCCGGGTGCCGGCAGGCGCGCGTGGTGGCCGCGCCTGGCCTGGGCCGCAGGCGCACTGCTGTGCGTGGTGCTGTACGCGCTGCTGCTCTGGGGCCTGGACCGGCGGGCCCTGGGCGTGGCCCCCGGTGCCTACCGCACCCTGGCCAACGTCGGCCTCAATGCCGCCGTGGCACTGCCCTGGGTGCTGCTGCTGTGGGGCCTGACCCGGCGGCTGTTCTCCTCGCTGCTGCTGGTCCTGCTGCTGCAGGCGGCGGCCTGCCAGGCCAGCATGGTCAAGCAGCAGGTGCTGGGCACGCCGCTGATCCTGCAGGACTTCTACTTCCTCACCAGCTTCAACCGCGCCAGCCTGGAGGTCCTGGGCTCCTACCTTGAGGATGCGCGGGCGTTCGCGCTGGCCTGCGTCGCCGGCCTGGTTGCGGTGGTGGCCGCGTTCCGGATCGAGTCCCCGGTCCCGCGCAGGGCCGGGGCGGCCAGCGTCACGGTGCTGGCCGCCGGGCTCGCGCTGGCCCTGTCCCAGTCCCTGGCCACGTGGCCGTGGACCGCGGTGTACACGCGCGAGCACGTGCGCCCGTCGGCCCTCGGCCCGGAACCCGCGGTGCTGCGCGCCGGGCTCATGAGCAGCCTGGTGTACAAGCACCTGGAAGTCGCCAACACCGTGTACAAGCTGGACGAGGAGGCGCTGCGGGCGGTGCTGGCCGCCACCGCCGCCGAACGCGCCGGCGGCGCGGCGGCGCCCGCCAGCGGGGAGCTGCCGGACATCGTCGTGGTCCTGAGCGAGTCGTTCATGGACCCGCACATCCTGTCCGGCATGGAGGCGCTGGGCGACGTGATCCCCGGCGCACGCGCGCTGATCCGGCAGGGCGCCGGAGGCGAAATGGTGGTGCCCACCTACGGCGGCGGCACCGTGCGGACCGAGTTCGAGGTGCTGACCGGGATGCCGGTCAGCGCGTTCCCCTCGGTGATCTATCCCTACGCGGACATGTCGGCACGACGGATGCCCGGCCTGCCGCTGCTGCTGCGCGGGCGCGGCTACGCCACGGTGGCCATCCACGCCAATTCGGGCGCGTTCTGGAACCGCACCGACACCTACAAGTCCATGGGCATCGACCGCTTCCTCACCGAACGCGCGTTCCGTGAAGGCGGGAAGAAGGACGGCGGCTGGTACTCGGACGCCTCCATGACCGACCTGGTCCTGCGCGAGCTGGAGCGCGCCGACCGTCCGCTGCTGGTGGTGGCGGTGAGCATGGAGAACCACGGCCCGTACGACAGCCGCGCACCGGTGCTGGACGAGGCCGCCCGCGCGGCGATCCGCCTGCCCGAGGGGTTGCCGGACGGCGCCGCGGCCGGCCTGCGCAACTATCTCTACCACCTCGCCAATGCCGACCGGGAGCTGGTGCGCCTGCTCGACGGCCTGCGGGCCCGCGGCAGGCCGTTCGTGGTGGTGTTCTTCGGCGACCACCTGCCGGCCCTGCCCGAGGCCTACGAGGCGCTGTCCTTCGTCGACGGCCGCAGGGCGCAGGAGCAGACCGTCCCCTGGCTGATCGTCGGGGACGCGGGGCGGCGGGCCGCCGGGCGCAGGCTGCACGCCTGGGAGCTGGCGGCGGAAGCCCTCGAGGTGGCCGGCATCGGCGGTGATCCCTACTACGACCTGGTCCGCGTGGCCGGCCGCCGCCTGGCGGCGCTGCCGCCGGGCTCGGAGGAGGCCCGCCTGCTGCGGCGCGGCGTGGAGGCGGCGGCGGTGGCCCGGTTCCAGGGGCGCTTCGAGGAGTTCCTGCGATGAAAGTGGCCTGGCGTGCGGGAGTGGGGGTGGTGGCCCTGGTGGTGGCGGCGGGCGTGGCCGCCCGCCTGCAGATGGATCCGGCACCGGTGCGGCTGGAGCTGGAGCCGGAACAGGTCCGGGCCTGCGAGACGCCGACCGTGACCCGGGTGCGGTGGGACGCCACGGCGCTGCGCGGCGAGGGTGGCGTGAGACTGGAGGTGAACAACCTGGGCCGCCCCCCCAAGTTGTGGGTGCAGGGCGGCAAGCGCGGCAGCGCCGAGGCGGGAAAATGGGCCCACGACGGGTACACCGTGACCCTCAAGGCCCTGGATGGCCGGGTGCTGGCGCGGCGCACCCTGGCCAGCGAGCCCTGCCGCCGCTGACCGGCGCCCTGCCCGCGCCGGCGCGCGCGTGCACCTGCCCGAAGGTACATGTGGCCAGGTCCGGGGCTGTGGCTAGAATCGCGGGAGGTTTTCCAGCGAGGGCACCATGGCCGTTTCCAAACTCTATCCGGACGCCAGAACCGCGCTGGCCGACCTGGTCGCCGACGGGCAGACCCTGGCGGTGGGCGGGTTCGGTCTGTGCGGCATCCCCGAGGCCCTGATCGCCGCGCTGCGCGATTCGGGGGTCAAGGGGCTGACCGTGATCTCCAACAACGCCGGCGTGGACGGCTTCGGCCTCGGCCTGCTGCTGGAGACGCGGCAGATCCGCAAGATGATTTCGTCCTACGTGGGCGAGAACAAGGAATTCGAGCGCCAGTTCCTCTCCGGCGAGCTGGAGCTGGAGTTCAACCCGCAGGGCACCCTGGCCGAGCGCCTGCGTGCCGGCGGCGCCGGCATCCCGGCCTTCTACACCCGCACCGGCTACGGCACGGTGGTGGCCGAGGGCAAGGAGACCCGGCAGTTCGACGACGGCCACTGGTACGTGCTGGAGACCGCGCTCAAGGCCGACGTCTCCCTGGTCAAGGCGTGGAAGGCCGACAAGGCCGGCAATCTGGTGTTCCGCAAGACCGCGCGCAACTTCAACCCGGCCTGCGCCATGGCCGGCAAGGTCTGCGTGGCCGAGGTGGAACAGCTGGTGGAGATCGGCGAGATCGACCCGGACCACGTCCACCTGCCCGGCATCTACGTGGACCGCATCGTGGTCAACCCCAACCCCGAGAAGCGCATCGAGCAGCGCACCGTGCGAGGAGCGAAGTAATGGCCTGGACCCGCGACCAGATGGCGCAGCGCGCCGCGCAGGAGCTCACGGACGGGGCCTACGTCAACCTGGGCATCGGCCTGCCGACCCTGGTGGCTAACTACATCCCCGAGGGTGTGGACGTGTGGCTGCAGTCGGAGAACGGCCTGCTGGGCATCGGCCCGTTCCCGACCGAGGACGAGGTGGATCCGGACCTGATCAACGCCGGCAAGCAGACCGTCACCGCCCGCCCGGGCGCCAGCTACTTCGGCAGCCACGATTCCTTCGCCATGATCCGCGGCGGCCACATCGACCTGGCCATCCTCGGCGCCATGCAGGTCACCGACAAGGGCGACCTGGCCAACTGGATGGTGCCGGGCAAGATGGTCAAGGGCATGGGCGGGGCCATGGACCTGGTGGCCGGCGTCAAGCGCGTGGTCGTGCTGATGGAGCACGTGGCCAAGAACGGCGAGCACAAGATCGTGCCGCAGTGCACCCTGCCGCTGACCGGCGTGGGCGTGGTCAACCGCATCATCACCGACCTGGCGGTGTTCGACGTCACGCCCGAAGGCCTGAAGCTGGTGGAGACCGCGCCGGGCGTGGACCTCGACGAGCTCAAGGCCAAGACCGGCGTGCCTTTCGCCCACTGAGGCGGCCGGCGCTCAGCGGAGCGCCAGCAGCGTCCACATCCCGTAGGGCAGTGCGCGCTCCAGCGACCAGGGCATGACCATGGCCGCATGGGCGAAGCCGGCTTCGCGGAAGCGGTCCAGCACGTCCCAGCCGAAGTGGTGGTAGCAGAGGATGCCGCCGCCCAGCGGGTCGCCGTGGTACTCGGGCGGCTCGAGGTGTTCGACCGTGCCGTCGGGACTGTGCCGGGCACGCACCAGCGTGTCCGGCCGGTCGTTGAAGGGGAAGGTGGCCACGCAGGCTCCGCCCGGTTTCAGCACCCGGGCCAGTTGGCGGATCACCTCGAAGCTGGCCACCGCGTCCAGCGAGGCATCGGGGAAATCCAGCGCGGTGAGGTCGCGGTAGGCCACCCGGCCCCGGCCGCCCAGCCGGTGCAGGTGCAGGGTGAGCTGCCAGCGGCGGGCACGGTCCGGTTCGAACTCGCCGCCCTCCAGGTCCACACCGAGGTGCTTCTGCATCCACACGAAGGCGGGCGTGGCCTGCTCGGTCACGTAGACCCGCAGGCGGGGCGGATCCGGGCCCAGGCCGATGCGGGACAGCAGCCGGCGCGGAAGCGACGGCGGGGGGGGGGGCGTGGCGCGGGCACCCGGCCGCGCAGCTGCCCGCGCAGCAGGTGCAGTGCCGCGCGCAGGCGGGTGTTGAGACCGCAGCGGGTGCAGACCAGCTGCTCGCGCAGGTCCGGTGGATCGGTGGCGCCGGCCAGGCGCAGCACGGTGGGGCGCCCGCACAGGATGCAATCGGCCACCCGCCCGTCGAGCCTGCGTGCGGCCAGTTCCTGCGTCGCCAGCCAGGCATCGCGCAGCCGGGGATGGTCCTGCCGGCTTTTCCAGTCCTGGAACCTGAACTCCACGGCCCACCTCCCCGGTCGCGGGCGGTGGGCCGATGCTAAAAACGGCGGAGGTCGTTACCGCGTCAAGGTCACAGGTTCTGGTAGTTCGGGCCTGAACCGCCTTCGGGCGTGACCCAGTCGATGATCTGGTACGGGTCCTTGATGTCGCAGGTCTTGCAGTGCACGCAGTTGGCGGCGTTGATCTGCAGGCGGCGGCCGGCCGCGTCCTCGACGATCTCATACACCCCCGCCGGACAGAAGCGGGTGCAGGGGTTGCCGTACTCGACCGTGCAGCGCTCGATGCAGATCGAGGTGTCGCGCACCTTCAGGTGCACCGGCTGGTCCTCGTCGTGCTCGGTGGCGGCGTAGTACACGCCCTGCAGGCGGTCGCGCGGCGGCAGCCTGCGCTCCACGTAGTCGCGCCTGGGCTGCTCGTGCTCGCCGATCCTGTCCAGCGAGGACCAGTCCGGGGTGACCTTCAGCGTCCACGGCGAGGCGCCGCGCACCAGGGTCTCCCAGGCCGCGTTGGCCAGGCCCAACCACAGACCCTTCTTGAAGCCGGGCTTGATGTTGCGCACCTGCTTCAGCTCGGCGGCCACCGCCGAGCCGCGCAGCCTGGCGTCGAAGCCGGCCGGGTCCAGGCCGTTGCCGGCCAGGTGCTCGGCGGCCAGCATGCCGCTGCGGATGGCCTGGTGCGTGCCCTTGATCTTGGGCACGTTGAGCAGGCCGGCGGTGTCGCCGATCAGCAGCGCGCCGGGCATCTCCACTCTGGGCAGGGACTGCCAGCCGCCGGTGACGATGGCGCGCGCGCCGGCCGAGAGGATGCTGCCGCCTTCCAGCAGCGGCGCGATCATCGGGTGGTTCTTCCACTGCTGGAAGGCTTCCCAGGGCTTGTACTCCGGGTCGCGGTAGTCCAGGCCGCTGACGTAGCCCAGGGCGACGCGGTCGCCGTCCAGGTGGTAGAGGAAGCTGCCGCCGTAGGTGCGGCTGTCGGCCGGCCAGCCCAGGGTGTGCACGATCCTGCCGGGGCTCACGCGTCCGGCCGGCACCTGCCACAGCTCCTTGATGCCGATGGAGTAGGCCTGCGGATCGCAGTCGCGGTCCAGGGCGAAGCGCTTGACCAGGCGCTTGGTCAGGTGGCCGCGCGCGCCCTCGGCCAGCACCGTGACCTTGGCGCGGATGTCGATGCCGGGCGTGTAGCCGGGCTTGTGCGAGCCGTCGCGGGCTACGCCCATGTCGCCGATGCGCACGCCCAGCACCGTGCCGTCCGCGGCGTGCAGGGTTTCGGCGGCGGCGAAGCCCGGGTAGATCTCCACGCCCAGCGCCTCGGCCTGCGGCGCCAGCCAGGCGCACAGTGCGCCCAGGGAGACGATGAAGTTGCCGTGGTTGCGCATGCCCGGCGGCACCACCGGGAACTTGCGGCCACCGTCCTTCGTCAGGAACCAGAACTCGTCCTCGGTGGCCGGCACGCAGATCGGCGGCGGGTTGTCGCGCCAGCCGGGCAGCAGCTCGTCCAGCGGGCCGGGCTCGATCACCGCGCCTGAGAGGATGTGCGCGCCCACCGTGCTGGCCTTCTCGATCACGCAGACCGAGATGTCCGGGTTGAGCTGCTTGAGGCGGATGGCGAAGGCCAGGCCGGCCGGGCCGGCGCCCACGGTGACGACGTCGTATTCCATCACGTCACGTTCGACGGCTTCGGCCGCCTGGGCAATCGTGCTGGCTTGGGTGTCCGACATCGTGCGGGCTCCGGGCTTGCTGATGGAAAAACCCCATTCTCGGGGTTCGGCGCGGGCGGAGCAAATGCACGCCGCCGCCGCGCCGGCCTGCTAGGTTGGCGGCATCGAATGGGAGCATTTCGACCTGCCCCAGGCACGCGTGCGCCTGGCCCGTGGCTGGCTGGCGCCGGCGGAGGCCGGGGCCCTGCACGCGCGCCTGCTGCGCGAGGTCCCGTGGGAAGTGCACCGGGTCCGCCTGTTCGGACGCGAGCTGCCCTCGCCGCGCCTGAGCTGCTGGATCGGCGCCGCCGGGGCCGTGTACCGCTATTCCGGCAGCCGCTTCGAGCCGCACCCCTGGCTGCCGGAGCTGGCGGCCCTGCGCGACCGCCTGCAGGCCGAACTGGGCCGGCCATTCAACAGCGTGCTGGCCAACCGCTACCGCGGTGGCGCCGACGCCATGGGCTGGCACAGCGACGACGAGCCGGAGCTGGGTCCGGAGCCGGTGATCGCCTCGCTGAGCCTGGGGGCCACCCGCCGCTTCCTGCTGCGCCACCGCCGGGATCCGGCGCTGCGTCTGGCCCTGGACCTGGAACCGGGCAGCCTGCTGCTGATGGAAGGGCCGACCCAGCGCCACTGGCGCCACGCCCTGCCACGCACCGCGCGGCCGGTGGGCGAGCGCATCAACCTGACCTTCCGCCACGTCCTCCGGCGCCCGGCGCGCCAGGAACCGGGGGGGGCGCCGCCGCGCCGGTCGTGCCCGCAGGAGCCTCTGTAGGAGCCGCGTCAGCGGCGACCCGGTCGGCGCATCCGGAGCCGGTGTGCAGCCGCCACCTGTATTGCGTGGCCCGTCCGGTGTCCCCGGCGCAGAAGCACACGCCGCGGCCGGTCACTCCCGTGTCGCCGCTTGCCCGGCACCTGCCGGGGCGTTACTGCGGTGGGTGGCGCAGCATGTCGGCCTGGCCTTCGGCCAGGGTCCAGCCGGCGATGTCGGCGGTGATGGCGCCCAGCGCCTGCTCGAAGGCGCGCACCACGCTGGCCGTGTCGGTGGCGGGGGCCGGCTGGGTGCGCAGGAAGGTGCGGCTGGCGGCCACGCGCTGCTCGCCGTTGCGCAGCAGCTTGGCGTTGACCTCGATGGTCGCCGCCGGCAGCGTGCCGCCGGCGTAGTCGGCTTCGAACCGGCGGATGTCCATGGCCAGGCGGAAGTCCGAGCGCAGGCCGGTGGCCTGGCGGCCGACCGCGGCGATCTTCCCCGAGTCCTCCAGGGTGCGCAGCACCGCGGCTTCCAGCATGTCGGTGGGCGGCTGCACCCACACCGCGCCCCGGTAGACCTGCAGCTCGCCCGGCACCGGGCGCACGCCGATGCGCGCGCTGTCCACCAGGCGCGGCGCAGTGGGGCGGGCGATGGCCAGCTGCCATTCCACCGCCGGCCAGGACGGGTCGGCCTGCACGCGGACCTCGGGCGAGTACAGGGTGACCGGGTCGCGCTGCTTGCCGCCGAGGATCGAGCAGCCGGCCAGCAGGCACAGCGCGGCGGCCAGCAGCGGCAGCGCGGCAGGGCGCGGGGCCGGACGTGCACGGGCGCGGGAGGGGGCATTCATCGCGGTTCGAACTCCTTGGGCGCGTCGCGGCCGAGCAGGAAGCGGCCGGGATTGTTCTCCAGGCGGTCGCTGATCTGGCGCAGGTCGCGGATCAGGCCGCGCAGCTCGGTGAGGGTGGGGCCGAGCTGGGCCATGCCCTCGTTGGCGAAGCTGTTCAGTGCGGCGCGGTTCTCGCCGAGGATGGCATCGGCGTGGCCGGCGGCCGAGTCCAGCCGCGCCAGGGTGGAATCCAGGCGGTCCACCAGCCCCGGCAGCTCGCGCACGAGGTTCCGGTCGAAGCGCTGCATGGTGCCGTTGGTGGTCTGCAGCGTGGCGTCGAGCTGGCGCGCGGCGTCGCGTGCGCTGGCCAGCAGCGCCTGCAGGCCCTCCTCGTCCGAGGCCAGCGTGCCGCTGATCCGCTCCAGGTGGGCCAGGGTCTGGCCGATGCGCGCCACGTTTTCGTCGCTGAGCACCTGGTCCAGGCGTTCGACGATGCGGTTGGCGGTGTCGGTGATGTTCTGCAGCGCCGAGGGCGTGGTCTGGATCACCGGCGGGTCGCGCCGGTCCACCGCGGTCAGCCGCGGTGCGCCGGGCGTGCCGCCGGTGAGCTGGATGATGGCCGGGCCGGTGAGGCTGGTGATGGCCAGCTTGGCGCGGGTGTCGGTCTTGATCGGCACGCGGGCGTCGGCGCGGATGACGGCGATCACCCGGCGCGGGTCCTCCGGGTCCAGGCTCAGCTTCTGGATGGAGCCGACGGCGATGCCGTTGTACTGCCCCGGGCTGCCCACCGACAGGCCGGTGACCGCCTCGTCGAACACGATCTGGTAGCGCTGCCAGCTGCGCTCGGAGGAGTACTTGGCGGCCCACAGGCCGAACAGCAGCAGTGCGATCGACACCACGATGGTGAAGGCGCCGATCAGCACGTAGTTGGCGCGGGTTTCCATGCTCAGTCCGCCTCCGTCGCGGTGGCCCGGGCGCGGCGCGCGGCGCGCGCGCGCGGTCCGTGGAAGTACTCCTGCACCCAGGGGTGGTCGAAGCGCTCGACGTCCGGCAGTGGCGCGGCGACCACCACGCGGCGGTCGGCCAGCACCGCCACGCGGTCGCAGATAGCGTACAGGGTGTCCAGGTCGTGGGTGATGAGAAACACGGTCAGGCCGAGGGCCTGCTGCAGGGTGCGCAGCAGCCGGTCGAAGGCGGCCGCGCCGATCGGGTCCAAGCCGGCGGTGGGCTCGTCCAGGAACAGCAGCGGCGGGTCCAGGGCCAGCGCCCGCGCCAGCCCGGCGCGCTTGCGCATGCCGCCGGACAGCTGCGAGGGCAGCTTGTCCACCGCGTCGCCCGGCAGGCCGGCCAGCTTGACCTTGAGCAGGGCCAGTTCGCGGCGCCAGGTCGCCGGCAGCTCGGGGTGGTGCTCCTTCAACGGCACCTCGACGTTCTCGCCCACGGTCAGCGAGGAGAACAGCGCCCCGTCCTGGAACAGCACGCCGGTGCTGCGTTCGATGCGCAGCCGGTCCTCCGGGCGGTCGGACAGGGCGTCGGTGCCCAGCACCTGGATGCTGCCGGCCTGCGGCCGGCGCAGGCCGAGGATGGTGCGCATCAGCACCGACTTGCCGGTGCCCGAGCCGCCGACCACGCCGAGGATCTCGCCGCGGCGCACGTCCAGGTCCAGGCCGTCGTGCACCACCTGCTGCCCGAAGCGGTTGACCAGGCCGCGGATGCGGATGGCCGGCGCGTCGTCGGGGGCTGCCGGGGCGGTGGCGGGACGGGGGCTGTCGGTCGCCATGCTCACCAGTCCATGTGCATGAACCACAGCGCGGCCAGTGCGTCGATGGTGATGACCAGGGAGATGGTCTGCACCACGCTGGAGGTGGTGCGCTCGCCCACCGACTGCGCCGTGCCCTGCACCTGCAGGCCCTCCAGACAGCCGATCAGGCCGATCACCAGGGCGAACACCGGGGCCTTGGACAGGCCCACCAGGAAGTGGCGCACCTCCATCGTCTCCTGCATGCGCGCCAGGTACATCTGCGGCGGGATGTCCAGGTCGAAGGCGCCCACGGTGACGCCGCCGGCCAGGCCGGCCATCATCGCGATGAAGGTCAGCAGGGGCAGGGTGACCAGCAGGGCCAGCAGGCGCGGGATCACCAGCAGGTCGATCGGGTCCAGGCCGAGGGTGCGGATGGCGTCGATCTCCTCACGCGCCTTCATCGCCCCGATCTGCGCGGTGAAGGCGCTGGCGGTGCGGCCGGCCAGGACGATCGCGGTCAGCAGCACGGCGAACTCGCGCAGGAAGGCGATGGACACCAGCTCCACCACGAAGATTTCGGCGCCGAAGTCGCGCAGGATGGTCGAGCCGAGGAAGGCGATCACCGCGCCGACCAGGTAGGACAGCAGCGCCACCAGCAGCACTGCGTCCAGCCCGACCTGCTCCATGTGCGCCACGGTGGCGGTCAGGCGGAAGCGGCGCGGCTCGCGCACCATGCGTGCCAGCTTCCACAGGTTTTCGCCGGTGAAGCCCAGCAGCGCCACCACCTCGCGCAGGTTGCGGTGCACCGCCCGGCCCAGGCGTTCCAGGGCCGCGCCGAAGCCGTAGTCGCGCCGGGCCGGCGGCGGGTTGCCGGAGACGTCCTCGATGGCCTGGACCAGGGCGGTGTGGGCCGGGGAGAAGCGCATGGCGCCCTCGCCCAGCCCGCGCCGGCGGGCGAAACGCAGCAGCTGCAGGGCGCCGGCCGAGTCCAGCCGGGCCACGCCGGAGGCATCCACCGTGGCCGTCCCCTCCGGGACCGCGCACAGGCAGTCGGCCAGGGCCGGGGCATGGGCGAGGGTCCATTCGCCGGACAGGACCACGCGGCCGGGGTCGGCCGGGTCCTGCTGCCATCGTGGCGGGTTCGTGGGCGTGTGGCTCATGTCGGCCCGGCGAGTATACGGGCGGCGGGGGAAGGGCGCGTGGCCGCGCCTCGGGCCATACTAGTCCGATGGCGACCGCTTCCGTCCACTCCCAGGCCAGCTATGCCCAGCGCATCGCCTTCGTCGCGGAGATGGCCGCCCGCCTGCACCGGTACGGCACCACCGCCCAGCGCCTGGAGGCGGCCATCACCGCCCTGTCGCAGCGGCTGGACCTGGAGTGCGAGGCCTGGTCCAACCCGACCGGCCTGATCCTCAGCTTCAGCGACCCGCGCAAGCCGCTGGGCAGCACCGACACCACCCGGGTGATCCGCCTGCCGCCGGGCGAGAACGACCTGCACAAGCTGTGCGAGGCCGACCGCATCGCCGAGGCGGTGGCCAACGGCCACATGAGCATCGCCCAGGGCCATACCGCCTTGCGCACCCTCGACCGGCCGCCGCGGCTGCGCAGCCGGATCATGCAGGTGCTGGCCTTCGGCCTGGCCGCGGCCGGCGTGGCCGGCTTGTGGCGCCTGCCGTGGCTGGACATCGCCACCGCCGGCGTCACCGGCGTGCTGATGGGCCTGCTGGACCAGTTCGTCAGCCCGCGCCTGAACTGGCGCGAGGCCGGCGAGGCCCTGTCGGCGCTGGTGGCCGGCACCGTGGTCAGCCTGGTGGCCGCCGCGGGCGGGCCGTTGAACCTCAACACGGTGGTGATCGCCTCGCTGGTCGTGCTCCTGCCTGGTATGGCGATCACCAACGCCATGAACGAGCTGTCCAGCCAGCACTGGGTCTCCGGCACGGTACGCTTCGCCGGCGCCCTGACCACGGTGCTGAAGCTGACCGTGGGCGCGATGGTGGCGGTGATACTGCTGGACCTGGCCGGCCTGGAGCCGCAGGTGCGCGCCTCGCGGCCGCAGCCGGACTGGGTGGAATGGGCCGCGCTGGGCGTGGCCGCGTTCGCCTTCGCCGTGCTGTTCAAGGCCAGCCTGCGCGACTACCCGTGGGTGATGGGCGCGGCCGTGGCCGGCTACCTGATCGCCCGCTACGCCGGGGACGCCTGGGGCAACCAGTCCGGCATCTTCCTCTCGGCATTGGTGCTGACCGCCGCCGGCAATGGCTTCGGCCGCTGGGTGCAGCGCCCGGGCGCCCTGATCCGCCTGCCGGGCATCATCATGCTGGTGCCCGGAAGCGCCAGCCTGCGCGGCCTGCTGACCCTGGTGCAGCAGCAGGACATGGACGTGGGCCAGAGCGCGATGCTGGGCGTGCTCAACATCCTGATGGCGCTGGTGGCCGGCCTGCTGTTCGGCAACCTGGTGATCCCGGCGCGCAAGAACCTCTGACCCGGCAGCGCGCCCGGCGGTCCGCCGCCGTTGCCGCGCGTGTGCCCCCAGGGAGCCGCGTCCGCGGCGGCCCGGCCGGCGTACATCCACGACGATCCAGACACCCGGGCGCGGGTGCGTCCGCCGCGACCGGGCGGCGCTGTCGCATCGCCGCGTACGCGGTGCCTGCAAAAATGCGGCGATCCGGTTGGGAAGGGGCGGGTCGGTGGCGAGGGCCGGGCGACCGGCCGGACCTGCGTGCGGGCAAAAAAACGCCGGCCATCCGGGCCGGCGTTTTCCTCGTGCCGCGGCGGGCGGCTTACTTCTTGGCCTTCTTGACCACGCGCTTGCCCGCGGCCGGCTTGGCGGCGGTGGGCTTGGTCACGCCGGGGATCAGGAACTCGCTGATGTCGCGGCCCTTGGCCAGCTCGGCGGCCAGCCAGCGCGGCTGCTTGCCGCGGCCGGTCCAGGTCTCCTTCGGGTTGTCCGGGTTGCGGTACTTCGGCGGAACCTTGCCCAGCTTGCGGGCCGGCCGCGCGGCACCGCGGGTGCCGGTGGCGCCGCCACCCGGGCCGAACAGCTCCTCGATGGTGTAACCCTCGGCCTTGGCCAGCCTGGTCAGCTTCGCGCGGACCTTGCTCGCCGGGCTGCGCTTGGCCAGCTGCTGCTGGCGCTTCCTGGCGCTGGCGATCAATGCACCGAGCTCACGCGGGGACAGCGTGGAAAGGTCGATCGACATTGAAAATCTCCGGGTTGTGGACAGAGAGGGGGATGCCCATCCCTGAGCAGGAGAGGCGGAATATCCGATGATTATCCCGCCGGAATTAATGTCCTGCATAGGTAAATGGTAATCCCTGGCTGAATGGGGTGTGGATCGCGCCGAAACCGGCGGAAAATCCGCGCAAAAACAAATGCCGCCGGCCGTTTCCGGCAGGCGGCATGTGCCGTTGGTCACGGATTTCAGGCGACGCCGAGGTGCTGCAGCAGCTGCGCGCGGTCCAGGGCCTCGGATTCACTGGCGCGGCGGGCACGGTATTCGAACGTGCCGGCGGCCAGGCCGCGCTCGGAAACCACCACGCGGTGCGGAATGCCGATCAGCTCGATGTCGGCGAACATCGCGCCCGGGCGCAGGCCGCGGTCGTCCAGCACGGCATCCACGCCGGCGGTCTTCAGCTCCTGCAGCAGGGATTCGGCGGCCTCGTCAACCTTCGGGTCCTTCTTCGGGTTGATGACACAGATGGCCACGGTCCACGGTGCCATCGGCTCGGGCCAGATGATGCCGGCCTGGTCGTGGTTCTGCTCGATGGCGGCGGCGACGATGCGCGAGACGCCGATGCCGTAGCAGCCCATGGTCGGTACCACGGCCTTGCCGTTCTCGTCCAGCACGGTGAAGCCCATGGCCTGGGAGTACTTGCGGCCGAGCTGGAACACGTGGCCGACCTCGATGCCGCGGGCCAGGCGGATCCGGCCGCCGTCGATGGCGCGGTCGCCCTCGACCACGTTGCGGATGTCGGCCACCGCGTCCGGCTCGGGCAGGTCGCGGCCCCAGTTGACGCCGGTCAGGTGGAAGCCCGGCTCGTTGGCGCCGATCACGAAGTCCGCCAGGGCCGCCACCTCGCGGTCGGCGACCACGCGCACCGGCTTGCGCGGGCCAAGCGGGCCGAGGAAGCCCGGCTCGCAGCCCAGGTGCTCGAGGATCTCGGCCTCGCCGGCCATGCGGTATTCGCCCACGCCCGGCACCTTGCCCAGCTTGATCTCGTTGACCGCGTGGTCGCCGCGCACCAGGGCCAGGACGAAGCTGCCGTCCCCGGCGATCACGGCCACCGACTTGACCGTGCGCGAGAGCGGGATGCCCAGCAGCGCGGCCACCTCCTCGCAGGTCTTCTGGGTCGGGGTCTGGACCCTGCGCAGCTCCTCGGCCGGGGCCGGGCGCGGGCCGGGCCCGGCGGCCACGGCGGCCTCGACGTTGGCCGCGTAGTCCGAGCCGGTCGAGAAGGCGATGGCGTCCTCGCCGGAGTCGGCCAGGACGTGGAACTCCTGCGAGGCATCGCCGCCGATGGCGCCCGAGTCGGCCTGCACCGCGCGGAACTGCAGTCCCAGGCGGGTGAAGATGCGGGTGTAGGCCGCCTTCATGTTCTCGTACTCGCGCACCAGGTCCGCGTCGTTGACGTGGAAGGAGTAGGCGTCCTTCATCAGGAACTCGCGCGCGCGCATCACGCCGAAGCGCGGGCGGATCTCGTCGCGGAACTTGGTGTGGATCTGGTAGAAGTTCACCGGCAGCTGCTTGTAGCTGCTCAGCTCCTGGCGCGCGTAGTCGGTGATCGCCTCCTCGGCGGTGGGGCTGAAGCAGTACTCGGCTTCCTTGCGGTCGCGGATCTTCAGCAGCTGGCCGCCGAACTTCTCCCAGCGGCCGGTCTCCTCCCACAGCTCGCGCGGCTGGATGGTCGGCAGCTGCAGCTCGATGGCGCCGGCGCGGTCCATTTCCTCGCGGACGATCCGCTCCACCTTGCGCAGCACGCGCAGGCCCAGCGGCGACCAGGTGTACAGGCCGGCGGCCAGCTTGCGGATCATGCCGGCGCGCAGCATCAGCTTGTGGCTGACCAGCTCGGCGTCGGCCGGGGTTTCCTTGGTGGTGTGCAGGTGGAAGCGTGACAGGCGCATCGCGGCATCGGTCCGGGACGGGAACCGGACATTTTGCCAGCAATGGGGCGGCTTCTGGGGCCGACGCCGGCGGCGGCGGCCGCCCGGCCCCGTCCGCGGCGGCGATCCGGTGGGCGGGCGCACGGAAAAGGCCACGGCCGGGGCCGTGGCCTGCGGGGCGCCGCGCCGGACCGCCTACCTGCAGTAGGCCTTGATGGCGGCCTGGGCCAGCTCGCGCTGGGCCGCGCGCTCCTCCGCATCCAGGGTGCGGTCGGGCTTGCCGTCGCCGTCGACGTCCTGCTGGACTTCGGTGCCGGCCTGGTCGAGCAGCGCCAGGTTGCTGCGGGCGGTGGTGCAGCGGGGATCCTCGGCCGGCTGCTGCGCGGCCTGGGCCGGCGCGGCGTCGGGGTCGGCCGCGACCCGCCGGGTCTCGTAGCGCTGGCCCGGCGGCGGCCGGTCCGAGGCGTGGGTGACGCCGTTGGCATCCTTCCAGCGGTAGACGTTGCCGGCCCAGGCGGCGGCGCACAGGCCGGCGGTCAGGATCAGCAGGCAGGTGCGGGCAAGGATGCGCATCGATGGCTCTCCACGGCGTGGACCGGTACAGGCCCGCCGATTGCAGCACCCCGGCGCAGGGCTGGCAAGCGCCATCGGTGCGTTCCGCCGCGGGCGGCCGGGCCGTACACTGGGCGTCCTATGGAATCCCAGACCCCTCCGCCGCGCTCGCGGGGCATCTACCTGCTGCCCAACCTGTTCACCACCTGCGGCCTGTTCGCGGGCTTCTACGCGATCATCGCCGCGGCCAACGGCCGGTTCACGGCCGCCGCCGTGGCCGTGTTCGTGGCCGCGCTGGCCGACGGCATCGACGGCCGGGTGGCGCGCCTGACCGGCACCAGCAGCGAGTTCGGCGTGCAGTACGACTCCCTGGCCGACCTGGTCAGCTTCGGCCTGGCGCCGGCGCTGGTCATGTACCACTGGTCGCTGTCGGCGCTGAAGTTCGATGGCGGGCTGATGGGCCGGGTCGGCTGGGCGGTGGCCTTCCTGTACGCGGCCTGTGCCGCGCTGCGCCTGGCCCGGTTCAACACCCAGGTCGGGATCGTGGACAAGAAGTGGTTCGTGGGCCTGGCCAGCCCGGCGGCGGCGGGGCTGATGATGTCCTTCGTCTGGGCCTTCGCCGACGGCGAGCTGGGCTGGAGCGGCGAGGAGCTGCGCTACGTGGCCCTGGGCGTGACCCTGGCCGCCGCGCTGCTGATGGTCAGCCGCATCCGCTACTGGAGCTTCAAGGGCACCGGCGCCGGCGGCGACCGCGTCTCCTTCGCGATGCTGCTGATCGTGCCGGTGGTGATCGCCGTGCTGGTGATCGATCTGCCGCGCGCGCTGCTGGGCGTGGGCGTGCTGTACGCCCTGTCCGGGCCGGTGCTGGCCCTGTGGCACCGCGTGCGCCGTCCGGAGCCGGTATCGTGAACGCCGCCGCCTCGCCCTGGAGCCCGCAGCAGCGGCGCTGGCTGCAGGCGCTGGGGTATGCCGTGTACCGGCTCGGCGGCGGGGACCAGGCGCTCCTGACCGAGGCGCGCGAGGCGCCGCCGGTGCATGAGGAGGAGCACGGCCGGCCGCCCTGGCGTCCGGAACCGGCCGAACCGCGCCCGGCCGCGCCGGCCCGGCGCGCGCCTGCCGCGCCGCCGCCCGCGGCGATGGAGACCGGCCCGGCGCCGCGGGGCCCGGCCACGCGGCGTCCGCCGCCGGTGCCGGACCGCCTGCAGCTGGCCCTGCTGCGCGCCTCGGGCCTGGATCCGGCCGATCCGGCCCCCCGGGCGCTGATGGAGACCTGGCCGGTCGAGGCCCTGCGCGGCGATCCGGCGGCCAAGCGCGCGTTCTGGCCGCAGTTGCGCGCGCTGCGGAGGCGGCGGCCATGAGCGTGGCGGCCTACCGCGAGCTGTCCCCGCCGACCTGGCGGCTGCGCGCCATGCGCGAGGCCGACCTGGACGCGGTCATGGCCATCGAGCGCCGCGCCTATCCGTTCCCCTGGACCCGCGGCATCTTCCACGACTGCCTGCTGGCCGGCTATCCGGCCCTGCTGGCGCTGGAGGGGGAGACCCCGGTGGGCTACGGGGTGATGAGCATCGCCGCGGACGAGGCGCACCTGCTGAACCTGTGCACGGCGCCGGAGCGGCAGTCGCGCGGGCTGGGCCGGTACCTGCTGCGGGCCCTGCTGCGCATGGCACGCGACCGCGGCGCACAGCGCATCTTCCTGGAGGTGCGTCCGTCCAACCCGCCGGCCCTGGCCCTGTACCACAGCGAGGGCTTCAACGAGATCGGCCGCCGCCCGCGCTACTACCCGGCGCACAACGGCCGCGAGGACGCCATCGTGATGGCGATGGAGCTGCTCCCCGACGCCGGCGAAGCCGGGATGCCGCCGCGCTGACCGCGGATGGCCCGGGTCTGGCCTTGCATCGGGGCCGGCGTTCGCCCCCTCCCGCGTTCCAGGCCCCCCAGGCGGGTGCATCCGCCGCGAATGGCCGGGGTTGTCGCGTCACCGCGCATCGTGGGGCAGCCGCGTCCGCGGCGACCCGGCCGGCGCAGCCGGGACCGGCGTTCAACCGGTCCGGTTGGAGGCGCCCTCGGCGCAGGAGCGTCCGTTGCAACCGGACAGGTACGTCGCGTCGCCGCGTACGCGGCTCCCACAGGCACGTCACCCGGGCGCCGTGCGTGGTGCCAGCGTTCAACCGCCATGGTTGGAGCGCCCTCGGCCCGGGTGCGACGTGACCGGAAATGTCCGTCGCGTCGCCGTGTCCGCGGCGACCCGGCCGGCGTTGCAGGAAAGCGGCGGGCTGGCCGGGGAGGGCGGCCCGGGCATGGGTCACCGGCCACGTCCGGTGGCGCGTCGTGTGCCCGGACAGCGGGAAAGCTGTCCCGCCGGGCGCCATGTGCGCGCCGGCGGGCATGTGGCGCGGCGGATCAGCCCAGCCGCGCGCGCTGTCCGGTCAGGGCGGCGAGCTTGGTGGTCCAGTCGGCCAGGCGCTGGCGCTCCTGCTCGACCACGGCCGGCGGCACCTTCTCGGTGAATCGGGCGAGCTTGGCCTCGCTCTTGGCCTTCTCCGCGGCCACGCGCGCGATCTCCTTGTCCAGGCGGGCACGCTCGGCATCCAGGTCCACCAGGCCTTCCAGCGGCACCAGCAGCTTCAGCTCGCCGACCACGGCCGCGGCCGCCGGCGGCGGCTCGCGGCCGGCCGGCAGCGCCTCGATCGCCTCCAGGCGCAGCAGGAAGCGCAGCTGCGCGTCGAAGCGCTCCACCCGGGCGTGGTCCTGCGCGTCGCCGCCCTGCAGCAGCAGGCGCACCTGGCGCGAGGGCGAAACGCCCAGCTCGCTGCGCACGCGGCGCAGGGCCGAGACCATGGCGCGGAACCAGTCCACGTCCGCGGCCGCGCCGGCGCAGCCGGCCACGTCGAAGTCCTCCGGCAGCGGGTACGGGCGCAGCGACACCGAGGCGCCCTCGATGCCCAGGCGCGGGGCCACCTGCCGCCACAGTTCCTCGGTGACGAACGGGATCAGCGGATGCAGCAGGCGCAGCAGCGCCTCCAGCACGTACAGCAGGGTGTGGCGGGGGCTGGCCGCGGCGGCCTCGTCCCCGCCGTTGAGCGCCGGCTTGGCCAGCTCCACGAACCAGTCGCAGAACTCGTTCCAGGCGAACTCGTACAGCGCCTGCGCCAGCAGGTCGAAGCGGTAGGCGGCGAACTGCGTCTGCGCCTCGGCCACCACCGCGGCCAGGCGCGAGAGGATCCACTTCTCGGCGTCGGTGCGCGGCTGTGGCGCGCCGGCGAACTGCGCCCCGCCGGTGTTCATCAGCACGAAGCGGGTGGCGTTCCACAGCTTGTTGCAGAAGTTCTTGTAGCCCTCGGCGCGGCCCAGGTCGAACTTGATGTCGCGGCCGTGGCTGGCCAGCGCGGCGAAGGTGAAGCGCAGCGCGTCGGCGCCGTGCGCCGGGATGCCGTCCGGGAACTCCTTGCGCGTGGCCTTCTCGATCTTCTCGGCCATCTTCGGCTGCATCAGGCCGCGGGTGCGCTTGGCGACCAGGTCCTCCAGCGAGATGCCGTCGATGATGTCCAGCGGGTCGAGCACGTTGCCCTTGGACTTGGACATCTTCTGGCCGTCCTTGTCGCGGATCAGGCCGGTGATGTACACGTCGCGGAACGGCACCTTCCCGGTGAAGTAGTCGGTGGCCATGATCATGCGGGCCACCCAGAAGAAGATGATGTCGAAGCCGGTGACCAGCACGCTGGACGGCAGGTAGCGGTCGAAGCCGCGCTCGGCCATCTTCTCCGGGTCCGGCCAGCCCATGGTCGAGAACGGCCACAGCTGCGAGGAGAACCAGGTCTCCAGCACGTCCGGGTCCTGGCGCAGGGCCACCTCGGCGCCCAGGCCGTGCTTCTGCCGCACCTCGGCCTCGCTGCGGCCGACGTAGCAGTTGCCGGCCTCGTCGAACCAGGCCGGGATGCGGTGGCCCCACCACAGCTGGCGGCTGATGCACCAGTCCTGGATGTTCTCCATCCAGTGGCGGTAGGTGTTGATCCAGTTGGGCGGGACGAACTGCACCTGGCCGGACTCGACCAGCTCCAGGCCGCGGCGGGCCAGCGCGTCCATGCGCACGAACCACTGGTCGGTCAGGTACGGCTCGATCACCTGGCCGGTGCGGTCGCCGCGCGGCACCTGCAGCTTGTGCGGTCTGGTTTCCACCAGCAGGCCCTGGGCCTCCAGGTCGGCCAGGATGGCCTTGCGTGCCTCGTAGCGGTCCAGGCCGCGGTACTTCTCCGGGGCGTTGTCGTTGAGCGCCGCCTCCGGGGTGAAGATGTTGATCACCGGCAGGCCGTGGCGCTGGCCGACCTGGTAGTCGTTGAAGTCGTGCGCCGGGGTCACCTTGACCACGCCGGTGCCGAACTCGCGGTCCACGTACTCGTCGCCGATCACCGGGATGCGGCGACCGGTCAGCGGCAGCACCACTTCCCTGCCGACCAGGCCCGGGTAGCGCGGATCCTCCGGGTGGACCATCACCGCGGTGTCGCCCAGCATGGTCTCCGGGCGGGTGGTGGCCACCACCAGGTAGTCGCGCACCTCGCGCAGCACCTCGTTGCCGTCGGCGTCGCGCTCGACGTGCTCGTAGGTGGCGCCGTCGGCCAGCGGGTAGCGGATCGACCAGAGGAAGCCGTCCTCCTCGACGTTCTCCACCTCCAGGTCGGAGATGGCGGTCTTCAGCACCGGGTCCCAGTTGACCAGGCGCTGGCCGCGGTAGATCAGCCCGTCCTCGTACCAGCGCACGAAGGCCTCGACCACCGCCCGGGACGACATCTCGTCCATGGTGAAGGTGCTGCGCGACCAGTCGCCGGAGGCGCCCATGCGGCGCATCTGCCGCTCGATGGTGTCGCCGGAGGTGGCCTTCCACTCCCAGACCTTGGCGATGAAGCCTTCGCGGCCCAGCGAGTCGCGGGTCTGCCCCTTGCCCTCGGCAGCCAGGTTGCGGCTGACCACCATCTCGGTGGCGATGCCGGCGTGGTCGGTGCCCATCTGCCACAGCACGTCGAAGCCGCGCATGCGGTGGTAGCGGGCCAGGGCGTCCATCAGCGTGTGCTGGAAGGCGTGGCCCATGTGCAGGGTGCCGGTCACGTTCGGCGGGGGCAGCAGGATGCAGTAGGGCGTGCCCTGGCCGCTGGGGCGGAAGCAGCCGGAGGCTTCCCATTCCGCGTACAGGCGCGACTCGAAGTCCTTGGGTTCGTAGCCGGGGGGCAGGGTGGTCATCGGGAGGTTTTCCGGGAAGTGGCGGTCAGGCGCGCGCCCGCAGCGCGCGCCGGATCTTCTGGTCGGTGCGGTACTGGCCGACCGCGTAGGCGGCCCAGATCGCCGCCGGCGCCCAGCCCAGCACGGTCAGCTGCAGCAGCAGGCACAGCAGGCCGGCGAAGGGACGGCCGATGGTGAAGAAGGCCAGCCAGGGCAGGAGCAGGGCGATCAGCAGGCGCATGGTCACATGTCGTGCTTGTGCAGCTCGTAACCGAGCCCCTGGTACTCGCGCCAGCGCTGGCGCAGCGGGCCGCGCGCGGCCGGGTCGGCCGGCACCACCTCCAGCACGCGTTCGCACGGGGCGGTGTAGGCGCCGTCGCGCAGGTTGATCACCAGCGGGCGCTGCGGGGTCTCCAGCTCCGGCGGGACGATCAGCACCGGGGTCAGCTCGTCCTCCTCGTCGCCGGCGATCTGGTGCGGGATGTAGGCGTCCGGGTCGAACGCCCACAGCAGGTCGTCCAGCTCCTCGGCCTGGGCCTGGTCGCGCGCCAGGATCACCGTCCACTGGTTGGTGTCGCAGGCGCGCCGCGCCAGCTCGCACACCAGCAGCAGCGGCTGCTCCGCGAAGCGCGGCCTGGCGATCAGGTAGAAGTCGGCGCGGGGCATGGCGGCGCGGTCAGTGCGCCCGGTCCAGCAGCCACTGGCACAGCAGGCCGACCGGGCGGCCGGTGGCCATGCCGCGCTTGCCTTCCTCGCTGGCCGAACCGGCGATGTCCAGGTGCGCCCAGCGCTGGCCCTCGGTGAAGCGCGACAGGAAGCAGCCGGCGGTGATGGCGCCGCCCCAGCGGCCGCCGATGTTGTAGACGTCGGCGAAGCTGGACTCCAGCAGGGTCTGGTACTCGTCCCACAGCGGCAGGCGCCAGGCGCGGTCGAACACGTGCTCGCCGGCGTCCAGCAGCTCCTGGGCCAGGTCGTCGTGCTTGCTCATCAGGCCGGTGGCGAAGTGGCCCAGGGCGACCATGCAGGCGCCGGTCAAGGTGGCCACGTCCACCAGCGCGGCCGGCTCGAAGCGCTGGGCGTAGGTCAGCGCGTCGCACAGGATCAGGCGGCCCTCGGCGTCGGTGTTGCCGACCTCGATGGTCTTGCCGGACATGGAGGTGATCACGTCCGACGGGCGGTAGCTGTTGCCGTCGATCGCGTTCTCCACCGCCGGGGCGACCACCACCAGGTTCAGCGGCAGCTTCATCTTCACCGCGGCCACGAACGTGCCCATGACGCTGCCGGCGCCGAGCATGTCGTACTTCATCTCCTCGATGCCGCCCTGGGTCTTGAGGTTGATGCCGCCGGTGTCGAAGGTGATGCCCTTGCCGACCAGCACGTAGGGCCTGGCGTCGCCGCCGCCGTTCCACTTGAGCACGATCAGGCGCGGGCGGTTGGCCGAGCCGCGGGCCACGGCCAGCAGCGCGCCCATGCCCAGGGCCTGCATCTGGGCCTCGTCCAGCACCTCGCACTCGGCGCCCTCGTGGGCGGCGGCGAACTTCTGCGCCTGCTCGGCCAGGTAGGCCGGGTTGCAGATGTTCGGCGGCAGGTTGCCCAGTTCGCGGGTGAAGGCCACGCCCTCCGCGATGGCCTGGCCCTGGGCCAGGGCGCCGGCGTCCTCGCCGGCGATGGCCAGCTCGCGCAGGCCCGGCTCGTCCTGCTTGCGGCCCAGGGTGGCGGTGTAGCGGTAGGCGGCGTGGTCGGCGGCCACCACTGCCTGGCGTACGTTCCAGGCGGCGTCGCGGCCCGGCACGGCCAGCTCGCTGAGGGTCAGCAGGGCGCGCCCGGCCGGGCCGGTCTTCAGCGCCCGCACCGCGTCGGCCACGGCCTTCAGGTACTGCGGCACGCCGAACCTGGCCGGCTCGCCCAGGCCGATCACCAGCACGCGCGGGGCGGTCACGCCCGGCAGGTCGTGCAGCATCAGGCTGCGGCCGGTGCGGCCGCTGAGGTCGCCGCGCTCCAGCAGGGCGCGCAGGCGGCCGCCGCTGGCCTCGTCGATGGCCTGCCCCGCGGGCGTGAGCGTCTTGTCGGCGAAGGCGCCGGCGATGACGCAGTCGAAGGCGGCCGCAGGCGCGGCGTCGCGGTTCAGGGTGAATTGCAGGGCCATTGATCAGATTCCGGGGGCAGGTACGTACAATCACGGATTCGCCCATTCCGGCCGCCGGCCGGCGGCGGGCGTCCGCAAGCGAATCCAAGAGTTTATAGGACTGGCCCGCCCGATGCCGAAGCTCGACCGTTACCTGCTGCGCGACTTCGTCCAGAGCTTCCTGGCGACGCTGATCGTGCTGCTGACCGTCAGCCTGGGCGGGGTGCTGGTGGACGTGCTGGGGGAGGTCGCCGACGGCGGCATTCCGGCACGCCTGCTGCTGTCCCAGCTGGGTCTGCAGCTGCTGGTCTACCTGCCGCTGGTGCTGCCCCTGGCCCTGATGCTGGGCCTGATGCTGGCCGTGGCCCGCCTGTACCGGGACTCGGAGATGGCGGTGCTCAACGCCGTGGGCGTGGGCCCGCGGCGGCTGCTGCGGCCGCTGCTGCTGGCGGTGCTGCCGGTGGTGGCGGTGGTCGGGGCCTGCTCGCTGTGGCTGGGGCCCTGGGCCGACCGGGCGGCGGTGCGCATGGTCGAGCAGGCCAACCGCAGCCTGATCGTGGCCGGCATGGAGCCGGGCCGCTTCACCACCCTGCCGGGGGGCGGGATCGTCTACATCGACGGCATGAGCGAGGACGGCACCACCCTGCAGGGCATCTTCACCCAGCGCGAGCGCGACGGCCGCGTGGACGTGTCCACCGCCCGCACCGGCACCCTGGAGCTGGCCGGCGAACACGAGCGCTACCTGCAGCTGCGCGACGGCCACCGGGTCGAAGGCCCGCTGGACGGCGGCCTGGACTTCCGCCTGATGCGCTACGCCATCAACGAGCTGGCCCTGCCGGACCGGGCCGAGCCCCCGGACGAGGACGCCCCGGCGCTGCTGCCGACCACCGACCTGTTCGGCAACGGCCGCCCGGAGGCGGCGGCCGAGCTGCACCGGCGCCTGGCCCCGCCGCTGCTGGCTCTGGGCTTCGCCCTGCTGACCGTGCCGATGGCGCGCAGTGCCCCGCGCCAGCAGCGCTACGGCCGCCTGCTGCTGGGCTTTCTGGCCTACCTGGTGGGCGTGAACCTGATGTTCATCGGCGTGCGCATGCTGGCCGACGGGCGCCTGCCGGCGGCGGCCGGGCTGTGGTGGCTGACCCTGCCGCTGCTGGCCCTGGCCGCCTGGCTGTACCTGCGTGACGGGCGCCTGCCGCGGCGGCGCCGGGGGGCGGTGGCATGAGCCGGCCCTGGCGTCCGCGCCTGCACGACCTCTACATCGGCCGCGTGGTGCTGGCCACGGTCCTGCTCACCTGGGCGGTGCTGGTGGGCCTGGACGTGGTCATGGCCCTGTCCGGGCAGCTGGGCGACCTGGGCAAGGGCAGCTACGACTTCCCCACCGCCCTGGTCTACGTGGCCCTGTCGGTGCCGCGCCGCGCCTACACGATCTTCCCCTACGCGGCGGTGATCGGCTCGCTGCTGGGCCTGGGCCAGCTGGCGGCGACCTCCGAGCTGACCGCGCTGCGCGCGCTGGGCCTGTCGCGGCGGCGGCTGTCGGTGTCGGTGGTGGCGGCGCTGGTCCTGCTGACCGGGCTGATGGTGGTCAACGGCGAGACCCTGGCCCCCTGGGGCCAGCGCCAGGCCGACCAGCTCAAGCTGGCGGCCAAGAACAACAACGTGGCCATGGCCCGCTACTCCGGCCTGTGGGCGCGCGAGGGCGACACCTTCCTCAACGCCGTGGACGGCCAGGAGCGCATCGAGGGCGGCCGCCGCGTGCTGGAGCTGCGCGATGTGCGCCTGTACCAGGTGGACGGGGAGGGGCGCCTGCGTTCGCTGACCCGCGCCGGCATGGCGGTGCACGACAGCAGCGGCTGGCGCCTGCTGGACGTGCGCCGGATCGAGTTCGGCGAGGACCACGCGCGCCGCACCGAGGCGGCCGAGCAGCGCTGGGAGTCGGAGCTGGATCCCAACGCCCTGGCCGCCGGCGTGACCCGGCCGCGCAACCTCTCGGCCGCCGACCTGCAGGCCAGCATCGAGTACCGCCAGCGCAACGGCCTGGACGCGCGCGAGTACGAGGACACCTACTGGAGCCGCTGGTTCTACCCAGTGAACGTGCTGGCCCTGTGCCTGGCCGCGGTGCCCTTCGCCTTCGGCAGCCTGCGCAGCGGCGGCATGGGCAAGCGCCTGTTCCTGGGCATCATCTTCGCCCTGGGCTTCATGCTGCTGCAGATGCAGTTCGGCCGCCTGGCCGGCGCGTTCCGCTTCGACTACCGCATCGCCTACGCGCTGCCGCCGGTGCTGATGCTGGGCATCTCCTGGCTGCTGTTCCGGCGCAAGTCCGGCTGAGCGTTCAGCGCCGCTTCGGCACCCGCAGCACGCGCGTGCCGCTGGCGCGGTCGTGCCAGGTCAGGTGCTCGCGGTCGAACCACGCCCACCAGAAGCCCAAGCCGCCGGCGGCCAGCGACAGCGTGGCCACCGCGAAGCGCAGCCAGGCCGCGCCCCGGCCGGGCGCCCCGCCGTCGCGCGCCACCACCCGGATCCGCCACGGGCGCATGCCCAGGGTCTGCCCGCCGTGGCGCCAGCTGAGCGTGGCGTACAGCCCGGCCACCGCCCAGCAGGCCAGCCACAGCAGCCACCACAGCGGGCTGAGGGGGGCGATGTTGTGGCGGGTGTCGCCGCTGAGGACCACGTCCAGAAGCACGAACGGCACCGCGGTCAGGAACCACAGCGCCACCACCGGCCACAGGTCGTAGAACAGCGCCAGCAGGCGCCAGCCCAGCAGGGCGCGCGGGCGTTCGGGCGTGGTGTCGGCGGCGGTGTTTTCCATGCGCAACAGGATAGCGGCAGCGCCGGGCTATCCTGTGCCGATGGCCCAGGCCCGCACCACCGCCGAACGCCGCCAGCTGGCCCGCGCGCTGCCGCCGCTGCGCGAGGCCGACGCGCGCGCCATCCAGCGCTTCCTCGACGCCGCCTGGGCCGAGCAGGGCCTGGCCCGGCGCAGCCTGGAGGCCTACCGGCGCGACCTGGAGCAGCTGGCGCGCTGGCGCGACGGCACCGGTGGCGGCCTGGAGGGTGCCGACCGCCAGGCCCTGTTTGACTACCTGGCCTGGCGCGCGCGTCAGGGCTACCACCCGCGCAGCAATGCCCGCCTGCGCGCCAGCCTGCGCGCCTTCTACGGCCACCTGGGGCGCTCGGGCGCGCGCGCGGACGATCCGGCGGCGCTGCTGGACCCGCCCAGGGTGCCGCGGCCGCTGCCCAAGGCGCTCACCGAGTCGGAGGTGGACGCCCTGCTGGCCGCGCCCGACACCGCCACGCTGGAGGGCCTGCGCGACCGCGCCATGCTCGAGCTCATGTACGCCGCCGGCCTGCGCGTGAGCGAGCTGGGGGGCCTGCCGGCCAACGCGGTCAACCGGCGCCAGGGCGGGGTGCGGGTGCTGGGCAAGGGCGGCAAGGAGCGCCTGGTGCCGCTGGGCGAGGAGTCGCAGCACTGGCTGCAGCGCTACCTGGAGCAGGCCCGCCCGGTGCTGGCCGGGACCCGCCCGGTTCCGGCCGGGCCGGACGGCCAGGTGCCGCTGTTCCTGACCGCCGCGCGCCGCGCGCCCACCCGCCAGGCCTTCTGGCAGGCGCTCAAGCGCCATGCCGCCGCGGCCGGGGTGGACCCGCGCACGGTCACCCCGCACGGGCTGCGCCACAGCTTCGCCACCCACCTGCTCAACCGCGGCGCCGACCTGCGCGCCCTGCAGCTGCTGCTGGGCCACGCCAGCCTGTCCACCACCCAGATCTACACCCGGGTGGCCAACGAGCAGCTGCGGCAGCTGCACGCGCGCCACCACCCGCGCGGCTGAACCGCAACCGCAGGGCGGGGCGGCCGGCCGCGGCCCGGTGGCGGGACGGGGCGGTGCGATATGCGAAACTTCGCCCAACCTCCCTGACGGTGTCCCGACATGTCCCGTTCCTTCCCCCCCGCGCTGCTGGGCGCCATGAGCCTCGGCGCCTGCGCGCAGCCCGCCGATCCGTCCCCGGTCCAGCCGTCCCCGGCCCAGCCCGCGGCCGCCGCCAGGGCGGCACCGGCCGGCTCGCCCGAGGCCCGGGTGCGCGAGGCCCTCGGCCAGCTGATGCCGGGCGTGCAGCCGGACTACGTGGGCGCGGCGCCGTTCCCGGGCTTCCGCGAGATCCTGCTGGACGGGCAGGTGCTGTACGTGTCCGACGACGGCCGCTACCTGATGCAGGGCCAGCCCTTCGACCTGCAGACCCGCCAGCCGGCCGCCAGCGCCGGGCTGATGGAGTACCGCCGCAGCCTGCTGGCGTCGGTGCCGGCCGGCGAGCGCATCGTCTTCGCTCCGCCCAACGCCAGGTACACGGTGACGGTGTTCACCGACATCGAGTGCGGGTACTGCCGGCGCATGCACCAGGACATCGCCGAGTACAACCGCCTGGGCATCGCCGTGGAGTACCTGGCCTTCCCGCGCATGGGCATGGCCAGCGAGGGCTTCCGCAACATGGTCTCGGTCTGGTGCGCGGCCGACCGCCGCAAAGCCCTGACCGACGCCAAGAGCGGCAAGCCGGTGCCGCGCAAGGACTGCACCAGCCCGGTGGCGATGCACTACACCCTCGGCCAGCGGGTGGGCGTGACCGGCACCCCGGCGGTGTTCGCGCCCGACGGCACCCAGCTGGGCGGCTACGTGCCGCCGGCGCAGCTGCGCGCCGCCCTGGACCGTCTGGCCGGCGCGGACGGCCAGGCCGGCGGCCGCTGAGGCCGCAACGGCCGCGCGCGCCGGCCCCGCGGGGCCGCGCCGCGCGGCCCGCCACCCGGCCGCCGGGTGCCCGGCGGCCGGCTCCGTTACAATGGCCGGCCATTCCCTGCGACTTTCCCGGACATGATCGTCCTCGAGGGCGCGCCTGCCCTTTCGCCGTTCCGCCGGCAGCGGCTTGAATCCCGTCTGCAGTCCCTGGTCCCCGGCCTTCGCATCGAAGGCGCCTGGTACGTCTACTTCGTCCAGCCCGGCGACGGGCGGCCCGACCCCGAGGCCCTGTGCCGCATCCTGCAGGCGCAGGAGACGCCGGCCCCGGCCGCCGCGGGCACCTGCTCCCGCTTCGTGGTGCCGCGCCTGGGCACGCGCTCGCCGTGGTCGAGCAAGGCCACCGAGCTGCTGCAGGGCGCCGGCCTGGCGGTGGCGCGGGTCGAGCGCGGCATGCGCCTGGACCTGGCCGGCTGGCCGCAGGATCCGGCCGCGCAGGCCGCGGTGGCGCGCCTGCTGCACGATCCGATGACCCAGTCGCTGCTGGACTCGCGCCAGGCCGCGCAGGCGCTCTTCGCCGTGCCGCCGCGCGGGCGGCTGGAGCGCATCCCGCTGGAGTCGCTGGAGGAGGCCAACCGGCGCCTGGGCCTGGCCCTGGCCGGGGACGAGATCGAGTACCTGCGCGCGCGCTACGCCGAGCTGGGTCGCCAGCCCTCGGACGTGGAGCTGATGATGTTCGCGCAGGCCAACTCCGAGCACTGCCGGCACAAGATCTTCAACGCCAGCTGGACCATCGACGGCAAGCCGCAGGAGCGCTCGCTGTTCCGGATGATCCGGCACACCCACCAGCAGACCCCGCAGCACACCCTGTCGGCCTACAGCGACAACGCCGCGGTGATCGAGGGCTACCCGGCCGCGCGCTACCGCCCGGGCCACGACGGCGTCTACCGCACCGGCCCGGTGGAACCGTCGGCCTTCTGCATCAAGGTGGAGACCCACAACCACCCGACCGCGATCTCGCCGTTCCCGGGCGCCTCCACCGGCGCCGGCGGCGAGATCCGCGACGAGGGCGCCACCGGCCGTGGCGGCAAGCCCAAGGCCGGCCTGACCGGCTTCACCGTCTCGCACCTGCGCATCCCCACGCTGCCGCGGCCATGGGAGGGCGAGCGCCCGCTCAACCCGCGCATGGCCCCGGCGCTGGAGATCATGCTCGACGGTCCGCTGGGTGGCGCGGCGTTCAACAACGAGTTCGGCCGGCCCAACCTGCTGGGCTACTTCCGCAGTTTCGAGCTGCCGGAGGGCGAGGACGCCGACGGCAGCCGCCTGGTGCGCGCCTACGACAAGCCGATCATGCTGGCCGGCGGCCTGGGCGCGATCGATCGCATCCAGGTGCAGAAGAAGAAGCTCTCCCCGGGCGACGCGGTGGTGGTGCTGGGCGGTCCGTCCATGCTGATCGGCCTGGGCGGCGGTGCCGCCAGCTCGGTGGCCTCCGGCCAGAGCAGCGAGGACCTGGACTTCGCCAGCGTGCAGCGCGACAACCCGGAGATGGAGCGCCGCTGCCAGGAGGTCATCGACCGCTGCGTGGCCATGGGCGAGGCCAACCCCATCCTGTGCATCCACGACGTGGGCGCCGGCGGCCTGTCCAACGCCATCCCCGAGCTGCTGCACGACTCGGGCGTGGGCGGCGTGATCGACCTGGACAAGGTGCCCAGCGACGACCCGTCGCTGTCGCCCATGCAGCTGTGGTGCAACGAGTCGCAGGAGCGCTACGTGCTGGGCGTGCCCCAGGACCGGCTGGCCGAGTTCGCCGCCTTGTGCGAGCGCGAGCGCTGCCCGTTCGCCGTGGTTGGCACCGCCACCGCGGAGGAGCGCCTGGTGGTCGGCTGGGGCGCCAGGGTGGACGCGATCCCGGCCGACGCGGCCATCGACCTGCCCATGGACGTGCTGTTCGGCAAGCCGCCGAAGATGCACCGCGACACCGCGCATCCGCCGGCGCCGCGCTGGCCGGCGCTGTCCACCGCCGGGCTGGACCTGCGCGAGGCCGGCCTGCGCGTGCTGGCCCATCCCACGGTCGCGTCCAAGAACTTCCTGGTCACCATCGGCGACCGCAGCGTCGGCGGGCTGACCGCGCGCGAGCAGATGGTCGGCCCCTGGCAGGTGCCGGTGGCCGACTGCGCCATCACCCTGGCCGACTACGACGGCGTGGCCGGCGAGGCCATGGCCATCGGCGAGCGCACCCCGCTGGCCCTGCTGGACGCGGCCGCGGCCGCGCGCATGGCGGTGGGCGAGGCCATCACCAACCTGTGCGCGGCCCCGGTGGGCTCGCTGGACACGGTCAAGCTGTCGGCCAACTGGATGGCCGCCGCCGGCCACCCGGGCGAGGACGCGCTGCTGTACGACGCGGTGCGCGCGGTCGGCATGGAGCTGTGCCCGCAGCTGGACCTGGCCATCCCGGTGGGCAAGGACTCGCTGTCCATGCAGGCGCAGTGGCAGGCCGACGGCACCACCCACAAATCGGTCTCGCCGGTGTCGCTGGTGGTCTCGGCCTTCGCCCCGGTGGCGGACGTGCGCGCGCAGCTGACCCCGCTGCTGGCCCCGCGCCGCGACAGCGACCTGTGGCTGATCGGCCTGGGCGGCGGCCGCCAGCGCCTGGGCGGTTCGGTGCTGGCGCAGGTGCACGCGCAGGGCGACGGCCTGCCGGCCTTCGCCGGCCCGGTGCCGGACCTGGACGATCCGCAGCGCCTGCGCGCCTTCTTCGAACTGATCCGCGACGCGCGCGAGGCCGGCCTGCTGCTGGCCTACCACGACCGCAGCGACGGCGGCGCCTTCGCCGCCCTGTGCGAGATGGCCTTCGCCTCGCGCCAGGGACTGGAGATCGTGCTCGACGGCTGGGGCGACGACCCGTTCCGCACCCTGTTCAACGAGGAGCTGGGCGCGATCGTGCAGGTGGCCGACGAGGACCGTGCCGCCTTCGCCGACCTGGTCGAGCGCCATGCCCTGACCGAGTGCGCACAGCGCATCGCCCGCCCGACCGCGCGCCCGGTGGTGCGGGTCATGCGCGACGGCCACCGCCTGGCCGAGTGGCGCTGGGAGGAGCTGTTCGACGCCTGGTGGTCGGTGACCCACGCCATGCAGAGGCTGCGCGACAACCCCGACAGCGCCGACGAGGAGCGCGAGGTCGCGCGCGACTTCGAGGCCCCGGGCCTGAAGCCGAAGCTGGCCTTCGACCCGGACGAGGATGTGGCCGCGCCGTTCATCGCCACCGGCGCGCGCCCGCGCGTGGCCATCCTGCGCGAGCAGGGCGTCAACGGCCAGGTGGAGATGGCGCGCGGCTTCGACCGCGCCGGTTTCGAAGCCGTGGACGTGCACATGAGCGACCTGATCGCCGGCCGCATCACCCTCGACGGCTTCAAGGGCCTGGCCGCCTGTGGCGGCTTCAGCTACGGCGACGTGCTCGGCGCCGGCCGCGGCTGGGCCACCTCGATCCTGGAGCGCCCGGCGCTGCGCGAGATGTTCGCCGCCTTCTTCGCCCGCGAGGACACCTTCTCGCTGGGCGTGTGCAACGGCTGCCAGATGCTCAGCCAACTGCGCGGGATCATCCCCGGCGCGCAGCACTGGCCGCGCTTCCTGCGCAACCGCAGCGAGCAGTTCGAGGCGCGCACCGCGCTGCTGGAGGTGGTGGAGTCGCCGTCGGTGCTGCTGCGCGGCATGGCCGGCTCGCGCATCCCGGTGGCGGTGGCGCATGGCGAGGGCCGCGTCGAGTTCGACTCGGCCGTGGACCAGGCCGCCGCGCGCGTGGCGCTGCGCTACGTGGACGGCGACGGCAACGTGGCCACCCGCTACCCGCTCAACCCGAACGGTTCGCCCGACGGCATCACCGGCCTGACTAGCGAGGACGGCCGCGCCACCATCCTGATGCCGCATCCGGAGCGGGTGCTGCGCACGGTCAACCTGAGCTGGCACCCGGCCGAGTGGGGCGAGTTCTCGCCCTGGATGCGCATGTTCCGCAACGCCCGGGTCTGGGTCGGCTGACCCGGCCGCCCGCCCCGTGCGCACGGCGCGGGGCGGGCACGGCGCTCGGCCCCCCCACATGCGGAGGCGCCCGGCAGGGCAGCGTCCGGCCGCGCGTCATCTGCAGGAGCCGCGTCAGCGGCGATCCGGCCGGCGCACCCGGCGCCGGCGTTTGACCGCCGCGCCTGGAGGCACCCCGCGCGACATGACCGGAGGCGTCCGTCGCGTCGCCGCGTGCGCCTACAGGAGGGCGTGCGGCGCCTGTTAAAGTCTGCGCCGTTGCCCGACACGAAGATCCCGCCGCCCGTGAGCGACCTGCCCATCGTCCTGCTGCCGCTCGGCACCGACGAGGACGCCCTCGATGCCTGCCTGGCGGCGCTGGATGCGGCCACGCCGGCCGGCACGCCGGTGTGGCTGGCCGATGACGCCGCCGCCGGCCCGCGCGGCGTGGCCCTGGTCGAGCGCTGGCTCAAGCGCACCCGGCTGCGCGCCGAGTACACCCGGCGGCCGCGGCCGGTGGGCGAGGTGGCGCACCTGCAGCAGATGCTCGAGGCCTGCGGCGAGGCCGACGTGGTGGTGCTGGCCGCCGACGCGCAGCCGTTGCCCGGCTGGCTGGCGCAGCTGGCCGCCTGCCTGGCCCGCGATGCCGCCATCGCCACCGCCACGCCCTGGAGCAATGCCGGCGAGGCGGCCAGCTGGCCGCGCCTGGGCGAGATCGCCCCGCCGCCGGCCGACCCCGCCCTCACCGCGCAGGCCTGCGCGGCGCTGGCGCCCGTGCATCCGGAACTGCCGGCGGCGATCACCCACGCGGTGGCGCTGCGTGGCCGCGCCCGGCGCATGGCCGGCGGTCTGGACGTGGCCAGTTTCGCCTCCTGGTACGCGGCGCTGATCGACCTGTCCCTGCGCCTGGCCGGCCTGGGCTGGCGCAACGTGCTGTGCGAGACGGCCTTCGTCGCCCGTGGCGCCGAGGGGTGCCCGGCCGACGGCGACATGGAGCGGCTGGCCGCGCGGTGGCCGGCCTGGCATCCGCGTCTGGCCGGCTTCCTCATGGACGACCCGCTGCACGCCCTGCGCCAGCGCCTGGCCGGTCTGCACGAGGTGCTGCGCGACAGCCCGCAGCACGATCTGTTCGCCGCCGCGGAGGGGCGTGCATGAGCACGGCCAACGGCGGCATCGCCGCGGTGGTGGTCAGCCACCAGAGTGCCGGCACCATCGATGCCTGTCTGGCCCGCCTGCGTGCGGCCGCGGACGTGGCCGAGATCCGCGTGGTGGACAACGCCTCCACCGACGCCACCCTGGAGATCGTGCAGCGCCACGCCCTGGCCGATCCGCGGGTGCGCTTCATCGCCAACCCGGACAACCCGGGCTTCGCCGTGGCCTGCAACCAGGGCGCGGCGGCCTCGGCCGCGCCGTGGCTGGCCTTCGTCAATCCCGACCTGCAGGTGGAGCCGGACACCCTGGTGCGCCTGCGCGCCCACGCCGTCTCGCTGGGCGGGGAGGTGCTGCTGGGCGCGGACCTGTATGGCGAGGATGGCGTGTACGACGGCGCGGCGCGCCGGCGCGATCCGGACTTCGCGGCCATGCTGCGCAATCCCGCGGCGGGCACGCGCCTGGAGGTGCCGCGCGATCCGGCGCTGGCGCTGCAGCCGGTCGACGCGGTCTCCGGCGCGCTGATGCTGGTGCCGCGCGCGCTGTTCCAGCGCATCGGCGGCTTCGACGAGGGTTACCGGCTGCACGCGGAGGACCTGGACCTGTGCCGCCGCGCGCGCCAGGCGGGTGCCCGGGTGGCGGTGGCCAACGATGTGGCGGTGCTGCACGTGCGCGGCGTTTCCAGCCGCGCGCGCCCGCTGTTCGTCGAATGGCACAAGCACCGCGGCCTGTGGCGCTACTTCCGCCGTTTCGAGGCCGCGCGCCGCGGCCCGCTCACCCGCGCGGCGGTGTTCGCCGCGATCTGGGCCCACTTCGCCCTGGCCGCGCTGCGCAGCCGCCTGCGGCGCCGCTGAACCGCCTGGCCCGTCGCCGCCCGGGCACGGGTGGCCTGCCGCTCGCGCAGGCATGTTGCACCGCATCGAACACGCCCGGGGCCGGGTTTCGGCATCCGTTTCGCCAGCCGTCCGCCAGGCGCGGAAGCGGCCGGTTTGTCGGGACATAAATGTTAAGTCCGTGTGGAAATATGCGCGCGGACATTCACCATGGCCACATGGAATGTCATGTCCTGCGGTGTCATGAAACAAGCGCTGAAACATTCCCGATCGTTGCCTGGGAAACTGTAAAAATTGTGTTGCGCCGCACAGTGACACCCCCGGGGGTGCGTGCTAACAGTGCGCGCAATTCGAGCTGATAGCGTTATCAGGCCTGTGTTTGGCGGCTGCGCGCGGACGGATTGGGAGCACGACGGACGCAGACGGGATGCACGGATGTTTTTTCGGCCGGATTCTGTTTTGCCGGCCGTGAAGTAAACGGAGCCCATGCCGGCTCCGGCTCACCTGAAGGCGGGGAAGTAAACCGCCGCCCCCACGGGGCAAAGACATCCACCAGTGTTTGAACTCAGGAGGGAGGGTTTGCAGATGAGTTTTTGCCCGAACCGATGTCTTGCGCTGTCATCCAGCGAGGTGACAGCAGCGTCCGCGCCGCGGACGGCCAAGCCAGGCGCGCCGGCCGGCGCCCACCACGACGAGCGCTGAGGACAGCCCAATGAGCCAGAAGCACAAGACCCGCCGCCGCTTCAGGTCGAAGGCGATGTTCACCATCGTCGGCGGCGCCATCATCATCAATCCCGCCTACGCCCAGGATGCCCGCCAGCAGGACGATGCGACGACCCTGGACACCGTGGTCGTCACCGGCATGCGTTCCTCGCTGGACCACGCCATGAACATCAAGCGCGACACGCCGGGCATCGTGGACGCGATCTCCGCCGAGGACATCGGCAAGTTCCCCGACACCAACCTGGCCGAGTCGCTGCAGCGCATCACCGGCATCTCGATCGAGCGTCGCGACGGCGAGGGCGCCCAGGTCACCGCCCGCGGATTCGGCTCGGACTTCAACATGGTGACCCTCAACGGCCGCCAGATCCCGGGTGCCGATGGCTTCGGCAGCGGCGCCCTGGAGATCGGCGGCGTCGGCTCGGGCGTGCGCGGCTTCAACTTCGCGCAGCTGGCGGCCGAGGCCATCTCCGGCGTGACGGTGTACAAGACCGGCCGCGCCAACGTGCCCTCCGGCGGCATCGGCGCCACCATCGACATTCTCACCGACCGGCCGTTCAACCACCGGGGCGGCGAGGTGGTGGCCAGCGCCGGCGTGAAGGCGGTCTCGGACGAGTCGCAGGTCTTCGGCAGCGACATCACGCCCGAGGTGTCCGGCATCTTCAGCTACGCCAACCCGGACAAGGTCTGGGGCGTCGGCCTGAGCGCCAGCTACCAGAAGCGCCACGGCGGCTCGGTGCAGGCCACCGAGAACACCTGGAACGTGGCGCGCTGGACCGGGTCCGACTCGCGCTTCCGCCCCGGCGCGGTGATCGAGAACGCCCCGCAGGTCGGCCAGCTGTACTCCATGCCCAACGACCTGCGCTACGCATTCCAGGACTTCGAGCGCGAGCGCACCAACGCCCAGGCGGTGCTGCAGTTCGCCCCGACCGACGCGTTCACCTTCACCCTGGACTACACCTACTCGCGCAACGAGATCTCGTCGCAACGCGGCGAGCAGACCATGTGGCTGCAGAACAGCCTGACCCACGTCACCTTCGACGGGGATCCGCAGGTCGCCACGCCGATCTACATCCGCGACATCGCCGGCTCCGGCAAGGACTTCGGCTTCGAGCAGCAGCGCGACGAGCAGAAGTACACGCTGGACTCGCTGGGCCTGAACATGCGCTGGGACGTGAACGACCGCTTCACCGTCCACTTCGACGCGCACAACACCAAGACCAAGAGCCTGCCCAACGATCCGATCACCGGCGGCAGCTCCACCGCGTTCAGCTTCGCCGGCGTCGCCCCCGACCGCAACAACAACAACTGGGCGCAGGAGTACTGGTTCAGCGGCGGCCTGCCGATCATGTCCAATACCCTGTACCCGACCACGGCCGATGCCCTGGCCAACACCAACGGCATCGTCAATCCGGCCTTCGAGCCGTCGCAGCTCGGTTCGCAGATCATGCGCATCTGGGCCACGCGGCAGGAGACCGAGATCAAGCAGGGGCGTCTGGAGGGCGAGCTGAACTTCGACAACGGCCGCTTCGTGTTCGGCGCCGACGGGTCGCAGACCAAGATGCGCCGGCTGAACGTGGACGGCCACGCCCACCTGATGACCCTGGGCAACTGGGGCGTGGACGATGCCGGCCAGGTGCAGGGCATGACCGATCTGCTGCACCGGATCAACATCGCCGGCCTGTTCAGCGACTTCAGCACCCGTGGCGGCTCGCCGCACGCCTGGCGCGGCGACGCCAGCGCCTTGGCGCGCTGGGCCGAGTCGGCCTGCGCCAGCGGCACCGCCCCGGCGGTGTGGCCGGACTGCGACCAGATCAGCTCGAAGGTGCGCACCGTCTACGACCAGAACAACCTGGTCGAGGAGGAGAGCAAGGCGATCTACGTCCAGTGGGAGCAGGAGGGCCAGCTCGGCAACTTCCCGACCTACACCGTGGTCGGCGTGCGCTACGAGAAGACCGACGTGACCTCCACCTCGGTGATCCAGATTCCGCGGGCGATCCGCTGGATGTCCAACAACGACTTCACCATCGACGCATCGGACGAGGCGCAGCCGTTCAGCGAGAAGGGCAGCTACAGCTACGTCCTGCCGAACCTGGACTTCAGCATCGACTTCACCTCGGACCTGAAGGGCCGGGCCTCGTTCAGCAAGACCATCGCCCGTCCGCCGTACGGCAACCTGTATGCCGGCCCGGTGCCGGGCGCGCCGTCCGGATCGATCCTGTTCGGCGAGCAGTTCCGCGGCGCCGGCAGCGCGCAGGATCCGGGCCTGCTGCCGCTGGAGTCCGACAACCTCGACCTGGGCGTGGAGTGGTACTTCGCCCCGTCCAGCTTCGTGGGTGTGACCTACTGGAACAAGCGGGTCAAGAACTTCATCGGCAACAGCGTGGTCCGCCAGAACCTGTACGGCATCACCGACCCGACCTCCGGCCCCGACGCGCAGGCCGCCCTGGCGTTCCTGGAGAGCGCGCAGTGCGAGGCCCAGGTGCTGGCGGCCGGCAACGACCCGGGCGAGGCCTGCGTGGGCAACTACACCACGCTGTTCACCGCCCTGGCGATGCTGCGCAACGAGGCGGCGACCGGTGGCCTGGCCGCGTACAACGGCTCCAGCGCGCAGGTGCTGGAGATGGAGTCGCGCTTCGACATCTTCGGCGAGGCCGACGACCCGCTGTACATGTTCGACGTCAACCGCCCGGTCAACCAGCGCTCGGCGCGCCTGCACGGCTGGGAGATCGGCGGCCAGTACTTCTTCGGCGACACCGGCTTCGGCGTCCTGGCCAACTACACCATCGTCAAAGGCGATGTGGGCATCGACCGGGCTGCCGACCCGGGCGAGGATGTGTTCGCCCTCACCGGCCTGTCGGACACCGCCAACCTGGTGCTGATGTACGAGAAGTACGGCTGGTCGGCGCGCCTGGCCTGGAACTGGCGCGACAAGTACCTGCTGGCGGCCAACCAGAACGGCAACAACCGCAACCCGTACTTCGTCGAGGCGTACGACCAGATCGACCTCAGCGTGGCCTACAGCTTCAACGACAAGCTGACGCTGTCGCTGGAGGTGATCAACCTGACCGGCGAGGACATCCGCTGGCACGCCCGCTCGAAGAACCAGATGGTGCGCCTGGTGGACCAGGAGCCGCGCTACATGCTGGGTCTGCGCTACGAGTTCTGACGCCCTGCGCCGGGTGTCATGACCGGAGGGGCCGCCGCGCCGGCGGCGGCCCCTTTTTTCCGGTTCTTCTCCCAACTGAGGGGAGAGAGGCGCACGGCCGACCCGGCAGAATTGTTGTTCTCGAGGCAACAAAACGGGGCCGGCCGTGGCCGAAGTGGATTGTATGTCCCAGCTGGGTGGCTGGAAGG
>NZ_PDWK01000021.1 GCF_010093135.1 Pseudoxanthomonas taiwanensis | reverse complement strand
GGACAAGCCGCCGCCGCCGATCAAGGAGCTGTCGCCGCCCAAGCCGTCGCCGGTGCCGCCGCCGCCGGAGGCGCCGCCGATCGAGGTGGCCGAGCCGCGTCCCACCGACGTCTACGAGCCGCCCGCGCCGCCGGCGCCGCCGGCCCCCGTGGCGGACGTGGCCGCCAGCGTGGACATCTCGTCGAAGAACATGAACCCGCCGCGCTACCCGCCGGCCCCCGCGCGCGCCGGCATCGAGGGCGAGGTCATCCTTGTCATCGACGTCGATGCGAACGGTAACGTGACCAACGTGACGGTCGAGAAGTCGAGCCGCAATCGCGACCTGGACCGTGCCGCGGTCGAGGCCGCCCGCAAGTGGCGTTTCAATCCCGCCATCGTGAACGGCCAGAAGGCGGCCGGTCGCGTCCGGGTCCCGGTGAACTTCACCCTGGGTTGATTGCCTCTTTCCGGGCCGGAACCGGACCTGGCTCCGGCCCCCTTCCCCCCTTCATCACCAATCACACCAAAAGGTAAGCGTCATGCTGCAGGAACTCATCATCGCCTCCGCCGCTGCTGGGGGTAACAGCGCCTCCGCCCTCACGCAGATGGGCTTCGACCATCTGATCTCCGAGATGGTCTCCAAGCCGGGCGAGTTCGCCGTGTCCTGGGTCGTGCTGATCACCCTCGTGGTGATGTCGGCCCTGTCCTGGTACTGGACCATCTTCAACGCCATCAAGAACGCCCGCCTGAAGGCGGCCGCCGACCGCGTGATCAGCGCCTTCTGGGAAGCCCCGAACGCCCAGGAAGCCATCCGCGTCATGGAAGAGCAGCCGCGCAGCGAGCCGTTCTCGAAGATCGCCCTGGACGCCGCCCAGGCGGCCGCCCACCACCAGCGTTCCGAGGCCGGTGGCCTGGGTGAGAGCCTGAGCCGCTCGGAGTTCGTGGACCGCGCCCTGCGCCAGGCCGTCACCCGCGAGAGCGCCAAGCTGCAGTCGGGCATGGTGCTGCTGGCGACCGTCGGTGCGACCGCCCCGTTCGTGGGTCTGCTGGGTACGGTGTGGGGCATCTACGGCGCCCTGATCCGCATCGGCGCCACTGGTTCGGCCTCCATCGATGCCGTGGCCGGCCCGGTGGGCGAGGCGCTGATCATGACCGCCATCGGTCTGTTCGTCGCCATCCCGGCGGTGTTCGCCTTCAACTTCTTCAGCAAGATCAACAGCGCCACGATCGCCAAGTTCGACGCGTTCGCCCACGATCTGCACGACTTCTTCGCCACCGGCTCGCGCGTCCGCTGAGCCGGTTGCCGAAGCGTCGTCCCAGTAACACTCGGAGAGCCCCATGGCCTTCAGTACCGGCAACAACAGCGGCCCGATGAACGACATCAACGTCACGCCCCTGGTGGACGTGATGCTGGTGCTGCTCATCATCTTCATCATCACCGCGCCGCTGATGGCGCACAAGGTGAAGGTGGAGCTGCCGGAGGCGAACCTCGTCCACAAGGAAGAGGACAAGAACGACCGGCTCATGCCGATCACCGTGTCGGTGAAGGAGGACGGCTCGCTCTACTGGAACGACGAGCCGATCAACAAGGACATCCTCGAGTCCCGTCTGTCCAGCGCCGCCCAGCAGGTCCCGCAGCCGCCGCTCAACCTGCGCGGTGACCGCACGACCAAGATGCGCACGATCAACGAGATCACCCAGATCGCCCAGCGCAACGGCATGCTGGACATCGGCTTTGTCGCAACCAAAGAAAAGGGTCCGTAACCCATGGCTTTCAGTACCGGGGGCAACAAGGGCCCCATGGCCGAGATCAACGTCACGCCGCTGATCGACGTGATGCTGGTGTTGCTGATCATCTTCATCGTGACCGCGCCGATCATGACCTACCCGATCGACGTGGCCCTGCCGCAGCGGGTGATCAACCCGCCGCCGCAGTTGCGTGAGCCGCCGCCGCCGATCGAGCTGCGCATCGATGCGACCAACCAGATCTTCTGGAACAACAGCCCGATCTCGATCCGCGAGCTCCAGCAGAGGATGGAGACCGAGGTGCAGCGCGATCCGACCAACCAGCCGGAGCTGCGCATCGACGCCAGCGGCGACGCCGAGTACGAGGTCATGACCAAGGTCCTGGCCGCGGCCAAGAACGCGGACATGAAGAAGATCAACTTCATCCAGCCGTAACCGCTTCGCGCCCGGTCCCGCTCCCCTGCAGCGGCGGGACCCGGGCGCCAGGCGGCCAGCCCGGCCGCAAGCATCGGCGCCGCCCCGGAAGGGGCGGCGCTTTTTCTTTGCGCGTTGCTGCAGGGTGACGGCCGCGGGTCAGGCGCGGGCGAGGATGCCCAGGTAGCCGCGCACGGTGGCGGCCAGGCCGGCGTGCAGGGCCTCGCCGACCAGCGCATGGCCGATGGACACCTCCAGCACCTCCGGCACCGCGGCCAGGAAGGCGCCGAGGTTGGCCTGGGACAGGTCGTGGCCGGCGTTGACGCCCAGGCCCGCGGCCCGGGCCCGGCGCGCGGTGTCCGCGCAGGCCTGCAGGGCCGTGGCCGCGTCACCGGTGGCGAAGGCCTCGGCGTAGGGACCGGTGTAGATCTCCACCCGGTGCGCGCCCAGCGCGGCCGCGCGCTCCAGGTCGCGCACGCCCGGATCGACGAACAGGCTGACCCGGCAACCCAGCCCGGCGAAGGCCGCCACCTGCTCCGCCAGCGCGGTGGTGTCGCCGTCGAAGGCGAAGCCGTGGTCGGAGGTCAGCTGGCCGTCGGCGTCGGGCACCAGTGTCACCTGTGCCGGGCGCACCTGCTCGCACAGGGCCAGCAGGCCCGGGTAACCCGGCCGTGGCGGCGCGAACGGGTTGCCCTCGATGTTCAGTTCCACGTGGTACTCGGCGCACAGCGCGGCCAGGCCGGGCAGGTCCTCGGCCACGATGTGACGCCGGTCCGGCCGCGGGTGCACGGTGATGCCGTGGGCGCCGGCATCCAGGCAGGCACGGGCGGCGGCCAGCACGTCGGGTTCGCGGCCGCCGCGGGAATTGCGCAGCACCGCCACCTTGTTCACGTTGACGCTGAGCCGGGTCATGCGGGCGGCGGTTGCACGTCGTCGCCGGCGGCCCGGCCTTCCCCGGCGGCGCGGCGCCGGGCCTCGGCCAGCTCGCGCAGCCGCCGCAGCTCGGCCGGATCGATCATGGCCAGCTCGTCGCGGCTGCCGGCCTTCTCCAGGTACCAGCCGCGGATCCAGAGGCCGACCAGCACCACGGTGGCCAGCAGGGCCAGGGCCAGCACCCAGGCATGGGGGGTGGTCATCGCCACCGCCAGGGTCAGGACGGCGGCCAGCAGGTAGAGCCAATGCATGCGGATCTCCCCGGCAGGAGGGACCGGCCAATGATGCCGCGTCCGCGCGCCGCGGGACAGCGGCCTAGAGCAGCGGCGACAGCAGGCGGGCGAAGGCCTCCGGCAGGCGGTGGCGCCACAGCCCGGCCGGGCGGTCGGCACGCACCGGCGTGGCGGCGGAAAACTTCTGCTCCAGCAGGGCCTCCAGCGATGCGCAGCTGCCGCGGTCGCGCAGCAGCAGCGAGGCCTCGAAGTTGAGCCGGAAACTGCGGTGGTCGAAGTTGGCGCTGCCGACCATGCACAGCTCCTCGTCCACCAGCAGCGCCTTGGTGTGGATCATGCGCGGGCCGTACTCGTATACCTTCCCCCCGGCGGCCAGCAGCTCGTCGAAGTAGGAGCGCGCGGCCAGGGTCCCCAGCAGCGAGTCGCAGCGGCGCGGCCCCAGCAGGCGCACGCCCAGCCCGCCCAGTGCGGCCGAGGTCAGGGCCATGCGCGCGGCCTCGCCGGGCACGAAGTACGGCGTGGCCAGCCACCCCCGCCGGCGTGCCTCGTGGATCGCGCCCACGTACATCCGGTGGATGGACTCCCAGCTCGAGTCCGGACCCGAGACCAGCAGCTGCGCCGGGATCGGGCCGGGCACGGCCTTGGGCCAGTAGCCGGGCTGGTTGAAGTCGCGCGGGTCGCAGCCGGCCGCGTACACCCAGTCCTCCATGAAGACCAGCTGCAGGCTGCGCACCACCTGGCCCTCCACGCGCAGGTGCAGGTCGCGGTAGGCGCGCGGATCCAGCGTCTCGTCCTGGGCGTCGGTGATGTTGATCCCGCCGGTGAAGCCGGTCAGGCCGTCCACCACCACGATCTTGCGGTGGGTGCGCAGGTTGAGCCAGGGCCGGGTGAACGGGCGGAGGCGGGTGGGGTGGAACCAGCCGACCTCGCCGCCTGCGTCCAGCAGCGGCAGCAGGTGGCGGTGGCGCAGGCGTGAGGAGCCCACCGCGTCCAGCAGCAGCCGAATCCGAACGCCGGCGCGGGCACGCTCGGCCAGCAGCGCCAGCAGGCGCTGCCCGGTGCGGTCCGGCTCCCAGATGTAGTACTCCAGGTGGACGTGGTGGCGCGCGCCGGCGATGGCCTCCTCCAGCGCGGCATAGGTGGCGTGGCCGTCCACCAGCCAGCGGGCCGAGGTGGCGGTGGACGGCGGCAGGCCGGTGGCCGCCTGGCCCAGCCGGGCCAGTTCCACCGCGATCGGATCGCCGCCGGCCGAAGGCACCGCCTGGTCCAGGGTGGTGCGCGAGCGGCCGCGCCGCAGGCGCTGCCGCCGGATGCGCTGCGGACCGAACAGAAAATAGACCAGGAAGCCGAGGTAGGGCAGCGTGGCCAGCGCCAGCAGCCAGCTCAGCGTGGCCACCGGCTCGCGCTTCTGCAGCACGATCCAGATGCCCAGCCAGAGCACGTAGCCCAGCCAGGCGAGCAGCAGGTAGAGCCCCAGGTGGGGAGTGGCGCGCAGCCACTCCCAGGCGGAAACCAGCAGGTCAGGCATGGGGCCGATTCTAGGCGGCGACCGGGCCGACCGTACCACGGAGCAGGGGGCGCGAACGGCGGCGGCGCCGGTTCCGGAGGGGGCCGGCGGCGTAAACCGTTGCAGGCGGTGTATCGGACCTGCAACACCCCGCGGGAGCCAGCCGTGACAAGGCTTTCAAGCAGGCCGGCGCGTGCCCGCACCGCGGCGCTGTTACACCCGTGACACCGCAGGCGTCCGGCGAAACGGCACAACCTATTGGTTTTGCTGGGTTTTTCCTCTTGGCATGAAGCGTGCGACGAGGTTCCGGCCTCCCACCCAGGTGCACGAACATGCCACGCCATCACCTGTTGCTGATCGTTGCTGGAACGGCACTCCTGGCCGCGGCGCCGCGCCTGCACGCGGCCGACGCGCACATCGCCGTGCATCCCAGCCACGGGGAGATGGTGCTGCTGCGTGACGTCAACGCGCGCCCGGCCTACCGCCCGGCGCCGCCTTCGACGGCGCTGATCGTCGACCCCACGCCCCGCCGCGAAGTGGCCTACGTGCTGGGCACCGGCGAGCTGAGTGACGAGGACTTCGCCGGCATGTCCACCGGCCAGCGCGTGCACGCCGACGGTCCGCTGCCGGCGCGCATGACCCGCCAGGCTCTGGACGGCGTGTTCGACCAGGGCCAGGGCGGCACGCTGGTGCCCACGCGCGGCGCGGCCACGCTGGGTGGCGCCGGGGGCGGCGTCATCGGCCAGACCACGCGCGGGATCGGCGCGCAGGTCACCGGCGTCCTGTCGCAGCTGCCGTTCGGAGCCGCGCAGGCGCAGGGGGGAGGCAAGCCGTGAGCGCGGGGTTCCGTACCTGCCTGTTCATGCTGGCCCTGGGTGCCAGCCCGCTGGCCGTGGCGGACGAGTACGACGCGATGCTGCGTTACCTGACCGACACGCGCATCGACGGCCGTGCCCTGGCCGGGGCCAGCGGCGCCATCGCCGTCAACCAGGCGGCCGGCGACCTCAACCTGCAGGCCAACCTGCGCGGCCTGGCGATCGGCCGGCAGGCTTCCGCCCACGTGGACGCCCGCCAGCTGCAGCAGGGCCAGGTCCACGACCTTCCTTCCGAAGCCAGCGCCGTCGTCGGCGGCTCGGCCCTGTCCGGCGGCGCCGGGCTGGCTTCCATCAACCAGGCCAGCGGCAGCGGCAACAGCCAGGTCAACGCGCTGTCCGCCGCCGTCGGCCAACCAGGCACGCACGGGGGAGCAGGACTGAAGGTCCGCGGCAACCACGTGCCGGCACAGCGGCAGGACGTCTTCGCGCCCTCGGGAAGAAGGACCCTCACCCGGCAAGCCGTGGTGGAGGTCGGGGCTTTGCGCGGGTTCGAAGGGGTCGTGCAGCTGAACCAGATCGCGGGATCGGCCAACCGGGTCGGCAATGGACTGGCCCTGACGGTGCAGCCGTGACCGCGAGCAAGGGAGCAGGTGTTCCCATCACGTTGGAAGAAGAGAGAGAGTAGCCATGAAAAGGAACCTGAAGTGGAGCGTGCTCGCCGTCGCCATCGTCGCTGCCAACGCGTCGGTCGTCCAGGCCGGAAGCGGCCCGGACATCAACTTCGAGTGGAACTCGACGATCAACGACGAGGTCAACAACACCGTCAACAACGAACTCAACAATACCGTCAATAACGAGTTCAACACGAACGTGGACGTCGCCCTGAACAAGGACGTCAACGTCGACATCGACTACGCCGACAGCTACGAGAACACCGAGCGGTACCTCCACGACGAGGCGTACACCAACCACCAGACCACCGTCCGCCACGACGAGCAGGTGGACGTGGACTCCAACATCGAGCGCGACGAGCACAACGTCTCGGTCAGCCTGCGCAAGAGCCTGTCGCTGACCTCCGACGTGAACTTCAGTGGTGATCCGACCATCAGCGGCGACATCGAGGTCGACTCGGCCGCCATCGCCGTGGTCGACAACCGCCAGCTGGTCTCCGGCAACCGCGCCGCCAACGAGGAGCTGACCAACGAGGCCTCGCTGCGTGGCGATGCCGCCTCGGGCGCGTCCGGCAACCTGCAGTTCAACGTGGGCGCCGGTGACAACAACGTCCAGGACAACGCCGCGGCGCTGTCGGCGGCCGATGCCAGCTTCGCCTTCGGCGTGGCCGATGCCGAGGTGTTCGTCAACCAGCAGGGTGGCGGCAACTGGACCTCCAACGTGGGCGTGACCAACGACGCGGCCATTGCCGGCGGGGCGTTCTCCGGTGCCACCGGCAACATCGGCGTGAACGTCGCCTCGGGCAACAACAACGAGCAGAAGAACGCGCTGGCCGCCTCGGTGGCGACCTCCGCCTACGCGACCGCCTCGGTCAGCTCGAACCAGATCTCCGCGGGCAACACGGTCAGCAACGCGCCGTTGACCCGCGAGGTCTACGAGACGCTGCAGATCCAGCTCAGCGGCACCGTGGACGGCACCACCTCGTCCACCGGCACCGGCACCTACGAGGGTTCCGGCGCGGCGTACCAGATGGACAACTTCTATCTGGATACCTGGAGTGGCGCGCTGCCGCACACCAACGGCACCACCACCGGCCACATCGACATGGACGCCGACATCCAGAACGCCGTGGAGAACCCGAACCGTCCGGGCGTGGGCGGCATCGCCTTCGACACCGAGGAGTCCGGCACCCTGGCGTTCGAGGAGATGGGCACGGCCGAGCTGGAGGCCAACCTGAGCGGTACGGTGCTGTACTCGAGCAACACCGTCGTGGCCGCGGCGTACAACAGCGCCAGCCTGTCCGGTTCGGCGTTCAGCGGCGCCAGCGGCAACATCGGCGTGAACGTCGCCGCGGGCACCGGCAACCTGCAGGCCAACAGCCTGTCCATGGCCGTGGCCCAGCCGGGTGCCGGCGGCGGTGGCGGCGGCAACGGCGGCGAGTGAGCCGCATCCCTCTGGGGATGACCGGGTGAACACCGGTCACTGGACGTGACCGGTACCCACGGCGTCCCGCCCCGCCCTCCCCCGCGGGGCGGGACGCCTTCTCGCTGTACCGGATGCCGACGACCGCAGGGGACCACCATGCGCACCACCGCCTTCGCGCTCTCGACCTGCCTGCTGTGCCTGGAAGGCACGGCTGCGGGCGCGCGCGCCGCCGAGGTGGCCTTCACCGGCGTGCTGCCCAATGGCGCCCTGTACACCACGCAGGTGGAGAGCATGCACGACGCGCGCTTCCGCCACCTGGTCAGGCAGAAGAACGACTACAGCTGCGGCGCGGCCGCGCTGGCCACCATCCTGCGCTACGCCTACCACCTGGATGCCGACGAGGACACCGTCATCGAGGGCATGCTCGCCGTCTCCGACCCGGAGATCGTGCGCGAGCGTGGCTTCTCGCTGCTGGACATCAAGCGCTACGTCGAGTCCCTGGGAATGCGCGGGCGCGGCTACCGGGTGGACGAGGCGCGCCTGCGCACGCTGCGCGTGCCCGGCCTGGTGCTGATGGACGTGCGCGGTTTCCGCCATTTCGTCGTGCTCAAGCAGGTGCGCGGCGACATGGTCGAGGTGGCCGATCCGATCCTGGGCAACCGCGTGCTGCCGCTGGAGGAGTTCCTGCAGGCCTGGCCCTCGCGCGCGGTGTTCGTGGTCATCGGCAGCGATTTCGACCGCAACACGGTACTGCTGCAACCCAGCAGCAAGCCCAGTGCGCGAGCCATGTATGCGCACAGCCCGCTCACGGACGCGGAGCTGCTGGACTTCGGCTTCACCCATGCCGACCTGTTCTGAAAGGAGTCCTGCCATGAACGGCACACCGGTTTTCCTCCTGCGCGCCTGCGGCGCCGGGCTGGCCTTCGGGATGCTGGCCGCCGCGCTGCCCGGGATGGCGCAGGAGACCCCCAGGCCCGCCCGCGGACTGACCGAGCTCAGCGACGCGGAGCTGGGCGCCATGCGCGGCCGCTACACCGTCGGCGTCGACCAGGTGGCCTGGTTCGGCGTGACCATGGTGTCGCGCTGGGTGACCCAGGCCGGCCAGCTGCAGGCGCGCGTGCACATGGGCGTGGACGTGCGCGACCCGCGCCAGCCGCAGGTCACCTTCCAGCCGCACGTGAGCATCACCGCCGCCGACGCGCCGCTGCCGCCGGCGTCGTCCGGCCAGCGCACCGTGGATGCCGCCGGCTTGGCCAACGTCAACGGCATGGTGCAGAGCGTGCAGGTCGCCGGCGACGGCAACGTGGCCGCCAACCAGGCCGACGTGCGCGTGCGCCGGCTGGCCGCCGGCGAGGCGCCGCCGGCCGGCGGCGTGCAGGCGCTGTCGGCGCAGCAGAGCGTCGACGGCATGCAGGCCACCGCCACCCTCGACGGACAGGCGGCGCGGGTGCTGCTGCAGATCGACGGCCAGGGTGCGGTGCAGCAATGGATCGGCACCAGCGGCATGGGCCAGAGCATCCAGCTGGCGGCCGACGGCCAGGCGGCCAGCAACTGGATGGAGCTGGACGTGGCCAGGCAACCGCTGCCCGGACGCAGTATCGTTGGGCAGAACGTGGCCCAGGCCATCGCCCTGAGCCGCGGCCTGCCCGCCGGTTACTGAGCAAAGGAGTTGCCTGTGCGTATCCGAGCCCGCTTCGCGCCCCGTCCCTCCCGCCTGGCCGCCGCCGTGCTGCTGGTGGCCTGTGCGCCGCCGGTGCTGGCGCAGCAGCCGCCACCGCCCGCGCCGGCGCCCGTGACGCCGGAGGACGAGGCCGAGCTGCGCAGGCTCACCGAGCAGCTGGCCGCGCTGAAGGAGGCCTACGCCCAGGACGTGCGCCGCCTGCGCGAGCTGGACATGCAGGTGCAGGCGCTGCAGGCCCGCCTGCCGGGCAAGGCGGCGGCCGCCACCGTGCCGGCCCCGGCCCAGCCGGCGGCGCCCGCCGCGCCGGCGGCGCAGACCCCGCGCCCCGAGCCGGCCCAGCCGCAGGCTCCGGCCCGGCCGCCGGAGGGCTACGCCGGCACCGCCGACGACGCCGAGCGCGCGCGCCAGGAGATGAGCCGCAGCGTGACCGACGTGAAGGAGCAGACCCGCACCCTGTTCGACCAGCGCGTGGTTTTCGAGAACGGCCTGACCTACAACCGATACGACCGCAAGCAGCTGACCCTCAACGGCTTCCTGGCGCTGGACGCGATCTTCCTGGGCAACATCGCCATCGAGAACGTCGAGTCGGACACCCTCAGCTACAACGCCGGCCTGCGCTGGGGCGTGAGCCCGCGCCTGACCCTCAACCTGGACGTGCCCTACATCGCGCGCAAGACCGTGTACCAGAAGGGCGGCGCCGGCGGCGCGGCGGCGGCCATCGCCCAGGAGCACTCCAGCGGCCACGGCCTGGGCGACATCACCGCCAGCGCCAACGTCCGCCTGTTCAACGAGCGCGGCTGGCGCCCGGACACCGTGCTCAACGTCGGCATCACCGCGCCGACCGGGCGCGAGCCCTATGGCATCCCGTGGACCGTGCTCGAGCGCGACGACGACGACTTCATCCGCTTCGCGGTACCGGACGAGCAGCCCACCGGCAACGGCGTGTGGCAGGCCAGCGTGGGCCTGTCGGCGGTCAAGACCTCCGACCCGGCGATCCTGTTCGCCAACGCCGGCATGACCTATTCCAAGCGCGGCAGCTTCGACGACATCGACAACAACCCGGTCACGGTCAACCCGGGCGACGTCAAGCTCGGCAACTCCTACTACTTCGGCGCCGGCGTGGCCTTCGCCTTCAACGAGCGCACCAGCCTGAGCATCTCGCTCAGCGACCGCCTCTCGGCGCGGGCGCGTACCCGTTACCGTGGCGGCCCGTGGACCAAGGTGATCGGCAGCGACGCCAACGCCGCCATGTTCAACCTGGGGGTGACCTATGCACTCAGCCCGAACGCCACGCTGGTCGGATTGCTGGGCATCGGACTTACGCCGGACGCGCCGGACTTCACCCTCGGCTTCAAGGTGCCGTACACGCTGTAGGGCGGGCGCGCGGCCGGCGCCGCGCCCTGCGGGCTCAGCTGCGCAGGCTCTCCAGCCGCAGCTGGTGCTTGCGGCACAGCCGGTACACCGTCACCCGCGACACCCGCAGGCGCCGCGCGCATTCGCTGACGTTGTAGCCGCTCTGGTGCAGGGCCTCGAGCAGGGTGTCGCGCTCGGCGCGCTGGCGCGGGCAGATCGCGTGGCCGTCGGGCTGGGCCTCGTCCGGCGCGTCCAGCTGCAGCGCCTGCACCGGGATCAGCTCGGTGTCGCAGACCACCGCCGCGCGGCGCACCCGGTTGGCCAGCTCGCGCACGTTGCCCGGCCAGCCGTGCAGGCGCATGGCCCGGCGCGCCTCGGGGGTGAAGCCGCGGGCGCGGGTCGGATGCTCCTTGCGGAAGGCCTCGAGGAAGTGTGCGGCCAGCAGCTCGATGTCGTCCCCGCGGTCCCGCAGCGGCGGCATGTGCAGGCGCAGGACGTCCAGGCGGTAGAACAGGTCCTCGCGGAAGCGGCCCTGCGCCACCGCCTGTTCCAGGTTGACGTGGGTGGCGGCCAGGACGCGCACGTCCACCCGAATCTGCTGGTGGCTGCCGATCCGCTCCAAGGTGCCCTCCTGCAGCACCCGCAGCAGGTTGGTCTGCGCGTCCAGCGGCAGGTCGCCGACCTCGTCGAGGAAGATGGTGCCGCCGTGGGCGGCCTCGAACATGCCGATGCGGCGCGCGGTGGCGCCGGTGAAGGCGCCCTTCTCGTGGCCGAACAGCTCCGACTGCACCAGGTACGGCGGCAGCGCGCCGCAGTTGACCGCGATGAAGGACCCGTCGCGGCGCCGCGACATGCGGTGCAGCGCGTGCGCGGCCAGCTCCTTGCCGGTGCCGGTCTCGCCGGTGATCAGCACCGGCAGGTCGACCGGCGCGAACTTGTTGAGGTTGGTCCGGATGCGGAGCATGCACGGGCTGGTGCCGACCAGGCTGTCGTCGTCCTCGGGCACCGCGGCGCCTTCGGCCAGGGGCTGCAGGCTGCGCATCTGCGCCAGGTCCAGCGGTTCGCGCAGGCGCAGGTACGCGCGCACGCGCGGCAGCGTCTCCGGCGCCTCGCCGAGGAAGGCCCACGGCAGCTCCGGATAGCGCTCGAGCAGGCGCATCGCTTCCCCGGTCCAGGCCGGGTTGGCCCGGCGCAGATCGAGCAGGGCCACGACCAGATCGGTCCCGCGCAGGCCGATGTGCGTACGGGCCGGCGCCTCCACCACCCGCAGCCCCCAACCTGCTGCTGCAAGGACCTCACGTTCACGCCGCGACGGTTGACCGAGCCAGATCAGACAACGCTTCCTGACGTCGCCTACTGTCACGTGAAACTGCTCCTGTGTGACAGGCCCCCCGGGAACGGCAAGGGTTACCGTGAAGACCGTTAGGATAGTGTGAATACTGCACGGTTTTCATGTGATTTGCGTCAATGTGGTGATGCCCGGCATGCATACGCCGGCGCATGTGGACGTGTCGTGCCATGAACGGATGCGCGCGGCGCTGGCCGCGTCGCATCCACTGAGACCGGCGGCGGTAGCCTTGGCGGCATGACCGAGACGATCAAGGGCCGCGGCTCGCGGCAGTACCTGCCCGGACGTTTCGAGCAGACCACGGTCGAGGCGGTGGACGACGGCTGGGAGGGGGCGGCCGAGCCCATGTCCGGGCCCGATCCGGCGCGCCCGCGCACCGAGGTCCGCGAGGAGGCCGCGCGCGGCATCATCAGCCGCAACGATTCGCCGGACGTGGGCTTCTCCCGCTCGGTGAACCCGTACCGCGGCTGCGAGCACGGCTGCAGCTACTGCTTCGCCCGGCCCTCGCACGCCTACCTCAACCTCTCGCCGGGCCTGGACTTCGAGACGAAGATCTTCGCCAAGACCAACGCGCCGGAGCTGCTGCGCCGCGAGTTCTCCCGTCGCGGCTACCGGCCCGAGCCGATCGCCCTGGGCATCAACACCGACGCCTACCAGCCGGTGGAGCGGCGCCTGCGCCTGACCCGGCGGCTGATCGAGGTGATGCTCGAGTGCCGGCACCCGTTCACCCTGATCACCAAGAACGCGCTGGTCGAGCGCGACCTGGACCTGCTGCAGCCCCTGGCGGCGATGGACCTGGTGAAGGTGTATTTCTCCGTCACCACCCTGGATCCGCACCTGAGCGCGCGCCTGGAGCCGCGCGCGGCCGCCCCGCACGCCCGGCTGCGGGCGATGGAACGGCTGCACGCGGCCGGGGTGCCGGTGGGCGTGATGTTCGCCCCGGCCATTCCCTGGGTGAACGACCACGAGCTGGAGGCGGTGCTGGAGGCGGCGCGCCAGGCCGGCGCCGAGAGCGCCGGCTACGTGCTGCTGCGCCTGCCGCACGAAGTGGCGCCGCTGTTCCGCGACTGGCTGCAGGCGCACCTGCCCGACCGCGCCGAACACGTGATGAGCACGCTGCGGCAGATGCGCGGCGGGCGCGACTACGAGTCCGGCTTCGGCACGCGCATGCGCGGCCGCGGCCAGTACGCCGAACTGCTGGAGCACCGCTTCGTCCTGGCCCGGCGCCGCTTCGGCTACGACGGGCTGCGGCCGCGGCCGCTGGACTGCAGCCGCTTCACCGCGCCGCGGCCGGACTCGCCGCAGGGCGAGCTGTTCTGACTCAGTGCGGCCGGGCCGGGTAGGCGATGAGCAGCACCAGGTCCTCCTCGCCGGCCTGCTCGATGGCGTGGGTGCTGCCGGCGCGGGTGAGCATGGCGTGGCCGGGGCCGACCTCGTGCACCTGGCCGTCGACCACGTAGCGACCGCGGCCGGAGAGCACGTAGTAGATCTCGTCGTGCTCGTGTGGATGCAGGCCGATGCCGGCGCCCTTGTGCAGCACGCGCTTGCGCAGCACGAACGGCAGGCCCGGGGCGTCGGCGAACAGCGGGTAGGCGGTGGTGGTGCCGGCGCCGCCGTGCGGCCCCGGCTGGGTGCGGGCCAGGCCGGCCTCGTGCACCACCTGCGACGGATGCGCCTGGCCGGCGCGGCGCGCCAGCGCGTCGGGCGGGGCGCCGCAGTCGGTGTCGCGCACCACATGCGCGGCCAGGGCCGGGTCGAGCGCCTTCCAGCCGCGCACCACCAGGCAGGCGACCAGGGTGGCACCGGTCTCGCTGAAATGGGTGTCGTCGGCCAGCCCGCGCTCGGGCACGTGCATGAAGTAGGGGCGCGAGGCCTCGTCGCCGAGCGCGCGCAGCCAGTCGGTGCTGCTGGCGTTGAGGTCGATCAGCGCCACCTCCTCGCGGCGGGCCAGGGCGCGCACCGCCTCGGCGTAGCGGCCGTGGGTGTCGAGCAGGGACCGGTAGGAGAACACGCGCCGGGACACCGGGGTCAGCAGGATCGGCGTGGCCCCGCGCGCACGGGCGGTCTCCACGTAGCGCATCAGCCAGTGCGGGTAGGCCTGCTCCGGGTCGTTGTAGCGGGTCGGGTCCTCGAACTTGGCGTCGTTGTGGCCGAACTGCACCAGCAGCACGTCGCCGCGGCGCAGCTCGCGCGCGATCGGTTCCAGCCGCCCTTCCTCGATGAAGCTGCGCGCGCTGCGGCCGTTGACCGCGTGGTTGCGCACCTCCCAGGCGGCCGGGTCGAGGAAGTCCTGCAGGCGCGCGCCCCAGCCCTGCTGCGGGGCGCGTTCGGGTGGATAGTCGGCGGCGGTGGAATCGCCGGCGATGAACACCCGGCGCGGCGCCGCCTCCGCGGCCGCCACCAGGGCCAGGCACGCCAGCAGGGCCGCGCCGAAGCGGGGGATCCGGTGCATGGAACCTCCGGGAAAACGGACCCGTGGCCGCGCGGCGGCACCGCGCGGCCGTCACGGATCAGCGCGCCAGCCAGCCGCCGTCGACCGGGATGATCGCGCCGTTGACGTAGTCCGAGGCGCTGCTGGCCAGGAACACCGCGGCGCCGCCCAGGTCCGCCGGGGTGCCCCAGCGCCCGGCCGGGATGCGGCCGAGGATCTCGGCGCTGCGCTTCTCGTCGGCGCGCAGCGCGGCGGTGTTGTCGGTGGCCATGTAGCCCGGGGCGATGGCGTTGACGTTGATGTTGCGGCTGGCCCACTCGTTGGCCAGCAGGCGGGTGATGCCGGCGATGCCGGACTTGCTGGCGGTGTAGGACGGCACGCGGATGCCGCCCTGGAAGGACAGCATCGAGGCGATGTTGATGATCTTGCCGCCGCCCTGCTGCATGAAGTGGCGGCCGGCGGCCTGGCACATGAAGAACGCCGACTTGATGTTGACGTTCATCACGTCGTCCCAGTCCTGTTCGGTGAAGTCCACCGCGTCGGCGCGGCGGATGATGCCGGCGTTGTTGACCAGGATGTCCAGGCGGCCGAGGCCGTCGAGGGTCTCCTGCAGGATGCGCGGGATCGGCTCGATGCTGATCAGGTTGGCCTGGATGGCGAGGAAGCGCCGGCCCAGCGCCCGCACCTTCTGCTCGGTCTCGGTCGGGGGCTGGATGCCGGCGGCGGCGATGTCGGCGCCGGCCTCGGCCAGCGCCAGCGCGATGCCCTGGCCGAGGCCGGTGTTGGCGCCGGTGACGAGGGCGACCTTGCCCTCGAGGCTGAACGGGTTGGCCATCGTGTTGCTTTCCTCCGCTGTGGATGGGGCGCGCCGGCGGCCGGCGCGCCGCGGGCGCTTACTTGAGCTGGCAGATGTCCAGCACGTGCATGTCGGTGTAGTCGAGGTTCTCGCCGCCCATCGCCCAGATGAAGGCGTAGTTGCTGGTGCCCGAACCCATGTGGATGGACCAGGGCGGGGAGACCACCGCCTCCTCGTTCTTCATCACGATGTGGCGCTGTGCGTCCGGCTGGCCCATGAAGTGGTAGACGCGGTCGTTCTCGCCCAGGTCGAAGTAGAAGTAGACCTCGCTGCGGCGGTCGTGCAGGTGCGGCGGCATGGTGTTCCACACGCTGCCCGGCTTGAGGATGGTCAGGCCCAGCAGCAGCTGCGAGGACTTGCAGGTGGAGGGCACGACCAGCTGGTAGATGGTGCGCTCGTTGCTGGTCTCCAGCGCGCCGCGCTCCAGCGCCACCGCATCCTTGATGGACAGGTGCCGGGTCTCGAAGCGGGCGTGGGCCGGGGTGGAGGCCAGGTAGAAGCGCGCCGGGTTGGCCGGGTCGAGGGAGGCGAAGCTGACCTCCTCGCTGCCCATGGCCACGTACAGGCAGTCCTTGGGCTCGAGCACGTACTCGGTGCCGTCCACGGTCACCTTGCCGGCGCCCTTGCCGACGTTGACCACGCCCAGCTCGCGGCGCTCCAGGAACGGCTTGCCGGCGGCCGAGGCCGGCTCGGTCTGGCGCGGCAGCGACACGGCCTGCTTCACCGGGGCGGCGCCGCCGATCACGAAGCGCTCGTAGTGGGTGTAGCTCAGCCGCACCTGGTCCTCGGCGAACAGGTTGTCGATCAGGAACAGGTCGCGCAGCTGGTCGTTGCTGGCGCCTTCCATCACGCCCGGATGGGTGGCGTAGTAGGTCTTCTGGTACATCGGTACGGCTCCTGGGACACGGCGGGGGGACGGCCCCGCTTCCAACACGAGTGGGATGGTAGCCGGTTTGGTAACCGGTGTCATACCGCGCTGCGGAAAGCCGGCGCGGGCGCACCCGCGCCGGGTCGCGGGGGGCTCAGGCGGGGGGCTGGCAGGAATCGCGCACGACCAGGTGCGGGCGCACGCTGGCCACCGGCATCGGCGCGTTGCCGGCGCGGATCAGCATGGTCGCGGCGATGCGCCCGGTGTCGCGGGTGTGCCGACGCACCGAGGTCAGCGAGGGCCACAGGCGCGAGGCCAGCGGGCTGTCGTCGAAGCCGATCACCGACAGGTCGCGCGGGATGCTCAGGCCGGTGCGCATGGCCACCTTGTACACGCCGGCGGCCATCTCGTCGTTGCCGCAGAAGATCGCGGTCGGCCGCTTCTTCCCGGCCAGCAGCTTCTCCGCCGCGGCCACGCCCGACTCGAAGGTGTAGCCGGCCTCGATGATGCGCGCCTTCGGCACCGAGCCCCCGCGCGAGGCCAGGGCCTCGACGAAGCCGGCGGTGCGCTCCACCGCCGAGCGGTAGGCCGACGGGCCGGTGATCAGGGCGATGTCGCGGTGGCCCAGGGTCAGCAGGTAGTCGGCGGCCTCGGCCGCGCCGTCGCGGTCGTGGGTCACCACCAGGCGCGCGTCCTGGTCGTCCACGCCCATCGGCAGGATGCGGGTGTAGCGCACCCCCAACTCCGCCAGCATGTCGGCCAGGTTCTGGTCCTCGGATGCGCGCGGCACCAACATCACCCCGTGCAGCTTCTGCTGCTGCACGAAGCGCCGCACCCCGTCGATGTAGCCGGGGCTGCGCGTGTCGCACGGATGCACCACCAGCTCGTAGCCCGAGTCGCGCAGCGCATCCAGTGCGCCGTACTGCATGTCCACGATGTACTGCGCGGTGGGGTTGTCGTAGACCATGCCGATCAGGAACGAACGGCGGAAGGCCAGGCCGCGCGCCAGCGGATCGGGCGTGTAGCCGACTTCGCGCATCAGCGCCTCGACCTTCTCGCGGGTGTCCTTCCGCACCAGCGGCGAGTTGTTGATGATCCGCGAGACCGTCTTCTTCGACACCCCGGCCAGGCGGGCGATGTCGTTGATGGTGGCCGGCTTGCCGGTGGATGCGGGCCGGGTGCCCGTGGCGGCGGATGTCTTGCGGGGCATGGTCGGCTTGGGGTCCTTTGGACCGATTCTAGCCGGAGCCGCCGGCCCGCGCCGGGCCGGGGCGGACCGGCGCGGGAAGGGTCAGCCGCGCAGCAGCGCCGGCAGCCACAGCGACAGCTCCGGGAACAGGGCCACGACCAGCAGCACGCCCAGCCCGGCAAGCCAGAACGGCCAGATGGTCTTCATCACCTGGCCCACGGTCACCTTGCCGATGGAGGTGCCGATGAACAGCACCGAGCCCACCGGCGGGGTGACCAGACCCAGGCCGCCGGTCAGCACCAGCACCAGGCCGAAGTGGATCGGGTCGATGCCGTAGGCGCGGGCCACCGGCAGGAAGATCGGGGTGCAGATCAGGATCATCGGCGCCAGGTCCATGAAGGTGCCCAGCACCAGCAGCATGACCACGATCAGCAGCAGCACGGTGGTGCGGCTGCCGGCGATGGACTGCAGCAGCTCCACCGCCGCCGCCGGCACCTGCAGGTAGGCCAGGAGCCAGCCGAACACCGCCGCGGTGGCGATCACGAACAGGATCACGCCGGTGTTGCGCGCCGCGTGCACCACCGTGTCCAGGAACTCGCGCAGGCGCAGCTGCCGGTACAGGACCACGGTCACCAGCAGGGCGTAGACCACGGCGATGGCCGCGCTCTCCACCGCGGTGAACACGCCGGCGCGGATGCCGACGAAGATGAGGGTGACCAGGCCCAGCCCAGGCAGCGCCGCGACCGCGCGCACCAGCACCGCGCGCCAGCCGGGGAAGGCCTCCACGCCGTAGCCGCGGCGCCGCGCCACCAGGTAGCCGGTCGCCATCAGCGCCAGGGTCATCATCAGTGCCGGCACGATGCCGGCGGCGAACAGGTCGGCGATGGACAGGCCGCCGCCGGCCGCGGCCGAGAACAGGATCAGGTTGTGCGAGGGCGGCACCAGCAGCGCCACCAGCGCCGCGGTGATGCTGACGTTGACCGCGAAGTCGCGGTCGTAGCCGCGTCTGACCATCTGCGGGATCATCGTGCCGCCCACCGCCGAGACGTCGGCGATGGCCGAGCCGGACACGCCGCCGAAGAACAGCGAGGACAGGATCGAGACTTGGCCCAGGCCGCCGCGCAGGCGGCCGACCAGCGAGGAGGCCAGCGCGATCAGGCGCTCGGAGATGCCGCCGCGCAGCATGATCTCGCCGGCGAAGATGAACAGCGGGATGGCGATCAGCGAGGCCGAGCCGCTGCCGGCCGAGACCTGCTGGGCCAGCACCACCGTCGGCAGGTCCAGGTACAGCAGCACGGCCAGCGAGGCGCCGGCCAGGGCGAAGGCGACCGGCACGCCGATCAGCAGCAGCAGGGCGAACACGCCGAACAGCAGGGCGATGGCCATGTCTCAGTGCCCTCCTTCGGACGCGGCGCGCGGGGCCAGGGCCAGCGCCAGGCGGTGCAGTGCGAACAGCACCGTCAGTGCGCCGCCGGCGGCCAGCGGCAGGTAGTTGATGCTCTGCGGCAGCGGCGCGCCGGCGGCCTTGATGTCCCAGCCGTCCACCAGCAGCACGCCGGCCCACCAGGCCAGCACCCCGCCGATGGCGCCGGTGGCCAGGCACACCACCGCGTCGGCCACGCGCCGTGCGCCCGGGCCGAGGCGGTCGTGCAGCAGGTAGAAGCCGAAGTGGCGCTGCGTGTGCACGCCGGAGGCCGCGCCCAGGCCCATGGCCGTGGCCAGCAGCAGCACCGTGACCGGCTCGGTCCAGCTGGGCGAGTCGTTGAGCACGTAGCGGGCGAACACCTGCCACCCCTGCACCACCACCAGCCCCAGCAGCGAGGCGGCGGCGATGCCGATGGCCAGGCCGGCGATGCGGTCCAGCGCGCGCTGGACGGCGGAGGCCGGCGGGACGGTCGGGGCGTGGGACATCGCGGAATCCAGGCTCAGGCGAATTGGCGGATGCGGCGGTGCAGGTCGGCGAGCGCCGGGTCGCGCAGGTAGGCCTCGCGCAGCGGCCTCACCGCGGCGTGGAAAGCGGGCATGTCCACCTCGTTGAACTCGACCCCGTGCTCCAGCACCGCCTGGCGGGCGCGGCCCTCGGACTCGTCCCAGTGCCGGCGCATCACCTCCACCGAGGCGCGCGCGGTCTCCACCAGCAGGCGCCGGTCGGCGGGGGCGAGCGAGTCGAAGGTGGCGCGCGAGACCAGCAGGATGTCCGGCGCGTAGGAGTGCTCGCTCTGCGACCAGTACCGCGCCGCCTCGAAGTGGCGGCTGGAGTGGAAACTGCGCAGGTTGTTCTCGGCGCCGTCGATCATCCGCGTCTCCATGCCGGAGAAGGTGTCGCCCAGCGACATCGGCGTGGGGTTGGCGCCGAGCAGGCGCACCAGCTCGATGAACATGTCCGAGGAGGCCACGCGCAGCTTCAGGCCGCGCATGTCCGCGGGGCGGTGGATCGGGTGGCGGGTGTTGTAGAAGCAGCGTGCGCCACTGTCGTACACCGCCAGGCCGACCAGGTCGCGCGCCTCGAAGCCGCGCAGCACCGCGTCGGCGATGCCGTGGTCCAGGGCGTGGCGCATGTGCGCCACCGAGTCGAACACGTACGGCAGGCACAGGGCGCGGGTCAGGGGGAAGGCGTTGTTGAGCGCGCCCGAGTACACGCGGGTGATGTCGATCACCCCGAAGCGGGCCATGTCGATGGCCTCGGACTCGCGGCCCAGCTGGCCGGAGTGGTACAGGCGGATGTCCAGGCGCCCGCCGGTGCGCTCGCGCAGGGTCTGGCCGATCCAGCGCACCGCCTCCACCGTCGGGTAGTTGGCCACGTGCACGTCGGAGGCGGTGAGCAGGCGCGTGCCGCCGGCGGCGTCCGCGCCACGCGCCAGGCCCGCCAGCGGCAGCGCGCAGGCGGCCCCGGCGCCGGCCAGCAGCAGGCGGCGCCGGCTCAGCCGGGCCATGCCAGGTCCCCGCGTTCGCCGGCCGGTTCGGCGCGGCACTCCAGCACCGCGTGGCCGGCGAACACCACCTTGCCGGTCTGGCCCGGCAGGATGTCGTGGATGCCGGTGGCGTTGCCGGTGGCGATCAGGTCGCCGCGGCGCAGCGGGCGGCCGCGGCGCGCCGAGCGCGCCAGGGCGAAGGCGAAGGCGCCGCGCAGGCCGCCGGGCAGGCGCATGGCCCCGCCGGTGCCGACGCTGGCGCCGTCGATGAAGGTCTCCGCGCGCAGCTGCGCCTCGTCCAGCGTGGTCCAGTCCGGGATCTCCGGGCCCACCATCAGGCCGTTGTTGTTGCCGAAGTCGGAGACCACCACCCGCGGGCCCAGCGCGTTGATCGTGGCCAGCGGACTGCTGGCCACCTCCAGGCCGGTGAACAGCGTGGCCGGGTGCGCGGCCGCCTCCTCCGGGGTCCAGTCCAGCTTGTCGGCCGGGGCGTCGGCGTCCACGCGCAGCACGTACTCGGCCTCGATCGCGGCGAAGCCGCCCACGAACACCGGCACGGGCTGGGTGGCACCGGTGGCATGCCAGCACTGGCGGGCGAACACCGGGCCGAGCAGGCGTTCGTCGCCGGAGGCGTCGCGCCGCTCCGGGGCGATGTAGCCGACCTTCCAGCCGACCACCCTGTCCGGCCAGCGGGCGATGGCCAGGTCCTGCACCCGGTAGGCGGCCACCAGGTCCTCCGGGACCGGCCCGGGGAACCCGGCCAGGGCCTGGCCGTGGCGGCGTGCGTGCACGAAGCGTTCGGCGATGGCGACCATCTCCGGCGTCGTCGTCCCTTCCCCACTGCCGTTGAGCTTGCTCAAGTCGCCTCCGCTGGTATGTCTCGTCCGCCATGCTGCGGCGCCGTAAGACGGCGCGCGTGCGGCGGTATATGGTAAACCGGTGTCATCCGACAATTTGCCGCGTGGCGTCACGGCTCGCACGCTGCGCCGCAGCAGGAGGGGAGGGTTGTCCGCGATGGGGGTGCCGTTCGTGCGCCGTGCGCTCCGGGCCTGGTGCCTGGGCGGAGTGCTGCCGGGCCTGCTGGCCCTGCCGGCCCTGGCCGCCGGCCCGGCGCGGGTGCCGCTGTGGCCGGACGTGCCGCCGGGTTCGGAAGGCGTGGTGCTGGAGGAGCGTACCGTCGAGCGCAGCGACGACCCGGCCCTGCCGGACCGCTTCGTGGACGGCATCGCCCGGCCGTTCCTGCGGGTGTACCGGCCGCAGCGGCCGGACGGTCGCGCGCTGCTGGTGGTGCCCGGCGGCGGCTACCAGCGCGTGGTGGTGGACAAGGAGGGCACGGCGCTGGTGCCGGCCTTCGCCGAGGAGGCGGGCCTGACCCTGTTCGTGCTGTATTACCGCCTGCCCGGCGAGGGTCACCGCGGCGCGGCCGACGTGCCGCTGGCCGACGCGCAGCGCGCCATGCGCCTGGTCCGGCACCGCGCGGCCGAGTGGGGCATCGATCCGGCCAGCGTGGGCGTGATGGGCTTCTCCGCCGGCGGCCACGTGGCCGCCAGCCTGGCCACGCGCCACGCCGAGCCGGTCTACGCGCCGGTGGACGAAGCCGATGCGGAGGACGCGCGCCCGGCGTACGCGGTGCTGGTCTACCCGGTCATCGACATGGGCACGCACACCCACCCCGGCTCGCGGGAGCGTCTGCTCGGCCCGATGCCGGACCCGGAACAGGTGGCGCGGTACTCGCTGCACCACCGCGTCGGCGCCGACACCCCGCCGGTGTTCCTGCTGCACGCGCAGGACGACGACGTGGTGCCGGTGGAGAACACCCTGCTGTTCGAGGCCGCGCTGCGCCGCGCCGGCATCGAGCACGAAACCCATCTCTATGCCCGCGGCGGGCACGGCTTCGGCGGGCGCGGGGCGCACGGCACGCTGGCGCTGTGGCCGCGCTTGGCCGTGGCCTGGTTCCGCGCGCACGCGCCGCTGCCCGGCGCGGCGACCGAGGAGTGAGACCCATGGACACCCGCGACGACCCGCTGCCCGACCCCCGCCGCCGCCGCCTGCTGCAGGCCGCGGCCCTGGGCGCCGGCGTGGCCCTGGCCGGACCGGGCCCGCTGGCGCATGCCGCCGGCGAGACCGGCAGCCTCGCCCGCACCCGCCACGGCCGCGTGCGCGGCGTGCGCGAGCACGGCGTGCACGTGTTCCGCGGCATCCGCTACGGCGCCGACACCGCGCCGCTGCGCTTCCGTCCGCCGCGGCCGCCGCGGCCCTGGCGCGGCGTGGCCGAGGCCACCGCCTACGGTGCCCCGGCGCCGCAGCGCCACCAGGCCGGCAGCGAGGACTGCCTGTTCCTCAACGTGTGGACGCCGGGCCTGCGCGACGGCGCGCGCCGCCCGGTGCTGGTCTACATCCACGGCGGCGGCTACGACACCGGTTCGGGCTCGGACCCGGTGTACGACGGCACCCGCCTGTGCCGGCGCGGCGACGTGGTGGTGGTGACGGTCAACCACCGCCTCAACGCCTTCGGCTACCTGTACCTCGGGCGGCTGGCCGGCGCGCCGTTCGCGGCCTCCGGCAACGCCGGCCAGCTCGACCTGGTGCTGGCGCTGCAATGGGTGCGCGAGCACGCCGCCGAGTTCGGGGGCGATCCGGACAACGTCACCGTGTTCGGCCAGTCCGGCGGCGGCGCCAAGATCGCCACGCTGATGGCCATGCCGGCCGCGCGCGGCCTGTTCCACCGCGCCTGGACCATGAGCGGCCAGCAGGTCACCGCCGCCGGGCCGCGCGCGGCCACTCAGCGCGCGCAGCGCCTGCTGGAGGCGGCGGGCCTGGACCCGGCCGCGCCGGACGCGGTGGAGCGGCTGCTGGCGCTGCCGGCCGAGGCGATCCTGGAGGCCACCGCGGTGCGCGACTTCTCGCGCATCGAGGACACGCGCCTGTACTTCGGCCCGGTGATGGACGGGGAGGTGCTGCCGCGCCACCCGTTCTGGCCGGACGCGCCGCCGCAGTCGGCGCACATCCCCATGGTCATCGGCAACACCCGCGACGAGACCCGTGCCTTCCTCGGCGGCGACCCGGAGAACTTCACCCTGGACTGGGACCGGCTGCCGGAGCGGCTGGAGAAGCAGCAGTACGTGGACATCCGCGCCGACCTGGTGGTGGCGCACTACCGCGCGCTGTATCCGCACTACACACCCTCGGAGGTGTTCTTCGCCGCCACCACCGCCGGCCGTTCCTGGCGCGGTGCGGTGGAGGAACTGGAGGCGCGCGCACGCCAGCCGGCCGGGGCGGCGCCGACCTGGGCCTACCAGCTGGACTGGCCCTCGCCGGTCGAGGGCGGGCGCCTGCGCGCCTTCCACACCCTCGACATCCCGCTGGTGTTCGACAACGTGGACAAGCCCGGCGCGCGCGCCGGCGACGGCGAGGATGCCTGGCGCATGGCCGAACTGATGAGCCAGGCGCTGCTGGCCTTCGCCCGCCACGGCGATCCCAACCACGCCGGCCTGCCGCACTGGGAGCCGTACACGCTGCCGCGCCGTCAGACCCTGCTGTTCGATCTGCCGCCCGTGCTGGCCGACGATCCGCGCGGGGCCGAGCGCGCGTTCTGGCAGCAGGCGCCGTTCGTGCAGCGCGGGACCATGTAGGCGCGCCGGCAGCGCGGTGGCCGGGCACGGCGCGCGGGCGGACTGAAGACCGCCCGTGCGCGGCCGCTACCGTTGGCCTGTCCCCCGCAAGCCGGGAAGCCTTCGCCCGTGAAACACCGCTTCCTCGCCGCCGCGGTGGCGCTGTCCGCCGCCGCTTCCGCGCATGCCGCCCATCCCCGGTTCGTGGACTTCGTGGTCGGCAACGCGCACGACCGCGGGTTCACACAGTGTGATGCCGCCATCCGCGACGCCTTCGCTCACGCCGCCGGCGACGACGTGCGGGTGATCACCTTCCAGGGCGAGGACCGCTCCAGCCTGCGGATGGTCGCGGTCTATGGCAGCCCGGGGGACGTGGTCTACACCGAGGCCGAGTTCACCCGCGCCGGCGGCAGGTGCCGCTACTCCCTCAACCACACCATCGTCAGCAACCGCTCCTGCGCCGCCGAGATGGCGGCCCTGCCGGCGTTCCGCTTCGAGAACGAGACGGTGGGCGTGGTGTTCACCCGCAACGAGGGCGGCGTGAACCGGCTGCTGATCCCGGCCGGGCCGGCCGCGTGCACGGCCATCTTCATCCGCGACGGCGATGCCTGATCGCCCGCCGCCGGCCGCGCGCTCAGTAGTCGAGCGCGCGGTAGCCGAACCGGAGGAAGCGCACGCTGCCCTCGCCGGCGGCATAGATGGCCGGCTTCAGCGCCAGGAACTGGCCGGCCACGTTGTGGTGGTAGCCGGACACCTCCATCTGCACCGGGTACTTCTCCCAGTGCCTGCCGTCGGTGCTGGTGTGGATGGTGACGATGTGCCGGTCGTTGGTCACCCGCAGCCACAGCCTGCCGCCCCGTCCGGGAGGCAGGCCGCCGGCCGGCCGCTCCTGGCCGTAGCGGTGCATGACCAGCTGCTCGCCGTTGCTGCCCACGCCGGCGTACAGCCGCTCGTTGTAGAACAGCAGGGCGCCGCCGATGGCGCCCGGCCCGATCTCCATCTCGACCTCGAACCGGTAGGCCTTGTCGCCGGCGGTCACCGTCAGCGGCGAACTGTCGGCCGGGGTGCGGCCCTTGCCGCGCACGGTCATCGCCCCGCCGCCAAAGGACAGGCGTGCGTACTCGTCCGGGCCGGGCGCGAAGAACGCCCACTGCGGGCCGAGACGGTCGCCGTCGAAGTCGTCCGACAGGGCCATGCCGGGCGTGCCCACCACCTCGCCGGCGGGCTTGGGCAGCGGCTTGCCGAGGTCGCCGCCGCGGGCCACGAACCAGCCGTCCTCCGTCCACTCGACCGGCTCCAGCAGGGTCTGCCGGCCCAGCGTCCAGTAGCCGTTCTCGTAGCCGTGGTAGACCATCCACCAGCGGCCGTCGGTGCCCTCGACCAGGGTGGCGTGGCCGCGTGACCACCACGGCTCGTCGCGGCTGGCGGTGCGCACGATCGGGTTGTACGGCGAGTTCTCCCACGGCCCGTGGATGGAGCGCGAGCGCGCCGCGATCACCATGTGCCCGGTCGGCGGGCCGGCGGTGCCGCCGACCGCGGTGACCATGTAGTACCAGCCGCCGCGCCGGAGGATCTTCGGGCCTTCCTGGGCGTAGGCCTCCACGTCCCAGTCCTCGGGGTAGCGCCAGCCGTCGTAGGCGTGCTTCGGCTCGCCGGCCACGCGCAGGCCGTCGTCGGACAGCGGCACGTAGTCGCCGCCGCTGAGGAACAGGTAGCGCCGGCCGTCCTCGCCCACCGCGTGGCCAGGGTCGATGTACCGGCCCAGGCCCAGTTCCACGGGCTCGCTCCAGGGGCCACGGATGTCGTCGGCCCACACCACCCAGTTGCTGCGTGCCTGGCCCTCGGTGCCGCCGCGGCGGGCGGCGAAGTAGATGTAGTAGCGCCCCTCGTGCTTGACCAGGTCCGGTGCCCAGATCGAACCGACGTTGCGGGTGATCGCGTGGCCCAGCGGTACCCAGTTGACCAGGTCGCGCGAATGCCAGATCGGCAGGCCGGGATAGGCGTCGAACGAGGACACCGTCAGGTAGTAGTCCTCGCCGTCGCGCAGCACGGAGGGGTCCGGGTGGTCGCCGGGCAGCACCGGGTTGAGGAAGGTGCCGTCACCCAGGTCGGCCTGGCGCTGGTTCTCGATGCCGCGCTTCCAGGTGGCCGGGCCGGCGGCGCCGGCCGTGGCCACGGCGCCGGCCAGCAGCACCGCGGCCAGGACGCGCAGGCCGAAGCGGCGTGGCAGGACGGGGATCATGGCGGGCCTCGCCGGTCCGGGGGCGCTCACGGCTGCACCGCGCGCCGGTTGTTGAGCAGGGTGATCTCCTCGCTGCCGTCGTCCAGGGCCACGCGCACCTGCAGGCCGGCCGGATCGCGCCCGCCCAGCGGCAGGCGCACCTGCACGGTCTTCGGCCGCAGGTCGGTGGGCGCCGGCAGCGGCGGCACCGCCACCCGCGCCAGCTCGCGGCCGCGCGCGTCCTCCAGCACCGCGTGGCCGGGTGGCGTGGCCACGTGGCCCAGGCTGTGCACGGTCACCTCGACCTCGTCGCCGTCCACGCACACGTCGCCGCGGCCGATGCCCAGGTCCGGGCGCGTCTCCACCGGCGTGCCCGGCTCCACCAGCTCGAACTCGAACACCGTGTGGCGGCCGGGCGCGAACACCAGCTCCGTGGACAGGCTCTTCTCCAGGCGCAGGGTGCGCTCGCTGGCCTTGCCGTCGATGCGGCCGTCGCCGTCGCGGTCCACCCCGCTGCGCAGGCGCCACAGGCCGGGCGCCACATTCCAGGTGGTCATGTGCGCGGCGACCTTGCGGGCGGCGGTGTTGAACGCGGTGACGGTGAAGCGCTCGCGCGAGGGCGCGTCCACCAGCAGCGCCACCTGCTCGGCCGCCTCGTCGCGGTCGAAGCGCCAGCTGACCGTGTGGCCCGGCCAGCTCTGGTTGCGCTTGAGGGCGATGCCGCCCAGGCGCACGCGCTGCAGGAACTCCGAAGGCGCCTCCACCCGGTCGGACCACCAGTGGCCCTCGGTGTTCATGTACTCGCGCTGGGCCTTGGCCTGGATGCCCTCGGCGTGCAGTTCCTCCAGGTAGCGGCGGTCGCCGGTCAGCTGCCAGGCCACCACGCTGGGGAAGCCGATGCTGCCCTGGTCGGCGGCCTCGACCAGGGCCCGGCCCCAGTCATGCTCGCGGCCGAGCACCTGCACGAAGTTCTCGCCCAGGTTGGACAGTGCCGCCGGGCCGCCGCGGGCCACGCGGTAGTCCAGCGCCCGCAGGTACCTGGCGTCGCCCGTCCAGCGCCAGGCCGCCCAGAACAGGTGCATCACGTCCGGCGCGCCGGAGCCCTTGTTGAGCTCGCCGCCGCGCACCTGGCCGGTGGCCCAGTGGATCTCGTTGGGCAGCACCCACTGCCCGTCCTCGGCGGTGTAGGCGTGGGCCAGGTAGCCGTCGGCCAGGCCCACCACCAGCTTGCGGCCGGTGGGGTCGGCATTCCAGGCGCCCACCAGGAAGGCCGGGTGCAGGGCCGGGAACGAGTACGGCTTCTGCCACTGCCAGTTGGGCTCGCGGTAGACCTTGCGGCCGCCGAACCAGTTGCTGGAGAACAGCAGGTAGCCCTGCGGGTTGGGCAGGATGATGCGCTCGTCGAAGGCCCTGACCGTCTCCATCAGCCGCTCGACCGTGAGCGGGTCGCCCCAGTTGAGGTAGAGCATCGCGCTGTTGGAGTTGATGCCCTCCTCGTAGGCGTGCAGCTCGTCGGTCTCGATGGTGCTCAGGCCATCGGTGAACATGCCGTTGCGGTACACCGCCTCGGCCAGCGCGGTCAGCGAGGCGTTGATCCGGTCCGGCATCACGCCCATCAGTGCCAGGCCCGGCCACTGCTGCACCAGGTCGCTGTCGTCGGAGATGCCGCCGCCGAAGTCGCCGTACTCGACCTGGCGCTGCTCGATCCACCACTGCACGAAGCGGCGCACGTACTTCAGGTCCTCCAGCTGGCGGAAGGCCCACAGCGGCACGCCCTTGGGCGGCTCGGGCTGCTTGAACGGGGGCCGGCCCTGGCTGGCGTAGCTGATGTAGGTCCAGTACAGGCGGCCCAGCTCGTGGTCCGGGTCCACCCGCAGCAGGTCGGAGATGTCGGCGTACACCCGCGCGTACAGGCGCTGGCGCTTGGAGGTGGTGTGCTCCTCGACCAGGAAGCCCCAGTTGTCGCGCACCTGGTTGAAGCGGTCGGCCAGGTGCTCCCGCTTCGCCTCCTCGCGCGCCTTGAACACCAGGCGCACCTCGGCGCCGTCCAGCGAGGCGGCGTTGAAGCCGGGCGCGGCGCTGGCCACGCTGATCCACAGGCTGTCGGCGGTGAGGATGCGGTCGCGCAGGTCCAGGTACACCGTGCGGGCCTGGCCCGGGCGCACCGACACCGACACGTCGATCATGTCGCGCGCCGGCCAGATCGGGTCCTTGACCCGGATGTTGAGCGGGATCAGCCCGTCGTGGGTGGCCGGCAGGTCCAGCGCGGGGATGTCCAGGGCGATGCCGTCCAGGCCGTCGTGCATGTTCTCCCAGCTGTAGGCCCAGCTGCGGATCAGCGGCTGCGCCGGCGGCGCGTCGCCCACGCCGGACGGGACCAGGATGTGCACGATGGGGTCCGGATCGGCCGGCAGGCTGGCCGGGTCGCGCCGGCGCGACCCGGCGCCGCGCGGCAGGGCCATCACCGTGCTGCGCTCGCCTTCCGGGTAGCGGCCGCGGATGTAGTCCAGCAGCCCCTGCACGTTGCCGTAGTCCGGCAGCACCCGGCTGTCCACCAGGTAGCGCTGCTTGACCGTGCCCTCCGGCTCGGGCGCGTCGCTGACGTGGTAGGCCCAGATCTCCTGGATCGGCGTCTCCTGCTCGGCGTTGGAGAAGCGCAGGTGGCCGCCGTGGCGCTCGCCGAAGGTGTGCACGCTGCGCACCACGCCCTGCGGCCGGGTGAACAGCGGCTCCAGCGCCCCGGCCGAGGGGCCGGCGCTGGCTTGGCCCCAGGCGGCGCCGCGGATCTCGACGCGGTTCCAGGGCTCGTCGGGCAGGGCCAGGTCCAGGTTCCAGCCGCCCTCGGCATAGGTGTTCCAGTCCGGCAGCTGGAAGTAGTCGTTGCGCCCCGGCAGGCGCGAGCGGTTGTACACGCCCGGCCAGGTGGTCTCGGGGATGCCGTCGGTGCCCTTCCACATCCACTGCTTCTTGTCGCGCACGTCGGCGAACTCGAGCTTGCGGATGGTGGTCACCGGCGCCTCCAGCGCCGGCGGGGCGGCGTGGTCCCAGCCGTGGCGGTGCAGCCAGGCGGCGCGGCGGCGCGCCGCCGGCAGGTCCTCGCCGCCGTCGCGCGGCGGTTCCTGGCCGCGCGCCAGCGCCGCCACCGCGGCCGGGCGCAGCATGCGGTCGTACACGCGGATCTCGTCGAAGTCGCTGCCGCGCAGGAAGTTGTAGCGGCTCTGCACCTGGTAGGGCGCCAGCACCCGGCCGGCCAGGCCCAACTGGTCCAGTGCGGCGTCGTAGTCGAACGGCACCGGGCCGGCGTCCACGCGCGCCACCTCGCGTCCGTCCACGTACAGGCGCACGCCGGCGGTTTCGTCCCAGGCGAAGGCCAGGTGGACCCAGTCCTGCGGGCCGGGCGTGCGCTCCATGCGGAACGAGACCCGGGTGCGCGCCAGGTTGGCATCGGTGACGAAGGCGTCGAAGCCGTGGCCGTTCCAGTCGATCCGCAGCCAGGCCATGTCCCAGCTGCTGTGGTCACCGTAGCCGACGCGGAAGATCACGAACGGCGCCTCGCCCGCCGGGTAGCGCGGCCGCCAGAAGAAGGCCAGGGTGCCGCGCTGGGCCTGGATGTTGCCCGGCGCGTTCCAGGCCAGCACCCCGTCGTCGGCCCATTCGATGGCTCCGCCCTTCACCCCGGTGGGGACGATCCGCACCTTGTCCTGGAAGTTGGGCACCGGATCGCCGACGGCGTGGTCGGCGACGAAGCCGGCGTCGGCCGAGACCCGGAACAGCAGTTCCGGTTCGCCGGCGTGCGCGGCGGGCGCCAGCCCCAGGCAGGCGGCCAGGACGGAAACGGGCAGGAGGCGGCGGATCTTCATCGTGGTGGTGACGGCAGCGGAAGGTCGGGCCCGGTCCGGAACATGCCAGAACGCGGGGAGGTGCCGGCAGCGCCGGCCGGGACGGGGAGGGCTGCGGCCGCCGGCCGCAGGCCGGCGAGGTAACCGGTGTCTTTCCGGGCGTGGTGCCTGCCTCGCATGCGGTGACCTGTCCCCCAGGGCGGATGGCGGTGCCGGTCCGGGCCGCGGCGGGCGCCGGGCGCGGATGACACCGATGGTCAAAGCAAAGGTAGCAACGCCGGCCCGGCCCCGGCATCTTGCGCCGCAGCAGCCGGGCCGCGTACGGGATGAAAAAAAGCCGGGGCGGCATCCGCCCCGGCTCCGGGCACACGATCCTACCGGATCAGAACTTGTAGCGCAGGCCCAGCAGGTAATGGCGGCCGGTCTCGCTGTAGTCCAGCGGCAGCTGCCAGGCCGAGCCGACCCAGGACTGCTGCGGCTCGTTGGTCAGGTTGATGCCCTCCAGGCTCAGCTCCAGCTGCTCGCTGAGCTTGTAGCGCAGCGACATGTCCACGTAGGTGGTGCCGGTCTGGCCGTGTACGTCGAAGCCCGCCTCGGTCGCCGGCACCTGGATCAGGTAGTCGTCGCGGTTGGTCGCCGAGATGCGGCCGGAGAACTTCTCGCCCTCGTAGAACAGGGTGGCGTTCCACGAATGGCGCGACAGGCCGGTCAGGTCGGTCTTGTACGACAGCGCGCCCGAGGAGGTCAGGTACTGGATCTTCGAGTCCACCCAGGTGTAGTTCAGCTGGACGCCGAAGTTGCTCCAGAAGCCTGGCAGGAAGGTGAAGGGCTGGACGTAGTTGGCCTCCACGCCCTTCAGGTCGCCGCCCGGGGTGTTGACCGGCACCGAGAACACGAAGTCGTCGTTGGCGCTGACGCCGAAGGACTCGGCGATGCTGGCCGGCAGGCCGCTGGTGTAGAACGGCCGCACCTCGCGGGTGGTCTGGACGAAGCTGTCGATGTCCTTCAGGAACAGGCCCACGCTGGCCATGGCGCCGTCCTGGAAGTACCACTCGGCGCTCAGGTCGTAGGTCTTGGCGCGGATCGGATCCAGGTTCGGGTTGCCGCCGCTGACGTTGCGCGAGCCGCCGCTGACGCTGACGGTCACGCCCGGGGTCAGGCTGCCCAGGCCCGGACGGGTCATCACCTTGGCCGCGCCCAGACGCAGCAGGAAGTCCGGGGTGATCTCCGCCACCAGGTTCATCGCCGGCAGGGTGTCGCTGTACTCGCGCTCGACGGTGAGCGTGGTCGGAGTGCCGGCGATGGTGGCCACACCGCTGGAGCGCTGCTTGGTCTTGACGTGGCGCACGCCGAAGTTGCCCGAAAGCGGGATCGGGCCCAGGTCCACCGAGAACTCGCCCTGCACCCACACGCCGCGGTCCTTTTCCTCGACGCTGCGGGTGCTGGCCGCGTACGGGCTCAGCTCGAAGGTGCCCTGGCCGCTGAAGATGTCGAACAGGTCGGCGATGGCATCGAAGTCCGGCACCACCCAGGCACCCGGCGAGCCCTTCACGCCCTTCAGGCGCGCCTGCTGCACGTACTCGGCCGGCACGGTGGCGTCGCCGCCCGGGAACGCCGGGACGATGGCCTCGTTGGCGGTGCGGCGCCACTCCTTCGAGTCGAAGGAGTAGTCCTTGGCCTGCACGCCGCCCTTCAGGCGGAAGCCGGGGCTGAGGGCCCAGTTGAAGTCCACCTGGCCGACGTCGAAGTCGTTGTCCACCCGGTTCTGGCGCATGCGGATGGTGGACAGCGTCCAGCCGTTCGGGTCGTTGGGGTCGATGCCGTAGTTGAGCACCGGCGCCCACTTGTTGCCGCGGTAGTCGTAGCTGTAGCCGCCGACGTTGAGCTTGTCCATCATGATCGTCGTCTGCACCGGGTTCTGGTGCTCGGACGAGGACGTGCCGACCTTGGCGTTGACGGTGAACGCGTCGGTGAAGTCGTGGGTCAGGTTCAGGCCGATCTGCTTGAACACCGTGTCCCACTCGTCGTAGCGGTGCTCGGCGCGCACGTCGACGTTGTCGAACTGGCCGTACAGCAGGGCGCCGGTGGCCGGGTCGACGTAGCCGTCGCGGACGATGGTCTCCGGCTTGCCGCCCTGCGAGGCGCCGCGGCTGAAGGAGATGGCCTCGATGTAGTGCTCGCGGCGGGTGGCGTCGATCTTAGAGTACAGGCCTTCCAGGGTGATTTCGGTGTCGTCGCCCGGCTTGAACTGCAGGGCGCCGGTCACGCCGGTGCGCTTCTGGTCGTGCTCCATCCAGGTGTAGCGCGGGAAGCGCGGATGGAACACGTCGGCGCGCATGGCGTCGGTGAAGGTCGAGGCCGGGTTGAAGCCGCCGTTGCTGGTGCCGTTGGCCCAGCGGCCGGAGCCGGTGCCTTCCTCGAGCGTGGTCTTCTCCGAGTAGGCCACCGACAGCAGGGCGCCGAAGCGGCCGTCGGCCCAGGTGTTGGACACCAGCGCGGCCACGCGCGGGTCGGCGTCGCCGCCCATGTCGCCGTAGCTGACCTGGCCGCTGGCGGCCACGGTCAGGCCGTCGTAGTCGAACGGGCGGGCGGTGCGCAGGTCCACGGTCGCGCCCAGCGAACCCTCGTCCACCTCGGCCGAGGCGGTCTTGCGCACGATCATCTGCTGGAACAGGTCCGACGCGAACACGTTGAAGTCGAACCCGCGGCTGCGATTGGTGCCGCCGTTCTGGTCGGAGGAGTTGACCGTGGTCAGCGCCTCCATGCCATTGATGCGCACGCGGGTGAAGTCCGGACCCAGGCCGCGCACCGAGATGTTGCGGCCTTCGCCGGCGTCGCGGGTGATCACCACGCCGGGGATGCGTTGCAGCGATTCGGCCAGGTTGAGGTCGGGGAACTTGCCCACGTCCTCGGCGACGATGGCGTCGACCACGCCGGCCTCGCCGCGCTTGATGTCGATGGCGCGCTCCAGGCTGGCGCGGTAGCCGGTAACCACCACGGCCTCCAGTTCGACCGCCTCCCCGCCCTGTCCGGACCCCTGCGGATCCTGGGAATCCTGGGCGAACGCGGGCGCGTACAACGCCAGGCCGATCGACGCGGCCAGCAAGGTAACCGGTGTCTTGCGGCGGTTACTGCGAGTGTGCATATCCCCTCCCGAGGGCTGCTGATCTGTTGGAGCGATGCAAACAGGGCCACGCGGCATGACACCGCTGGTCAAAGGAAACGCTAACACCGCCGTGCGCGGCGCAGCATCTTGCGCTGCAACACATTGAAGATGTTAGCGTTCACATGCCCGCGGGGGCCTGCGGCGCCGGGCCGAAGCTAGAATGACACCGCTGGCCATCCGGCGCCCGGCGGGCGCGGCGCCGTGCCACCATGGCCGCTCCCGCCGGGAACCTGCCGCCCCAACCACAGGAGAACCCATGTCCGCGCGTGTCGTCTGTTTCGGTGAGCTGCTGCTGCGCCTGAGCGCGCCCGGCCGCGAGAAGCTGCTGCAGCGGCCGCAGCTGGAAGTGTGCGTGGGCGGCGCCGAGGCCAACGTCGGGGTGTCGCTGGCCCGCTTCGGCCACCACGTGGCCATGGTCAGCACGGTGGCCGACAACGCGCTGGGCGAGGCGGTGGCCGGTGAGCTGCGCCGCCACGGCCTGGACACCGCGGGGGTGCGCAAGGTGCCCGGGCGCATGGGCCTGTACTTCCTGGCACCGGGCGCGGCGCAGCGCCCGGCCGAGGTGCTGTACGACCGCGCCGGCTCGGCCTTCGCCCTGGCCGCGGCCGACGCCTACGACTGGCCCGGCCTGCTGGCCGGCGCCGACTGGCTGCACCTGTCCGGCGTGACCCCGGCGCTGGGCGCCAACACCGCCGCCGCGGCGCTGGCCGCCGCCCGCGCCGCGCGCGCGGCCGGAGTGAAGGTGTCCTTCGACGGCAACTTCCGCCCGAGCCTGTGGCAGGCCTGGAACGGCGACGCGCCAACCATCCTGCGCGGGCTGATGGGCCAGGCCGATGTGCTGTTCGCCGACCACCGCGACATGGGCGTGGTGCTGGGCGGGCAGTACCCGCAGGCGGAGGCGCTGGAGCGGGTGCGGGCCGCCGCGGCCGATGCCTTCGCCGCCTTCCCGCACCTGCGCTGGATGGCCTGCACCCTGCGCACCCCGCGCAACGTGGACCACCACGCCCTGGCCGGCGTGCTGGTCGGGCGCGACGGTGCCGTCGCGCTGGCCCCGGCGCTGGAGGTCGGCCCGATCGTGGACCGCATCGGCGGCGGCGACGCCTTCGCCGCCGGCGTGCTGCACGGGCTCATCCGCGGCTGGGCGCCGGAGCGCACCATCCGCTTCGGCCTGGCCGCCGGCTGCCTCAAGCACGCGATCCCGGGCGACTTCAGCCTGGCCTCCGAGGCCGAGGTCGAGGCGCTGATGGGCGAGGGCCGCTTCGACGTGAAGCGCTGAACCGCCGCACGCCGGGCTTCAGCCGGCCTTGCGCCGGGCCGGGGCCTTCCTGGCCGCCTTGCGCGCGGGCGCCTTCTTCGCGGCCTTCTTCGCCGGGGCCTTCTTGGCCGCGGCCTTCTTCGCCGGCGTGCGCTTCTTGGCCTCCAGGCTCTGCTGCAGCAGGGCCATGAAGTCCACCACGTTGGTGGCCTCCTCGGCCGGCGCGTCCTCCTCCTCCACCCGGGTGGTGCCGGCCTTGCCGCGGATGCGCTTGCGGATGATGGCCTGCAGGCGCTCGCGGAACTCGTCGCGGTAGTCGTCCGGCTGCCAGCGCCCGGCCATGGAGTCGATCAGCTGCTCGGCCATCTGCAGTTCCCTGGCGCTGATCCGGTAGTCCGCTGGCTTGCCCTCCGGCAGGCGGTACTCGGCCGGATCCACCAGCTCCTGCGGGTAGCGCAGCAGTTCCAGCACCAGTGCGTCGCCGTGCGGCAGCACCGCGGCCAGGTACTCGCGGGTGCGGATCACCACACGCGCGATGCCCACCCGGTTGCTGCCGCGCAGGGTCTCGCGCAGCAGCACGTAGCCCTTCTCCGCCTTCTTCGCCGGCACCAGCACGTAGGGCTTCTCGAAGAAGCGCGGGTCGATGTCCGCCGCGTCCACGAAGGTCTCCACCTCCACCGTCTCGTGGCTCTCCGGTGCGGCGGCCTTGATGTCGTCCTCCTCGAGCACGACGTAGCTGCCCTTGTCGTACTCGAAGGCCTTGACCACGTCCTTCCACGGCACTTCCTCGCCGGTCTCGGCGTTGACCCGCTCGTAGCGCACCGGCTTGCGGTCGCGCGAGTCGAGCATGCGGAAGTGCAGGTCGGTGCGCCGCTCGCCGGGCATCAGCGACACCGGCACGTTGAGCAGGCCGAAGGACAGGGTGCCGGTCCAGATCGGGCGGGGCATGGGCGCGGCCTCGGATGGGGAATCTCCACCCTGGCACGGGGGCCGTGGGGCGGCCGTGAGCGGCCCTCACCGGCGGCTTACCCGGTTCTCACGCCGCCTTCCCGCCGCCGGCGCCAGCATGGCGCCAGGCCCACCGGCAGAGGAGTCAGCGACATGGCCGAACGCGACCGCAAGGATCCGCCGCCGCCGGGCACGTCCCGGGAGGCGCCGGCCACGCCGGGCCAGGAGCGCCGGCGCAAGCACCACGAGGACCTCAACCAGGACGAGGCGCTGGAGGAGACCTTCCCGGCCTCCGACCCGGTCTCGCCCTTCGTCCCGGCCAGGGTGCCCGAGTAGTCCCCGCGCGGAAAAGCGAAGGCCCCGCGTCGCGGGGCCTTCGTGTCCGGCTGCCCGGGCGTCCGGGCTCAGCCGCTGACCGCGGCGATGGCGCGGGCCACGTACTCCAAATTGCCCTGGTTCAGCGCGGCCACGCAGATGCGGCCGGTGCCCACGGCGTAGATGCCGTACTCCTCGCGCAGGCGGTCCACCTGCTCCCGGCTCAGGCCGGAGTAGGAGAACATGCCGGCCTGCCTGGAGATGAAGCCGAACTCCGGCCGGCCCAGCTCGGCCAGCTTGGCCACCAGGCCGCCGCGCAGGGCGTGAATGCGCTCGCGCATCTGCCGCAGCTCGTCCTCCCACAGCGCGCGCAGCTCGGGGCTGGTCAGCACGCCGGAGACCAGCGCCGCGCCGTGCGCGGACGGGCTGGAGTAGATGGTGCGGATGATGCGCTTGATCTGCGACTGCACCGCCCTGGCCTGGTCGGCGGTGGCCGCCACCACGCTCAGCGCGCCCACGCGTTCGCCGTACAGCGAGAACGACTTGGAGTACGAGCTGGCCACCACGAAGGTGTCGATGCCGGCCTCGACCATCACGCCGATGGCCTGCGCATCCTCGGCGATGCCCTTGTCGAAGCCCTGGTAGGCCATGTCGATGAACGGGAACAGCTGCCGCTCCTTCAGCAGCTGCGCCACATGCCGCCACTGCTCCAGGGTCAGGTCGGCGCCGGTGGGGTTGTGGCAGCAGGCGTGCAGCAGCACCACGGTGCCCGGCTGCAGCTTGCGCAGGTCGGCCAGCATGCCGGCGAAGTCCACGCCGTGGGTGGACGGGTCGAAATAGGCATAGTCCAGCACCTGGAAGCCGGCGGCGGTGAACACCGCGCGGTGGTTCTCCCAGCTCGGGTTGCTCAGGGCCACGGTGGCGTGCGGCAGCACCTTGCGCAGCAGCTCGGCGCCCACGCGCAGCGCGCCCGAGCCGCCCACGGTCTGGGTGGTGGCCACGCGGCCGGCGGCCAGCAGCGGCGAGTCCTTGCCGAACAGCAGCTCGCGCGTGGCCTGGGTGTAGGCCGGCAGGCCGTCGATCGGCAGGTAGCCGCGCGGGCGCGCGCTGGCGGCCAGCGCCTGCTCCACCTGCTGCACCGCTTTCAGCAGCGGGATGCGGCCCTGCTCGTCGTAGTAGATGCCCACGCCCAGGTTGACCTTGGTGGGGCGGGGATCGGCGTTGTACGCCTCGGTCAGGCCCAGGATCGGGTCGCCGGGGACCAGTTCGACGTCGGAGAAGAAGGACACGGCCAGGCTCTGCTGTAGTGGGGGATCCGGAAAAACCGCGCCGCCACGCGGGCGCGCACAAACCCCGCCATCGTAGCAGGCCGCCCGCGCCGTCTCGACCGTTTCAGCGGCGACCGCGCCGGCTCAGTGCCGCCATTCCAGGCCCAGCAGCAGGCTGCGGCCCAGGCCGGGCTCGTAGTAGCGGCCGTTGCCCTCGTTGACGATCACCGAACCCACGTGGGCCCGGTCCAGCGCGTTGTCCAGGCGGGCGAAGCCGCGCAGGTGGCCGTCCCCGCCCAGCTCCCAGCGGCGGGCCAGCTCCAGGTGCAGCAGGCCGTGGCCCGGCGCCCGTGCGCTGCCGCGGTCGTCCACCGTGACCTCGCCCAGGCCCTGTGCCTCGGCCGCGGCTTCCCAGCGCTGGCCCTGCCACTGCAGCCGTGCCCAGGCCTGGCGTCGTGGCACGCCGGGGATGCGGGTGCCGGGCGCCACCCGTGTGGCCGGCGCGCAGGGACCGGTGCAGAAGCCGTCGCGGAAGCGCGCGTCCAGCCAGGTGGCGGCCAGCTGCAGCGACCAGCCGGGCGCCAGCGGCAGCTGCGCGGCCAGCTCCGCACCCTGGCGGCGGGCGCGGCCGACGTTGTGGGAGGCGCTGCGCCCGCCGGTGTTGGCGGCCACGGCCAGCTCGTCGTCGGTGTCGGCGCGGAACAGCGCCGCCTCCAGCCGCGCCCCGCCGGCGCCGCGCCACTTGCCGCCCAGCTCCAGGTTGCGGCTGACCGCGGGAGCCAGGTCCAGGGCCAGGCCGGCGCCGCCGTCGGCGCGGTAGGCCAGCTCGTTGAGGGTCGGGGTCTCGAAGCCGCGCCCGGCGGCCAGGTACAGGCGCAGGTCCGCGTGCGGGGCGAACACCAGGCCGGCCACCGGGGTGGTCTGCCGGTATTCCACCCGGCCGCTGTCGTCGGGGTTGGCCGCGGTGACGTAGTGGTCCTGCGAGCGGAAACGCACCGTGCTGTGGCGCGCGCCCAGCTGCAGCGCCCAGGCCGGGGCGAACTTCCACCAGGCCTGCAGGTACCCGTCGCTGGCGCGCACAGTGTCGTGCTGGTCGCGGCGCCGGGCGCCGCGCACGCCAGGCTCGTCGCCGCGGAAGTTCTCGAAGCCGCGGCGGTGCTGGCGCTGGCGCTCGTGGGCCAGCCCCGCAGTCAGCTCGAAGCGGCCCTCGCCGTCCTGCCAGGTGGCGCGCACGTCGCCGCCGCCATGGCCGCCGTCCAGGTCCACCACGCCACCGCCGTTGAGCGGATTGGCCTGCGCCGCCACCGGCACGGCCAGGAACTGCTCCACCGCGCGCTGCCCGGCGTACACGCTGGCGCGCGGGGTGGTGGCCGCGCCCAGCGGCTGCCGCCAGGCCAGGCCGGCCTGGGCCTGGCGCACCGACTTGCGGGTGTCGTACTGCCAGGCGGGTGCCGCGGCCTGGCGCGGATTGGCGCGCAGCTGGGCGGCGTCCAGCCCCAGCGGGTCCTGCGCGTCGGGCGCGTCGAAGCGGTTGGCCACCAGATCCAGGCGGCCGCCGCCGGGCAGGTCGCGATGCAGCTTGAGGTTGCCCCAGGTGCGGCGCGCGGCCGAATGCGCGCGGTAGCCGTCGCCGTCCAGACGGGCCAGGGCCAGGTGGTAGCCGGTGCCGGCGGCGCTGCCGCGCAGGCTGGCGCTGGCGTTGCGCAGGCCGTAGCGCGCGGCCACGCCGCGCAGGGCCAGCTCCGTCTCCCCGCCGCCGTCGGCGCTCCACACCTGCACCACGCCGCCGGAGGAATTGCCGTACAGGGCCGAGAACGGGCCGCGCATCACTTCCACCCGCTCGGCCGCGGCCAGGGCGAAGTGCGACAGCTGGCCCTGGCCGTCGGGCAGGGTCGCGGGGATGCCGTCGGCGTACAGGCGCACGCCGCGCACGCCGAAGGTGGCGCGCGCGCCGAAGCCGCGGATCGACAGCTGGGTGTCCTGGGCGCGGTTCTGCCGCTCGCGCGCCAGCAGGCCGGGCACGCCACCCAGCGCCTCGGCCAGGTCGGCGCGGGCGCGGTTGTCCTCGCGCAGGTCGATCACGTCCAGCGCGGCCGGCAGCTCGAAGGCGGGCACCGATTCCACCCGCGCGGTCACCACCACGCCCGGCAGCGGCGTGACCTCGGCGGCCCGCGCCGGCCATGCCAGGAGCACGGCGCAGATGCCGGGGGCCAGCAGGGATGCGCGGGGGGAACGCATGGCCGGCAGTGTACGGACTGCCGCCCGTGTTGCCAGTGCCGGAGGTGGCCGGCCGGCGGCGGGATCAGACGTCGCCGCCGTCGGTCCAGCCTTCGCCGCTGCCGCGGTGGATCACGGTGTCGCCCTCCAGCACCGCGCCGGCGGGGATGGCAGGCTGGTCCGCCAGGCGCGCGTAGATCGGGGTGAAGTCCGCGGCGGTGGCCGTCATCAGCTGCTCGAAGCTGTCGATGACGAAGTAGGTCTTCTGGTAGGTGTCGATCCGGTAGCGGGTGCGCATGATCCGCTCCAGGTCGAAGCCGATCCGGTTGGGCGCGTCCGACTCCAGGCAGTAGCGCGACTCGCCGGCCGAGGAGACGATGCCGGCGCCGTAGATGCGCAGCCCGCCGCCCTGGCGGACCAGGCCGAACTCCACCGTGTACCAGTACAGCCGGGTCAGGTTCTGCAGCGCCTCCGGGCCGATGGCGTGCGCCTTCAGGCCGCCGCGGCCGTAGGCCTGCATGTAGTCGGCGAACACCGGATCCATCAGCAGCGGCACGTGGCCGAACAGGTCGTGGAACAGGTCCGGCTCGGCGATGTAGTCGATCTGCTCCGGGCGCCGGATCCACCAGGTCACCGGGAACCGGCGGTGGGCCAGGTGCTCGAAGAAGTCCAGCTCCGGCAGCAGGCCCTCCACGCCCACCAGGGTCCAGCCGGTGGCCGCCTGCAGGGTGCGGTTGAGCTCGCTGAACTTCGGGATCGCGTCGGCGCCCATGCCCATGGCGTCCTGCGCGCGCAGGAACTCCTCGCAGGCGCGGCCGGCCAGCAGCCCGCGCTGGCGCGTGTAGAGGATGCCCCAGGTGCGGTGGTCGTCGGCGCTGTAGCTGTCCCAGGGCTGCTCGACCACGGCGGTGGTGTAGACCGGCACGCAACCCTTGTCGGTCTGCTGGTGCTCGACGCGGCGGGGGATGGTGGCCTCGACCATGGCGTTGCCCTCTGCGGATGGCTGTGCCACCGGAGATTAGAGGCAAGGCCGTGCAATGGGATTGCGAAAGTTGCGCCGATCACCGCCATGGGCGCAATCTTGTTGCACATTTTACATGTTGCGGGGCAACAAATGGCCGCCATCGCCGCACTCGACCGCACCGATTTGCGCCTGCTGGCCCTGCTGCAGCGCGAGGGGCGGATCAGCAACGCCGAGCTGGCGGCGCGGGTGAACCTTTCGCCCTCGGCCTGCCTGCGCCGCATCCAGCGCCTGGAGGCGGCCGGGGTGATCGCCGGCTATGCCGCGCGCCTGGACCCGCAGGCGCTGGGCCTGGGCCTGCAGGCCTTCGTGCGTGTGCAGCTGGAGAAGCACGGCGCGCCCAGCGTCGAACGCTTCGTGGCCGGCGTGCAGGAGTGGGACGAGGTGGTGGCCTGCCACGCGCTCACCGGCGACATGGACTACCTGCTGCACGGGTACGTGCGCGACCTGGAGCACTTCTCGCGCTTCCTGCTGGACCGCCTGCTCAACGCCTCGGGCGTGGCCGACGTGAACTCCAGCTTCGTGCTGCGAACGGTCAAGGACTTCAAGGGGTTGCCGTTGCCGGCGGGGGGGGGAGGTCGGGCGGGACACGTACCCGCGCGGCCGGGGAAAGGCCCGGTCCGGCGGGCTTGGCTGACAATTCGTTCAAACCGACACTGCTCCATGGGGCGTGGTGATTCAGGCGCCAGGCAACCCGGGCTGGTCAATGTGCGATCCGAAGGCTCCAGTTCTTGCCCCGATGTCCCTTGCGCTGTTCGCGGCGCTCTGGTGGCTCAAGTCCGTGGACCTCGGGGGACAGGTGTCGCCGCGGGCACTGGCGGCCAGCTTCGTGCTGGCGCTGCTGCATGGCTGGCCGGCCGTCTTTGCCTTGATGCGCAGCCTCGGGGCCGGTCCGTTCGGCCGGTCGGCGCGTGCCGCCCTGATCGTGCTGGCGCCTGTCGCCGTCATGCTGGCGCTTGCCGCCTGCGACGTCATGCGGCCGGCGGCGGCGTGGCCGGATACCCTCATGGGCAGCTGGCTGTTCTGCCAGGTGGTGGCCGTGCCGGCGTGCTGGGCACTCGCGCGCCTGGACTTTGCACGGCGCGCGTCGGCCTGACGCTTCGCCCGGTCAGGTGCAGCAAGACGCGTGGCGCGATCCCGTCGCCCGGCGGGCAGGACGACGGGAGCCAATGACGCCGGCGCGGGCGGGGCGGCCGCGCCGCGCGGTGTCAGAAGCGGTTGTCGCCGTCGAGGATGCGGCCCAGGCCGCCCAGCACCGAGCCTTCGCCGCGATTCTGGCCGCCGGCCTGCGGCGCGGCCTGCAGCATGCGGCCGGCCAGGCGCGAGAACGGCAGCGACTGCAGCCACACCTTGCCCGGGCCGGTGAGGGTGGCCAGGAACACGCCCTCCCCGCCGAACAGCATGCTCTTGATGCCGCCCACCGGGCGCACGTCCATGCTCACGCTGGGGTGGTAGCCCACCACGCAGCCGGTGTCCACGTCGATGCGCTCGCCGGCGGCCAGCTCGCGCTCCACCACGCAGCCGCCGGCGTGGATGAACACCCAGCCGTCGCCCTCGAGCTTCTGCATGATGAAGCCCTCGCCGCCGAACAGGCCGGTGAGGATCCTGCGCTGGAGGTGCACGCCCACCCGCACGCCGCGCGCACCGGCCAGGAAGCTGTCCTTCTGGCAGATGATGCAGCCGCCGTGCTCGTCCAGCTTCATCGCCAGCACCGTGCCCGGATAGGGCGCGGCGAAGGCCACCTTCGCCTTGCCGCTGCCGGTGTGGGTGAACATGGTGGTGAACAGGCTCTCGCCGGTGATCACGCGCTTGCCGGCGGCCAGCAGCTTGTCCATGAAGCCGCCACCCTGGCCGCGGTGCGAGCCGTCGCCGAAGATGGTGTCCATCTGCACGGCCGCGTCCTTGAACATCAGCGCGCCGGCCTCGGCGATGGCGCTCTCGCCCGGATCCAGTTCGATCTCCACGAACTGCATCTCCTGGCCGTGGATGCGGAACTCGATCTCGTCGGCGCGGCCGCGGCCGCCGTTGCGCGGCAGCGGGGGCGGGCCGGCCGCCGGGTCGGCGGGCGTGCCTTCGCACAGCTCGGCGATGTTGCGTGCCGGCAGCCAGTCGGCCATGCCCTCGCGCCAGGCCAGCAGGCCGGGCATGCGCGCCACCTCGGCGCGCGCGGCCTCGGTCTCCATCGGGCCCAGGCGGCGGTTGGCGGCCGGATCGTGCAGGTACCACAGGCTCATGGCGGCGTCCTCGGATGGCGGGCGGGAAGGAAGGCGAGTCTAGCGCGCGTTACGGCGCCGCGCGGCCAGCTCGGTGGTGGCAGCCTCCAGGTCGGCGCGGAACGCCGGCTCGGCCAGCAGGCGCAGGAAGGTGGCCGTGCCCAGCGCCTGGCCCTGTTCCACGTCGCTGCGCCAGTGCACGTTGCACACCACGCGGCTGTCGCCGAACTCGCGCCCGCGCGCCAGCAGTGCGTCGCCGCGCTCCGGCGCGGCAGCGGCCAGGGTCAGGGCCCAGGCCCAGCCGATCGCGGCGTGGCCGGACGGGTAGGAGCCGCTGTCGCGCAGCGAGGCCTCCTCCTCCGGCGTGCAGGTCGGCGCGCCGTTGGCCAGGAAGGGGCGCGGCCGCTGGTATTTCTGCTTGGCGCCGCGGGTCGAGCGCGCCGCGTCGACCAGGCTGCGCTGCAGCAGGCGCAGCGTGGCGGGGGTGCGCTGCGCGTCCACCGGCACGCCCAGGGCGCATTCGAACAGGGCGGCCGCCTGCGGGAAATCCAGGTCCGCGTCGGGGCGCGCCTGGGCGAAACGCGGCCTGTCGCGCAGGGCCAGCGCCGCCTGCATGTGGGCCTGGTCACGTGCTTCCTCGGCGCTGCCCGGCGCCGGGGGCGGTGGCACCAGGGCCACCCCGTCCGGCAGGGCCTCGGCAGCCAGGTAGCCGGTGTCCGGGGAAGCCTGGCGCGCCGGCGCCGCCAGCGCGGCGCCCAGCAGGCACACGGCAAGCAGCGTGCGCGGCAGCGGGATGCGTCGGGTCATGCGGGTGGCCTCGGGGTGGAATGTGCAGGCCACTATAGGCAGGCAGGCGGGCGGATGGACCTGCCGTGCGTCATTGCCTCACCGCGGCGGCTGGCGCGGGCGCGGCGGACGGAACACCAGCACCACGCCGCGCCGTTCCGGCGGGCGTTGCCACAGCACCGGCACCTGTTCCGGCGGGGGCGGCTCCAGGCCGTCGCGCTCGCCGACGGTGCGGGCGGCGCCGGTTCTGTCCTCCTCCTCGTCCTCCCAGCTGTAGCGCGGGCGCGGCGGCAGCGGATCCAGGCGGCGGAACAGCAGCGCGGCCAGGGCACCGCCCACCGCCCCGCCCAGATGCGACTGCCAGGAGATGCCGGGTTCGTGGGGCAGCACGGTCAGCAGCATGCCGCCGTAGAACAGGAAGCCGATCATGCCCGCGGCGAGGGCGGCGCGGTCGCGGCGCAGCACGCCGAGCATGAACACCATGAAGCCCAGGCCGTGGGTCAGGCCGCTGGCGCCGAGGTGGTGGCTGCCCGGCTCGCCCAGCAGCCAGGCGCCCAGCCCCGAGCCCAGCCACAGCAGCGGCAGCGCCGCCAGGGTGGTGCGCGGATACACGGCCCCGGCCAGGGTGCCCAGGATCAGGATGGCGGTGGCGTTGGCCGCCAGGTGCTGCACCGAGCCGTGCAGCAGCGGGGCGGTGAGCAGACCCAGCCAGCCGTGCAGGTCGCGCGGGCCGACCGAAAGCGCGCGCACGTCCAGGTCCGGCTGCGCGGAGAACACCGCCAGCAGCACCAGCACGAAGGCCAGGCTCAGGTTGAAGGCGCGCAGGACCCGGCGCAGGTCGCGGCGCCCGTCGCCCCCTTCCGGGGTGGCGTGCGGGGAAGTGTCCATGGTCGCTGCATGGCGCCGGCCGCGCGCCGAATCAAGGCCCTGGCGCAAAAAAGAAGGCGCGGCCGGTGCCGCGCCCAAGCGTGCTCACCCTGCTGGGAGAGAGGGCAGGAGAGTCCGTTCAGCGGACCTCGAACTCGCGGGTTTCCACCACCGCGCCATCGAGGGAGATCTCGACCCTGTAGCGGCCGGCCGGGAAGCCGTCGGGCTTGCTGATCTGGAAGGTGGTGACACCGTCGCCGGCCAGGGTCAGGTCCTGGCCCTCCTCGTGCACGACCTGCCCGTCCTGGTAGGTCCAGCGCGCCGCCAGGCGCGCGGGCACGCTCGCATTCGGATCGCCGGTGCGGGTGGTGACCGCGGCGTAGATGGTGTCGCCGGGGGCGAAGGTGGTGGTCGGCGCGGTCACCCGGTTGTCGGTGCCCACGGCGTTGCCCAGGTCCACCGAGGCCACGCTGGCCGTGGCGGCGGCAGGCGCGGGTTCGGCCGGGGTCATCGGTGCGGGCGCCGGGTCCGGTTGGGACATGACGGACTGCTCCTGGTCGCGCTTGCAGGCCGACAGCGTGACCGCGGCGGCCAGGGCGGTGGAGAGCATGAGGAGGGTGCGGTGGTTCATCGGCGGGCCTCGTGGATTCGGGGAAAGATCGGACGCGGCCTCAGCCGGCCGGGGGGATGCGCAGCACCTGGCCCGGATGGATGCGGTCCGGGTCGCTGATCTGGTCGCGGTTGGCCTCGAAGATGCGCGGCCAGGCATTGGCGTCGCCGTAGAAGCGCTTGGCGATCTTCGACAGGCTGTCGCCCTTCTGCACTTCCCAGGTCTGCTCGCCGGCCACCTCCCCGGTGGAGCGGACGCCGCCCTGCACGTTGGAGAAATCCGGGCGCGCGGCTTCGGTGCTGCTGGCGCCGCCCTGGACGTTGGAGAAGTCGGGCTTGTTGCCTGTGCTCATGGTCCGGCCCCGTGGAAGGTCGGGGCCACCGTGGCACAGGCGCTGTTAACAATTCATCGGCAAGTGGTGAAGGCTTTATTCCCGCCCGGCGGGATCACTGCCGCAGCTCGCGCCGGGCGGGAATAAAGCCTTCACCACTTGCCGATGAATTGTTA
>NZ_PDWK01000020.1 GCF_010093135.1 Pseudoxanthomonas taiwanensis | reverse complement strand
AGGCCAGCCTGGAACTGCACGGAATTGATGCTCATGACGCCACCTCGTCGCCTTCAGGTGGCCGTATGCTCGGCGGTGGGCGACGCACATCCTGCGACTGGCGGCTGAGGGTCGGGGCTAATCAGGATCCTCGATACGCGCGAATTGCGCAGGCGTAAGTTCCATGCGCAGTATGTTAGCACGTAGTGTTAACAGGCCCTAGAGCCAGCGGGCGCGCTTGAACAGCCGGTACAGCACGCCGCAGACCACGGCCACGGCGCCAATGAGCAGCGGATAGGCCCAGCGCGGCTCCAGCTCCGGCATGTGGCGGAAGTTCATGCCGTACCAGCTGGTGACCAGGGTGGGCGCGGCCAACAGCGCGGCCCACGCGCCCAGGCGCTTGACCGTCTCACCCTGGGCCAGGGTCACCAGCGACAGGTTCACGCTCAGCGCGGTGCCGAGCATGTCGCGCAGGCTGTCGATGGCGTCGTTGACCCGGACCACGTGGTCGTGGACGTCGCGCAGGTAGATGCGCACGTCCTCGCCCAGCAGCTGCCCGGCCATGCCCTGGGCGCGTAGCAGCTGCGCCAGCACGTCCTGCAGCGGGGCCACGGCCACACGCATGTAGGTCAGGTCGCGCTTGAGGTCGTACAGGCGCATGACGATGGCGCGGCGGTAGGTGGCCGAGAAGATGTCGCGCTCCAGCTCCTGCAGGGTGTCGCGGTGCTCGTCCACGATCGGCGCGTAGTTGTCCACGATGAAGTCCAGCACCGCGTACAGGGCCATGGCGGGCCCCTGGCGCAGCAGGTGCGGCTCGCGCTCCAGGCGCGTGCGCACCGCCGCGTAGGACAACGAGGCGCCGTGGCGGATGGTCAGCAGGAAGCGCGGGCCGAGGAACAGGTGGGTCTCGCCGTAGCGGATCTTCCCGTCCACCATCTGCGCGGTGTGCGCCACCACGAACAGCACGTCGCCGTAGGCCTCCAGCTTGGGCCGCTGGTGCGCGTTCATCGCGTCCTCGATGGCCAGCTCGTGCAGGCCCAGCTCCTGGCGCAGCGTTTCCAGCACCTGTGCCGGTGGCTCGTACAGGCCGATCCAGGCGAAGCCCGGGCGGTTCTCCGCCAGGGCCTCGCTCAGATGCTCGATGGGCAGGTCCTGGCGCCCGCCGTCGGGGGCGTACCAGGCGCAGGCGATCACGCAGGCGGGCGCGGTGTCCATGCCGGCATCCTGCGCCGGGGCCAGGGCCGCGGGCAAGCCGGCGGGCTCAGGCCGCGGCGCGGCGGCGGCCCAGCGCCAGGGCCAGTGCCGCGTGCAGTGGCAGCAGCAGGGCGATCCAGGGCAGGTTGTACTGCGGCGTCCGCGCCAGCCACTGCAGGCCCCAGCCCAGCGCGGCCAGCGCGGCCACCGCCCAGAGCACGGTGCCGAACAGCCGGCCCGGCGCGCGGCCGCGCAGCAGCGCCACCGCACCGGGCAGCAGCAGCAGGCACAGCGGATCGAGCAGGAACAGGTTGCGGTTGGCCCAGCCGGCCTCGTGCGCGGTGAACCCCCACAGGTACAGCATCAGCGCGCCGGCCAGGCTGCAGACCAGCCACAGCGGCAGCGCGGCGGCGGCCAGCAGGCGCGGACGCCGGCGCAGCGCCAGTACCGCGGCGGCGCCGGCCAGGCCGGCCAGCAGCCACGGCCACACGCGGCGTGGCCGCTCCCCGGGCTCGGGTGCGATGCGGTGCGGCAGCAGCTCCTCCTCGGCCAGCACCAGCGGACGGCCCTGGCTGTTGCGCGCCTCGCGCAGGCTCTCGGCCAGGCGCATGGGTACGAAGGCCTCCTCCCAGCGCGACAGCGGGCGGTCGGCGTACGGCCCCAGGCCCAGGTCGAAGCCCAGCCACATCCACGGCGCCGGCCGCGCCAGGCGCACCGCCTCGCTGCGGTAGGTGTTGCCGCGCGAGCGGCCGGACAGCTGCGAGCGCAGCGCGCCGCCCAGCGCCTCGTCCAGGGCGTCGCGCACCTGGGTGGCGCAGTTGGCGGTGAAGTAGTCGTAGCGGTAGCGGGCGTTCTCCGGGCGCGCGCGCTCGGCCAGGGCCGCGGCCAGATGGCGCGCCTGCTCCGGTTCCAGGTCCAGCCACTGCAGGCGCACGCCGCGCCCGGAGCGGCGGTACTGCTCCAGGTCCTCGGCCAGGGGCCGGGCGACCCGGTAGTACATCATCTCCCCGCGCACGAAGCGGGCGACGAAGTCCGGCTCCTCCGGGACGAAGAAGCCGAAGTTGTACGAGGTGGCCCGGCCGGTGTCCGGCTCGTAGACGACGATGGCGTCGTGGCCGAAGCGTTCGAAGAACACCTCGCCCGGCGCCATCGTGACCACGCCGATGCGCGGCGCCGGCGCGGCCGCCGCCAGCAGCGGCAGCAGCAGTCCCAGCAGCAGTGCGGCCGCCCGGGACAGCGGCCGGAGCGGCGCGTGCGCCGCCGGGGCCGCGAGCGGCATCAGTCCGCGTCCTCCGGCTGGGGCGCCAGCACGCCCACCTGGAAGGCGCGCACGCGGCGGGCATCGGCGCGGATCACGCGGAAGGCGAAGCGGTCCAGGGTCAGCTCCTCGCCGACCTCGGGCAGGTGGCCGATCGCCTCGGTGACCAGGCCGCCGATGGTGTCGTACTCGTCGTCCGGGAAGTCGGCACCGAAGCGGCGGTTGAAGTCCTCGATCGGGGTCAGCGCGTCGACCACGTACTGGCCGTCGGCCTGCACCGCGATCAGGGCGCTGTCGTCATGGGCCTCGTCGTGCTCGTCGTCGATCTCGCCGACGATCTGCTCCAGCACGTCCTCGATGGTGATCAGGCCGGCCACGCCGCCGTACTCGTCCACCACGATGGCCATGTGGTTGCGCGAGAGGCGGAACTCCTTGAGCAGGACGTTCAGCTTCTTCGACTCGGGGATCAGCACGGCCGGTCGCAGCAGGGCGTGGATGCTGGCCGGACCGTTGTCGGCCACCACCCCGCGCAGCAGGTCCTTGGCCAGGAGGATGCCCAGGATCTCGTCACGGTTCTCGCCGTGCACGGGGAAGCGCGAATGCCCGGACTGGACCACCTGCTTCATCAGCTCCAGCAGGCTGGCGTCGGCCGGCAGCGAGACCATCTGCGAGCGGGACACCATGACGTCGCCCACGGTGAGCTCGGACACCGAGAGCGCGCCCTCCATCATGCGCAGGGTGTCTGCGTCGATCAGGCCGTTGCCCTGGGCATCGCGCAGGATGGCGACCAGGTCTTCGCGGGTGTCGGGTTCGCTGGAGAAGGCCGCGCTCAGGCGCTCCAGCCAGCTGCGCCGCCGTTCGTGCGGCTCGGAGGAATGGTGGGGGCTGCTACTGTCGTCTTCGGACATCACAGGAAAAGCGGGCGCCGGGGCCTCCCGGCGTTGCCGGCAGTCTATCGCGGAACGGCGGGCGCGGGCGAGGGCAGGGCGGAGGCCTGGGTCGGCGGCGTGCCGGCCGGGTCCCCGTCTTCCCCGTCCTCGCCGGGCTCGGCCGGCTCCAGGCCGTAGCTGCAGCCGGCCAGGGTCTTGCCGGGATGCGAGGCCACGTTGGACGCGCCCAGCACCGCCGATTCGATCCACGGCGTCCCGTCCGGACCGGGCACCTCCACGGCACGCACCTCGCGGCCGAACATGGCCTTCTCCGGCGTGTCGATGCCGGCCTCCAGCTCCAGCTGGCGGGCCAGCGGGCGCGGATCGGGCAGGTCCAGCACCGCCAGCACCCCGGGCCCGGCCAGGGCGATGTGGTCGGTGCTGTGGCCGAACACGGTGATCGGCGCCAGCAGGCGGAACTCGACCATGAACGGGTTGGCCTGCGGCAGCGGCTGCCAGCCGCGCGCCACCGCCTGCAGCGGGTCCTCCGCCACCGGCAGCAGGGCCAGCATGTCCGCGTAGGAGGCGCGGCACTCGATCAGGTCGGCCAGCTCCGGCGCGGCCTGCGCCTCCGGTGGCGAAGCCCGGGCCAGGCCGGCGGCGAGCGCCAGCACGGCGGCCACGGGGCGGAACGGTCGGCCGCCGCGCACGCTCAGGCATCCCGCTCGGCGGCGTAGGGGTCGGGCAGGCCGAGGGTGGCGAGGATCTGCCGCTCCAGCTGTTCCATGGCCTCGGCCTCCTTGTCGTCCTCGTGGTCCCAGCCCAGCAGGTGCAGGGTGCCGTGCACGGTCAGGTGGGCGTAGTGCGCCGCCAGCGGCTTGCCCTGCTCGCGCGCCTCGCGTGCCACCACCGGCGCGCAGATCACCAGGTCGCCCAGCAGGGGGAACTTCACACCCTTGGGCAGGCCCTCGGGCAGCTCGGCCGGGAAGCTGAGCACGTTGGTGGCGTAGTCCTTGCCGCGGTAGTGGCGGTTGAGGGCGCGGCCCTCCTTCTCGTCCACGATGCGGATGGCCAGGTCGGCCTCGCGGATGCGCCCGGCCAGGGCCGCGGCCACCCACTTGCGGAAGCTCGCCGCGGCCGGCACGCCGCGGCGGGGGAGGCCGTAGCTGACCGCCACGTCCAGGCGGACCGGACCGCGGGTCATGCGCGGCCTCCGTGGCGGTACGGGTGCGCGGAATGCGTGTTCATGCGGCCGGTCCGGTCAGCCGGTCCTGGGCGTCCCGGCGGTCGTAGGCGTCGACGATGCGCGCCACCAGCGGGTGGCGGACCACGTCCCTGGCCTCGAAGAAGGTGAAGCTGACGCCCTCCACCCCGCGCAGCACATCGATGGCGTCCTTCAGGCCCGACTTCACGTGCCGCGGCAGGTCGATCTGGGTCATGTCGCCGGTGACCACCGCGGTGGAGCCGAAGCCCAGGCGGGTCAGGAACATCTTCATCTGCTCGATGGTGGTGTTCTGCGCCTCGTCCAGGATCACGAAGGCGTCGTTGAGGGTGCGGCCGCGCATGTAGGCCAGCGGCGCGATCTCGATAACGTTCTTCTCCAGCAGCTTGACCACCTTCTCCACGCCCAGCATCTCGTACAGGGCGTCGTACAGCGGGCGCAGGTAGGGGTCCACCTTCTGCGCCAGGTCGCCGGGCAGGAAGCCGAGCTTCTCGCCGGCCTCCACCGCCGGGCGCACCAGCACCAGGCGCTGCACCCGCGACTCGTTGAGCGCGTCCACCGCCATGGCCACGGCGAGGAAGGTCTTGCCGGTGCCGGCCGGGCCGATGCCGAAGTTGATGTCGTGGGTGGCGATGGCGTGCAGATACTTCTGCTGGTTGGCGCCACGGCCGCGGATGGTGCCGCGGCGCACCTTCACGGTGACCTCCTGCGGCTGGTACTCGGCCGCCACGGCCTGGTCCACGTTGGCCTCGTTCAGGCGCAGGTGGATGGCATGGGCGTCGAACACGGTCTGCCCGGCCTCCTCGTACAGGGCCTGCAGCAGGCGTTCGGCCCGCTCGGCGGCGCGGCGCGGGCCGGTGACCCGGAACACGTTGCCGCGGTTGGCGATCTCCACGCCCAGGCGCAGTTCGATCTGGCGCAGGTGTTCGTCGAAGGGGCCGGCGAGGTTGGCCAGCCGCTCGCTGTCGGCGGGCTCGAGGGTGAAGTCGCGCTGGGTCTTGGAGGTCATCGGCGGGGCGCTGCCTGCACGCGGGGGCGTGCGGGCGCCGTTCGGGAACGGGCAGGAAAGGGTAGCGCGCGGGGGGCGCGCGGGCCAGTCGACGCCCCGGCGACGCCGACGCCCGGCCGGGCCTCAGCCCGGGTGGCCGGGCCGGCGGCGCATCCACTCCGCGGCCACCCGCGCCGCCGTGGCCGGGTCGTCGGCCACCAGCACCAGCCGGTGGTCGTGGTCGCTGTACTGCACCCGCAGGTTGACCCCGGCCGCCGCCATCGCCGCCGCGGCCGCGCCCAGCTGCCCGGGGCGGGCCTGGTCCAGGCGCAGGGTGACCACCGGCTGCTCGGCCAGCACGGTGATGCCCTCGGCGCGCAGTACCTGCGCCACCGGGGCGGCGGCGTCGAACAGGAAATGCGCGACCGCCCGGCCGCCGAAGCACCAGGCGCCGCCGCCCTCGATGCTGATCCCGGCCCGGCCCAGGGCGCCGGCCATGCGCGCCAGCGCCCCGGGGCGGTCCCCGAGCAGGATTTCCACGTCCTTCATGTCCATGCCGGCGGCTCCGTGGCGACGGTGGACGACGGTTCGCATGTGATCGGCACGCTGCAGGAATTGGCGATGAAACAGCGCGCATGGGCGGTCGCGTGCAGGGCGGCCGCGCGCTGCGGGTCGCTGCCGGGGGCCAGGACCACCTGCGGGTGCAGGCGGATGCCGCGGAAGCGGCCGCCGGCGGGACCGGCCTCCAGCCCGCCCTCGGCCTGGGCGCGGTAGGCCAGCACCCGGATGCCCTCGCGTGCGCACAGGGCCAGGTAGAACAGCATGTGGCAGGCCGCCGCCGCGGCCAGGAACAGGTCCTCGGGGGTGTGCCGCGCCGGGTCGCCGCGGAAGGCGGGGTCGGCGCTGCCGTGCAGCACCGGCTTGCCGGCGACGTGGATCTCGTGGTCGCGCCCGTAGGCGTGGTAGCCGGCGGTGCCGGTGCCGCGGTTGCCGGTCCAGCGCAGCTCGGCCAGGTAGTGGTGGGTGTCGGTGGCCATGTCGGTGTCCTCCGCCCGGGGAGGCTAGGATGCGGGGGGCATGGCACGCTTCGACGGGGATCGAACCATGGGCGTGGACAGCGAACTGGCACGGGTGGCGGCGGCACTGGGTGATCCGGCGCGCAGCCGCATGCTGGCGATGCTGATGGGCGGGCAGGCGCGTACCGCCGGGGAGCTGGCGCTGGACGGCGGGGTTTCGCCTTCCACCGCCAGCACCCACCCGGCGCTGCGCGGGCGCCGAGCCGGCCCGGTGGATCCGGCCCTGCGCCGCGCGCGCACCTGCTACGACCACCTGGCCGGCAGCCTGGCGGTGGCCTGGCTGGAGGCGATGCGCGCGCACGGCCACCTGGCCGGACCGGACGGCCTGGTGCTGAGCGCGTCCGGCGAGGCGTGGTGCCGCCAGGCGGGCCTGGACCTGGACGGCGCGCGCGCCGCGCGCCGGCCGCTGTGCCGGACCTGCCTGGACTGGAGCGAGCGCCGCGACCACCTGGCCGGCGCCCTCGGCGCGGCGCTGCTGCGCCTGCTGCTCGAACGCGGCTGGGCGCGGCGCATGCCCGATTCGCGCGCGCTGCGGGTGGGCGCGCGCGGCGAGCGCCTGCTTACCGGGCTGCGCTGAGGCGGGGGGCCGCCTTCAGGCGACCACGACCTCGCCGCGCAGGGAGTTGCTCAGCGCCTCGGTGATGCGCACGTCCACGAACTGGCCCACCAGGCGCGGATGGCCGGGGAAGTTCACTGGGCGCATGTTTTCGGTGCGGCCGGTCAGCTCGTTGGGATCCTTCCTGGACGGGCCTTCCACCAGCACCTTCTGCACCGTGCCGACCATGGCCCGGGAAATGCGCGCGGCGTTGGCATTGATCGCCGCCTGCAGGCGCTCCAGGCGCGCGTGCTTGACCTCGTCCGGGGTGTCGTCGGCCAGGTCGGCCGCCGGGGTGCCGGGGCGGCGCGAGTAGATGAAGGAGAAGCTCTGGTCGAAGCCGACCTCCTCGATCAGCTTCATGGTCTTCTCGAAGTCGGCGTCGGTTTCGCCGGGGAAGCCGACGATGAAGTCCGAGCTGATCGAGATGTCCGGACGCACCGCGCGCAGCCTGCGGATCTTCTGCTTGTATTCCAGTGCGGTGTAGCCGCGCTTCATCGCGCTGAGCACGCGGTCGCTGCCGGACTGCACCGGCAGGTGCAGGTAGTTGGCCAGCTGCGGTACGTCCCGGTAGGCCTCCACCAGCGCATCGGAGAACTCCACCGGGTGCGAAGTGGTGAAGCGGATGCGGCCGATGCCCTCGATCTGGGCGATGGTGCGGATCAGCAGGGCAAGGTCGGCGACCTCGCCGTCGCCCATCGGGCCGCGGTAGGCGTTGACGTTCTGGCCCAGCAGGTTGATCTCGCGCACGCCCTGGGCGGCCAGTTGCATGACCTCCACCAGCACGTCCTCGAACGGGCGGCTGACCTCGGTGCCGCGGGTGTAGGGCACCACGCAGAAGCTGCAGTACTTGGAGCAGCCCTCCATGATCGAGACGAAGGCGGTGGGGCCCTCGGCGCGCGGCTCGGGCAGGCGGTCGAACTTCTCGATCTCCGGGAAGGAGATGTCCACCTGCGGGCGGTTCTGCTCGCGGCGGGCGCGGATCAGCTCCGGCAGGCGGTGCAGGGTCTGCGGGCCGAACACCAGGTCCACGTACGGGGCGCGGCGGATGATGGCCTCGCCCTCCTGGGAGGCCACGCAGCCGCCCACGCCGATGATGACCTCGCGACCGCGGTTCTTCAGGCCCTTCCAGCGCCCCAGCTGGCTGAACACCTTCTCCTGCGCCTTCTCGCGGATGGAGCAGGTGTTGATCAGGATGACGTCGGCCTGCTCCGGGTCGTCGGTCAGCTCCAGGCCCTCCTGCTCGGCCAGCACGTCGGCCATGCGGGCCGAGTCGTACTCGTTCATCTGGCAGCCGTGGGTCTTGATGAACAGCTTGCCGCGGGGCGTGCCGGGCACGCGCGGGCCGGCGCCGGGCAGGGGCACCAGGGCGGGAGTGGTGGCTTCGGGCGCGATGGCGGCGTCCGGACGGGCGTCCGGCGTGGCGGTCATCCCGGTCATGGCGGTTATTCCAGGCGGGCGGGGCCGCATAGTGTAGCCGGGTGGCGGTTTTCCCGGGGCGGAACGGCCGTTGGGCGGCCGTTCGGGCTTGGCAAGAGGGCGTGAAGCTGGGAGACTCGGCGCCCATGAAGGGGATGACGGGGACGCTGGGGCTCGCCGTGATCGCACTGGCCGCGCTGGCCGCCGCCGCGCCGGCCCGGGCGGGCACCCTTTACCGCTGCGTCGGCGCCGACGGCGTGGCCGCCTACGTCGACAGGCGCGTCCCCGGCAGCCAGTGCCGGGTCGCCACCCGCTTCGTCCCGGACCGCCGCGCCCCGGCATCGCGCCCGGCGTCGGCCCCGGCGTCGGCCCCGGCGTCCGCCGCGCCGGCGTCCGCGGGCGCCGCGCCCGCTGCGGTCCCGGCCGCCTACGTGCCGCAGCAGCCGGCCGCGGCCACCGCCGCGCCGCCGCGGCGCCGGGTCAGCGGCCAGGTCTACTCCTATGTAAAGGATGGGGTACGGCACTTCAGCAGCCGGCCGCCGGCCCGCGGTTCGGGTGCGCACGATCTGCGCACCGTGGCCTACAGCTTCATCGAGACCTGCTACGCCTGCGCCGTGCGCCCGGGCGTGAACTTCGCCACGGTCAAGCTCAACACCACCGCCTACCAGGCCGAGATCGCCGCCGCGGCGCGCGAGTTCGGGGTCGAGGAGGCGGTGGTGCGGGCCATCATCCATGCCGAGTCGGCGTTCAACCCGCTGGCCGTCTCCAGCGCCGGCGCCCAGGGCCTGATGCAGCTGATGCCGGCCACGGCGCGCCGCTTCGGCGTGGCCGACAGCTTCGACCCGGCGGCCAACATCCGGGGTGGCGTGCAGTACCTGGCCTGGCTGCTGCAGCGCTACAACGGCGACCTGACCCTGGCGGCGGCCGGCTACAACGCCGGCGAGGGGGCGGTGGACCGCTACCGGGGCGTGCCGCCCTACAGTGAGACCCAGCGCTTCGTGCAGCGTGTGGCCGTGCTGGCCGAGCGCTACCGCGGCGTGCTGGCGTCGCGGTAGGGGCGGCGCCATGCGGCTGGCCACGGGCAGGCAAGGGGTCGGGGCAACCTCCATTGTCCCCCTGTTTAGCGTTCCGTTACACTTCCCTGTCTTTTGCGGAGGGGGTACCGCCCCGGTGGCGGGGCCCGTCCCGGAGGCAGCCAACGCGACCAAGCAGAAGATTTTCGGAGTGCCGGATGGCCAACGATGAGGTCAAAGCGCCTGTGAACACGGGCCGACGCCGGTTCCTGACGGCCACCACGGCAGTGGTGGGCGCGGTCGGGGCCGGTTTCGCAGCGGTTCCTTTCATCAAGTCCTGGAACCCGAGCGCCCGCGCCAAGCTCGCCGGTGCGCCGGTGGTGGCGGACATCAGCGGGCTGCAGGAGGGCCAGCGCCTGATCCTGGAATGGCGCGGCCAGCCGATCTGGATCGTCAAGCGCTCCAAGGCGGTGCTCGACGCCCTGCCGACGCTGGATTCGCGGCTGCGCGACCCGGACTCCGAGAACGCGGACCAGCAGCCGGAGTACGTGCGCAAGGCCAACCCGAAGCTGCGCTCGCTCAGGCCCGAGATCTCCGTGCTGGTCGGCCTGTGCACCCACCTGGGCTGCTCGCCGGAGATGGCCGCCGAGATCAAGCCCGAGCCGTACGACCCGGAGTGGAAGGGCGGCTATTTCTGCCCCTGCCACAAGTCCCGGTTCGACATGGCCGGCCGCGTGTTCCAGGGCGTGCCGGCGCCGAGCAACCTGGTCGTTCCGCCGCACCACTACGCCGACGACAACACCATCGTCATCGGCGTCGATCCGGAGGGGGCCGCCTAAGCCATGGCTAAGAACATCCTCAGCCGCGCCGCCAACGGCGTGTGGGCCTGGTTCAACGAGCGCGCGCCGGGCTTCATGCCCGTGTACCGCAAGCACATGAGCGAGTACTACGCGCCGAAGAACTTCAACATCTGGTACATCTTCGGCGTGCTCTCGCTGGTGGTGCTGGTCAACCAGCTGGTGACCGGCATCTTCCTGACGATGCACTACAAGACCAGCGCGGCGGAAGCCTTCGCCTCGGTCGAGTACATCATGCGCGACGTGGAGTGGGGCTGGCTGATCCGGTACATGCACAGCACCGGTGCCTCCCTGTTCTTCATCGTGGTCTACCTGCACATGTTCCGCGGCCTGATGTACGGCTCGTACCGCAAGCCGCGCGAGCTGGTGTGGATCGTCGGCATGCTGATCTACCTGGTGCTGATGGCCGAGGCCTTCATGGGCTACGTGCTGCCCTGGGGGCAGATGTCGTTCTGGGGCGCCAAGGTGATCATCTCGCTGTTCGGCGCCATCCCGGTCATCGGCAACGGTCTGACCGAGTGGATCATGGGCGACTACCTGCCCTCCGACGCCACCCTCAACCGCTTCTTCGCCCTGCACGTGATCGCGCTGCCGCTGGTGCTGCTGCTGCTGGTCGTGCTGCACATCTTCGCGCTGCACGAGGTCGGCTCGAACAACCCGGACGGCGTCGAGATCAAGAAGGGTCCGAAGGGCAACCGCTGGTCGCCCAACGCCCCGGCCGACGGCGTGCCGTTCCACCCGTACTACACGGTGAAGGACACCTTCTACGTGTGCGCGATGCTGCTGGTGGCGGCCTTCATCATCTTCTACGCCCCGGCCTTCGGCGGCTGGTTCCTCGAGCACGACAACTTCACCGAGGCCAACAAGCTGGTCACGCCGGAGCACATCAAGCCGGTGTGGTACTACACGCCGTACTACGCGATGCTGCGCGTGGTCCCGAACAAGCTCGGCGGCGTGCTGGTGATGTTCGGCGCGATCATGATCCTGTTCCTCGTGCCGTGGCTGGACCGCGCCAAGGTCAAGTCGTACCGTTACCGCGGCGTGCTGTCGAAGGTGCTGCTGCTGCTGTTCGGCTTCAGCTTCGTGTGGCTGGGCAAGATCGGCGCCGGCCCCGGCACCGACCCGGTCGAGACCATCATCGGCCGGTTCCTGACCGCCTACTACTTCCTCTTCTTCCTGACCATGCCGATCTGGACCAAGATCGACAAGACCAAGCCGGTGCCGGAACGGGTGACGACGCATGACTAAGAAGTGGATTGCACTGCTGGCCGCGGCCGCCACCGGGCTCCTGTTCTCCGCCGCCGCGCTGGCCGCTTCCGGCGGCCAGCTGCTGCAGGCCGGCAACGACCTCAACGACAAGGCCTCGCTGCAGCGCGGCGCGGCCCTGTACATGAACTACTGCTCGGGCTGCCACTCGCTGAAGTACCTGCGCTACTCGCGCATGGCCGAGGACCTGGGGCTGACCGAGGAGCAGGTCACCGCCAACCTGAACTTCACCGGCGCCAAGCACGGCGAGCACATCCAGGTCGCGCTGACCGAAGCCGACGGCGAGAAGTGGTTCGGCAAGATGCCGCCGGACCTGACCCTGATCGCGCGTGTGCGCGGCACCGACTGGCTGTACACCTACCTCAAGTCGTTCTACCTGGACGAGTCGCGTCCGCTGGGCTGGAACAACATGCTGTTCCCCAACGTGTCCATGCCCAACCCGCTGTGGGAGCTGCAGGGCCTGCAGCACGCCGAGTTCGGCGAGCCGGACGAGACGGGCGAGCGGCATCCGGAGCGCCTGGTGGTCACCAGCCCCGGCCGCCTGTCGGCCGAGCAGTTCGACCAGGCCGTGCGCGACATCACCAATTTCCTCGAGTATGCGGGTGAGCCGGCCGCGCTGAAGCGCCAGGCGATCGGCGTGTGGGTGATCCTGTTCCTGGTCCTGCTGACCTTCCTCGCCTACCTGCTCAAGCAGGAATACTGGAAGGACGTGGAGTAAGGAGAAGCGCGTGCCTTTTCCGCGCACCTCCCCGGTGCGCGGAAAAGGGCCTGCATGGCCTTGCGCTTTTCCGGCGTGGCCCTGCACACTCGGGAACCGTGACGACCGTCGGCGAGGGGCCGGCGGCGGCAGTCGGCCGGCGGATTCCGGCCGTCGGAGGCCTAGATGGCAGTGAGCGTGCGCATGCGCAATACCCTGACGTTGTTTTCCTCCGTCGATGACGTCCTTTGTCATCGCGTACGCCTGGTCCTTGCGGCCAAGGGCGTGACCTACGACCTGGTCCCGGTGGATGCGCAGAACCCGCCCGAGGACCTGATCCACCTCAACCCGTACCACTCGGTGCCGACCCTGGTCGAGCGCGAGCTGGTGCTGTACGCCGCCTCCGTGGTGAGCGAGTACCTGGACGAGCGCTACCCGCATCCGCCGCTGATGCCGGTGGATCCGCTGTCGCGCGCGCGGCTGCGCCTGGCGATGCTGCGCATCGAGCACGACTGGGTGCCGCAGGTGCAGGCGATCCAGCTGGGCAACAAGCAGCAGGCCGAGGCCGGCCGCAAGCGCCTGCGCGAGCTGCTGACCGAGGCGCTGCCGCTGTTCAAGGCCAGCAAGTTCTTCCTCAACCCCGAGATGAGCCTGGCCGACTGCGCCATGGCACCGATCATCTGGCGCCTGCAGGCGCTGGACGTGCCGTTGCCCAAGGACGGCAAGGCCATCGAGGACTACGGCAACCGGATCTTCCGCAACCCGGGCTTCGTCCGCAGCCTGACCGAACAGGAAAAGAAACTGCGCGACCTGCCGGCCTGACGGCCGGCGTCCTTCCGGGGCGGCGCGGGCCGTGTCGGCGTAGACTGTGACCATGACCGACGACGTTCCGCGCATGACCAGTTACCGCCCGTACCTGCTGCGGGCGCTGACCGAGTGGATCAACGACAACGGCATGACCCCGCACATCCTGGTGGATGCGGGCGTGCCGGGCGTGCAGGTGCCGGCCAGCGCGGTGCGCGACGGCCGGGTGGTGCTCAACATCTCCGACCGCGCCGTGGTCGGCCTGCGCATCGACAACACCTGGATCTCCTTCACCGCGCGCTTCGGCGGCGTGAGCCAGCCGGTGCAGGTGCCGGTCAGCGCGGTGCTGGCGGTGTACGCCCGCGAGACCGGGAAGGGCATGGTCCTGCCGGAGGAAACCGGGCTGCCGCCGCCGGAGGACGACGGCCCCGGTCCGCAGGGCCCGGGCGACGGCCCCGCCGAGCCGTCCGCGCCCAGGCGCCCGCACCTGCGCGTGGTGAAGTGCCCCGCCACGCGCCGGTCGCCGGGTACCCATGCGATGCCGCGCCAGCGGCGACCCGGCTGGCGTTCAACCGTGCGGGCAAGACGACGGGCGGTGGCATCAGGGCGGTGTGATTGTCGGGTGCCCTGGCACGGGCGCATCCGCGGCGACCGGATGCCCCGTCGCGTCGCCGCTGGCGCGGCTCCTGCAGAAACCGCGCGGCGGCCCGGCCGGCTTCAGTCCTGCCGCGACGTGAAGGGCAGCACGCGCGCGCCGGCCGACGGGCCGACGAATTCCACCAGACGGTCCCCGCGCAGGACCATGCGGCCGCTGTGGCGATCGGTGCCGTCGTACGAGTAGTCGAAGCGGAAGCCGCGCTCCAGACCCAGCCAGCCGTCCTCGCGGCGGTACAGGCGCACGCCGGTGGCGTGCACGCTCTGGTCCAGCCACTGCACGCCGGCGGCGGCGCAGGCGTCGCGGCCCAGCACTTCGGCGCGTTCGGCGGCGGCACGGGCCGCGTTCCAGAAGGCGAACACCGCGGCGCCGGCGATCATCAGCAGGATCAGGCTCGGCATGCGCGCAATGTAGCCGAACCGCCGGCGGTCCATCACGCCCCGGCCGCGCCGGGTACGGGTGGCCCGCGCCAGGGGTGACCGGGGCGATGCCGGCCGTGCATCGGCATGGCCGTTCCGGTGCGGTGGCCGGGCGCCGGCTCCGGACGTGCCGGCCGGGTCGCCGCCGACGCGCTTGCAAGGGGGGCACGCCGCATCCTGCAGGAACCGCGCAAGCGGCCCGGCCGGCGTATCCGAAGCCGGCGTCCAACCGCCACGCAGGATTGGCCACGCGTCCGGCCGGACGGCCTCGCGTCGCCGCTGACGCGGCGCCTACAGGTCGAGCCTGAGCTGGAGCAGCACCGCCCAGTCGCGGCGGTTGAAGCTGCCCGCGGCAGGATTGCCCGGGCTGCACGCCGGGCCCGCGCCGGCGTCCTCCCTGCCGGCGGGCGGGGGGGCGGCCTCCCCGGCCGGCGGGGGCGTGCCGGTGCGGCCCAGGGCGGCGGCGTCCAGGTGCCCGGCGGGATCCAGCGGCAGCTTGCGCAGGGTCACCGCGTTGAGGACGTTGCCGCCGACCAGGTACAGGGTGCGGTCGCCGCCGGGATTGGCGGCGACGACGATCTCGCAGTGCGAGCGCACCGCGCCGGGCGTCTGTCCGGCCAGCGCCTGGCGCAGCCCGTCCGCGCCGCGGCCGGCGTCGGCGCCGCGCAGGAAGCACAGCAGGTCGCCGGGCGCGGGGCGTGTGGTCCACGGGTCGGCGTAGAGATACGGGCTGGCCGGGTCGCGCCAGGCGTGGGCGACGTAGTCCAGGTGCCGGGGCGAGGCGGCGAAGCCCGGCACGCCGGCGCGCAGCATCACCCAGGAGACGAACGCGGCCGACCAGGGCTGGTCCACGACGAAGGCACGGCAGTCGTTCTCGGCGGCCTGGCCGTACGGGGCCATGCAGGCGGAGGCGCCGGGCGGGTCGGCCATGGCCGCCAGCGTGCCGCTCCCCCGCCAGTACCGAGCCCCGCGCTGCCAGGCCTGGGTGCTGCCGTCGTCCAGGTGCGCGCGTTCGGCCTCGGTCACCGCCAGCGCGGCCAGGCGGCCGTCGGCCTCGATGAAGGGCTGCAGCCACAGCCGGTGCTCCTGGCAGGCCGTGCGCACGATCCGCACGGCCAGTTCGGTCAGCCCGTAGCGGGGCGGCAGCTCGCACGGTTCCACCGCGGCAGGCGCGGCGCGGGCGGCGGCAGCGGCGCACAGCAGGAGCAGGGCGGCGACGGTCCGGCGCATGCGGCTTCTCCCCCGGGGATCCGGTCCAGCATGGCCGGGCGCCGGTCCAGCCGGCGTGAGCGCAGCGCCGCGCTCAGGGCGCGGGGCCGAGCTTCATCGACAGGTCGATGGCGCGCACGTGCTTGGTCAGGGCGCCGATGGAGATGAAGTCAACCCCGTCCTCGGCGATGGCGCGCACCCCGGCCAGGTCCACGCTGCCGGACACCTCCAGCGGGATGCGGCGGCCGCCGGCGGCGGCCTGGCGGGCGATGCGCACCGCCTCGCGCCGGCCTGCGGCGGCGAAGTCGTCCAGCAGGACGCGGTCGCAACCGGCGGCCAGCGCCTCGCGCAGCTGGTCCAGGGTCTCGACCTCGACGATCAGCGGCAGCGACGGCCGCGCGGCGCGCGCGGCGGCGATCGCCGCGGCCACCGAGCCGGCCACGCGCACGTGGTTCTCCTTGAGCATCACCGCGTCGTACAGGCCCAGGCGGTGGTTGGCGCCGCCGCCGGCGCGCACCGCGTACTTCTGCGCCAGGCGCAGGCCGGGCAGGGTCTTGCGGGTGTCGAGGATGGTGGCGCCGGTGCCGCGCACGGCCGCGACGAAGGCGGCCGTGGCGGTGGCGGTGCCGCACAGGGTCTGCATGAAGTTCAGCGCGGTGCGTTCGGCGCTGACCAGGCTGCGGCTGCGGCCGTGCAGCACGGCCAGCACGGTGCCGGCGGCCACGCGCTGGCCCTCGCGCACGCGCCAGTCGATCGCCACCTGCGGGTCGAGCAGGCGGTGGCAGGCGTCGAACCAGGGCCGCCCGGCCACCACCGCCTCCTCCTTGCACAGCAGGCGGGCGCTTTCGGGCACGTCCGGCAGCAGCGCGGCGGTGACGTCGCCTCCGCCCAGGTCCTCGTCCAGGGCGCGGCGCACGTCGGCCAGCACGGCCTCCGGCGGAGGCGGGGCCAGGGACGCGTCCACCGCCGGGCTCAGGCCGAGGGGAAGTCCGGTACCTGGTCGGTGGCCAGGGCCTCCTCGACCAGCAGCACCGGGATGCCGTCGTCCACGCGGTAGACGTGGCGGCGGTCGCGGGTGACCAGGGCCTCGCGCAGCGGTTCGCGCTGCGGGGTGCCGTCGCCGCGCACCACCTGGCCGGCGGCGATGGCCCGGTTCAACGCCTCCAGGCCACGCGGCTCCAGCAGCGCCAGGGGCTGGCGGGTGTCGGGGGAGCACAGCAGGTCGAGCAGCTTGCGGTCCATGTACCGGTCGTGGAGGTGGGAAGACGGCTAGAATACGGCCTTGCCACCGAGAACGGCCATGCCAGCCCAGCAAAATTCCACTGCCGCCCCCCTGGTCGGCATCGTCATGGGATCGCGCTCCGACTGGGAGACGATGCAGCACGCCGCGCAGAAGCTCGAGGCCCTGGGCGTGCCCCACGAGGTCCGCGTGGTTTCCGCGCACCGCACCCCCGACGTGCTGTTCGAGTACGCCGCCAGCGCCCGCGAACGCGGCCTGCGCGCGATCATCGCCGGCGCCGGCGGCGCCGCGCACCTGCCGGGCATGCTCGCCTCCAAGACCGCGGTGCCGGTGCTGGGCGTGCCGGTGCAGAGCCGCGCCCTGAACGGCCTGGATTCGCTGCTGTCCATCGTGCAGATGCCGGCGGGCGTGCCCGTGGCGACCTTCGCCATCGGCAATGCCGGCGCGGCCAACGCCGCCCTGTTCGCCGCGGCCATGCTGGCCCGCGAGTTCCCGGCCATCGGCCAGGCCCTGGACGGGTTCCGCCGCCGCCAGACCGAGGACGTGCTGGCCCACGACGATCCGCGGCTGCCGGCATGACCACGGTCGGCATCCTCGGAGGCGGGCAGCTCGCCCGCATGCTGGCGCTGGCCGGCGCCCCGCTGGGGCTGCGTTTCCTGGTGCTGGATCCGGCCGCGGACGCCTGCGCCGGCCAGGTCGCACCGCTGCAGGTGGGCGGGTTCGCCGACCCGGCCGCGCTGGAGGCCTTCGCCGCCGAAGTGGACGTGGCCACCTTCGACTTCGAGAACGTGCCGGCCGAGGCCGCGCAGCGGCTGGCCGAGCGGGTGCCGGTGTACCCGGACCCGCGCGCGCTGGCCGTGGCCCAGGACCGCCTGGCCGAGAAGCGCCTGTTCCGCGAGCTGGGCATCCCGGTGCCGGCCTTCGCCGCGGTGGACAGCCGCGAAGGGCTGGAGCGTGCGCTGGACGAGGTCGGGGTGCCGTGCATCCTCAAGACCCGCCGCCTGGGCTACGACGGCAAGGGCCAGTTCCGCATCCGCCAGCGTGGCGACGCCGACGCCGCTTGGGCGGCGCTGGGCGCGCAGGCTGGCACGGTCGGCCTGATCCTGGAGGCTTTCGTGCCGTTCGACGGCGAGATCAGCGTGGTGGCCGTGCGCGGCCGCGACGGCGGGTTCCGCGCCTGGCCGGTGACCTGCAACTGGCACGTGGACGGGGTGCTCTCGGCCAGCCTGGCCCCGGCGCCGGTGGACGCGGCCCTGGCCGAGGCCGCGGTGGCCCATGCCCGGCGCCTGGCCGGGCACCTGGACTACGTGGGCGTCTTCGCGCTGGAGCTGTTCCACCGCGACGGCCGGCTGCTGGCCAACGAGATGGCCCCGCGCGTGCACAACTCCGGGCACTGGACCATCGAGGGCGCCGAGACCTCGCAATTCGAGAACCACCTGCGCGCGGTGCTGGGCCTGCCGCTGGGCTCCACCGCCATGCGCGGCCATGCCTGCATGCTCAACTGGGTCGGGCAGATGCCCGGGGCCGTCCCGGTGCTGGCCGAGGCCGGCGGGCACTGGCACGACTACGGCAAGCAGGCCCGCGCCGGGCGCAAGGTCGGCCATGCCACCCTGCGCGCCGACGATGCGCAGGCCCTGGCCGCGGCCCTGGAGCGGGTCGGCCAGGCGCTGGACCGCACGGAGCAGGTCGCCCCGGCGGTGGCCGCCCTGCGCGCCCTGTAGGCGCCGCGCACGCGGCGACCCGGCCGGCGTTCGACCGCCACGCCGGAGCGGGAATGCGGGGGAATTGCGGGGGGGCATGCCCGCTGGCCGGTGTGCGGGGCCGTATGCCGCGGCCGGCTCAGCGCAGGCGGGCGTTGGCCGCCTTCCAGTCCACCACCTGCCAGAAGGCTTCCAGGTAGCGGGCGCGGTCGTCGTGGCGGTCCAGCCACCAGGCGTGTTCCCACAGGTCGCAGGCCAGCAGCGGCACGTCGGCGCCGGTCAGCGGGGTGGCCGCGCCGGGACCTGCGGTCAGGCCCAGCGACCCGTCCGGGCGCTGCACCAGCCAGGCCCAGCCGGACCCGGCCAGACCCAGGGCCAGGCGGTTGAATTCCTCGCGGGAGTGACCGAAGCCGCCCCCCCGCCGGATCCGCAGGGCGGCCAGCTCGCCGACCGGTTCGCCGCCGCCGCGCGGGGACAGGCAGGACCAGTAGAAGCCGTGGTTCCAGGCCTGCGCGGCCTGCTCGAACAGCCGTCCGCGGGCCCGCCGGACCACGTCCTCCAGCGGCAGTTCCTCCAGCCCCGTGCCCTCCAGCAGCCGGTTCACCGCCTCCACACAGGCCCGGTGGTGGGCCAGGTGGGCCTCCAGGGTGGCCGCCGACAGGTGCGGCTCCAGGGCGGTGCGGGCGTAGGGCAGCTCGGGCAGGGCGATGGCCATCGGTCCTCGGGGTGGGGCGGCGGCGCCGGCGGCGTGCAGGGATTACAATTGCAACTTCAGTGTAGCCGACGGCGCGGCCTGGCCCGCCGTCCAGGGAGAGGGCAATGGCGGTCATCGAGCGCATCCAGGTCGAGGTCGAGAGCCATCCGATCGTGCTGTTCATGAAGGGCACTCCGGAATGGCCGATGTGCGGCTGGTCGGCGCGCGCCGTGCAGGCGCTGCGCGCGGCCGGCGCCCAGAACCTGCACACCGTCAACGTGCTCGAGGACCCCGAGGTGCGCGCCAACCTGCCGCGCTATTCCAACTGGCCGACCTTCCCGCAGCTGTTCCTGCACGGGGAGCTGATCGGCGGCTGCGAGATCACCCTGGAGCTGCTGGAGTCCGGTGAGCTGCAGCGCATGGTGGCCGAGGCCCAGTCGCAGCAGCAGTCGCAGCAGTGAGCCTGGTCGGTCTTCCTTCGCTGGCCCCGCAGCCGCTGGCCGGGCGCGTGGTCCTGGTCAGCGGTGCCCACGGCGGCCTGGGTTCGGCCGCCGCGCGCGCCTGCGCCGCCGCCGGCGCGACCCTGGTGCTGCTCGGCCGCCGCCTGCCGCGGCTGAACCGGGTCTACGACGCGGTGGCCCAGGCCGGCCCGGAGCCGCTGCTGTACCCGCTGGACCTGGAGGGGGCCTCGCCGGACGACTACGCCGAGATGGCGCAGCGCATCCAGGACGGTCTCGGCCGGCTGGACGGGCTGCTGCACTGCGCGGCCGAGTTCCGCGGCCTGACCCCGCTCGAACACCAGGACCCGGCCGACTTCGCCCGCGCGGTGCACGTCAACCTGACCGCGCCGGTGTGGATGGTGCAGGCCTGCCTGCCGCTGCTGCGCCGCGCGCCCGATGCCTCGGTGGTGCTGGCGGTGGACGACCCGGAGCGGGTGGGGCAGGCCTACTGGGGCGGCTACGGCGTGGCCCAGCACGGGCTGCGCGCGCTGGTCGGGATGCTGGCCGCCGAGCTGGGCGGCACCTCCGTGCGCGTGGCCGGCCTGCAGCCCGGGCCGATGCGCACCCCGCTGCGCGCCAGGGCCTATGCCGACGACCTGGACGGCCGGCTGCGCGACCCGGAGGCCTATGCCGGGGCCTGCGTCACCCTGCTGTCGGCCGCCGGCGCCGAATACCGCGGACGGATCTGGAGTCCCGCCCCATGACCGTGATGTCGGCAGCGCTGCTGCTGTTCCTGATCCTGGACCCGCTGGGCAACGTCCCGGTGTTCCTCAGCGTGCTCAAGCCGCTGCCGCCGCAGCGCCAGCGCGTGGTGCTGGTGCGCGAGCTGCTGATCGCGCTGGTGGTGCTGATGCTGTTCCTGTGGTGCGGCAAGTACGCCCTGGAGCTGATGCACCTGCGCCAGGAGTCGGTCTCCATCGCCGGCGGCATCGTCCTGTTCCTGATCGGCATCCGCATGATCTTCCCGCGCCCGGAAGGGCTGATGGGCGAGATCCCGGACGGTGAGCCGTTCATCGTGCCGCTGGCGATCCCGCTGGTGGCCGGCCCCTCGGGCATGGCCGCGGTGATGCTGATGGGCAGCCGCGAGCCGGACCGGCTGTGGGAGTGGAGCCTGGCGCTGTTCCTGGCCTGGGCCGCGACCGCCGCGATCCTGCTGGCCTCGCCGTTCCTCTACCGGCTGCTGGGCCGGCGTGCGCTGACCGCGGTCGAGCGGCTGATGGGCATGCTGCTGGTGGCACTTTCGGTGCAGATGCTGCTCGACGGCCTGTCCGCCTACCTGGGCCAGGTCGCCCCGTAGGCGACGCGCGCGGGCAGTCGCGGCCGTGGGTCGGGCGGTCTGCTGCAGCGCAATGAATTTTTGTCATATCGGCGTCATATGCCGTCACTAGCATGTTAATCTGGTGTTAACCCCCGTGCTCGGCGCACGGGGACGCCTATTTCCTCCTTCGAGCCCGCAGGGCCCGCTCCCGATCCCATCCTCACTCCGTCAGAGGCCTATTCCCATGACCGATCACCGTCGACTCCGGATGTCCAAGCTCACCCTGGGTCTGGTGGCCGCGCTCGCCGCCGCCCCCGCCTTCGCCCAGAGCACCTCCGCCGGCGTCGCCGGCGTGGTGACCAGCGCCGAGGGCCAGCCCGTGGCGGGCGCCGAGGTGACCATCGTCCACGTCGAGTCCGGCACCGTCAGCCGCGCCACCACCGATGCCAGCGGCCGCTACAACGCACGCGGCCTGCGCGTGGGCGGCCCCTACCGGATCACCATCACCAAGCCTGGCGAGGGCACCCGCACCGAGGACAACATCTTCCTCGGCCTGAACCAGGTCAACACCGTCAACGCCCAGCTGACCGGCGACATCGCCACCCTGGAGACGGTCACCGCAACGGGCATCGCCGGCGGTTCGGAAATCTTCAGCGCGACCAAGATGGGCACGGGCACCAACGTGACCCGCCAGGCGATCGAGGCACTGCCCTCGGCCAACCGCAACATGCAGGACTACATTCGCCTGGATCCCCGCATCACCCAGGTGAGCAAGGCCGACGGCGCCATCTCCGCGGGCGGCCAGAACACCCGCTACAACGCCATCCGCATCGACGGCATCGGCGCCGGCGACCCGTTCGGCCTTGAGCCGAACAACTTCCCGACCGAGCGCCAGCCGGTGTCGATGGACGCCATCCAGGAAATCAACATCGACCTGGCCAACTACGACACCACCATCTTCGGCGGCACCGGCGCGGTGATCAACGCCGTGACCCGTTCGGGCACCAACGAGTTCGGCGGCACGGTGTACTACACCTACCGCGACAAGGACATGGTGCGCGAGAAGCTCGAAGGCCAGGTCTTCAACGGCTTCAAGAAGGAAGAGACCTACGGCGCGACCTTCGGCGGCCCGATCGTCAAGGACAAGCTGTTCTTCTTCGCCAACTACGAGAAATACAACCGCACCGCGCCGGGCGCCAGCCTCAGCGACACCGCCTACGGTGCCGGCCAGGTGACGGACGCGGACATCGCCGCCGTGATCGCCGCCGCCAACGCGCACGGCTTCGACGCCGGCTCCCTGTCCCCGCCCGGCGACAGCAAGACCGAGATCGAGGAGTACGCGCTGAAGATCGACTGGAACATCAGCGAAGACCACCGCGCCGCCCTGCGCTACAACAAGATGGAGCAGAGCGTGATGCGCTTCCCGGGGCTGGGCAGCAGCACGGTGTCGCTGAGCAGCTACTGGTACGCGCAGCCGAAGACCTACGAAACCTGGATGGCCGAGCTGTTCAGCGACTGGAGCGACAACTTCTCGACCGAGTTCAAGGCTTCTTACAAGGACTATTCGTCGGTCCGTTCGCCGAACTCCAACCTGCCGCACATCCAGATCCGCGGCTTCGGCACCAACAACTCGTCGGTCCTGCTGGGCACCGAGCAGAACACCCACGTCAACATCGTGGAAAGCAAGGAGCTTAGCCTGTTCGGCGCCGCCAACTGGTACGTGGGCGACCACACCGTCAAGTTCGGCGTCGACCATCAGGACAACGACCTGATGAACTTCTACGGCCGCAATCTCAACGGCGTCTACACGTTCAACAATCTGGCCGCCTTCGTCGCCGGCACCCCGTCGCAGTACATCGTGCGCGCGCCTCGCCCGGACGGCGGCAGCTACTCGGACGTGCCCGCCGACTTCACCCTGAAGAACACCGGCGTGTTCCTGCAGGACACTTGGGCGGTCAACTACAACCTGACCCTGATGTTCGGCGTGCGCGTGGACATTCCGGACTACAGCGAGCAGAAGCTCTACAACCCGCTGATCGAGCAGACCTACGGCTACGACAACACCGTCGTGCCGGACGACAAGCTGGTGCAGCCGCGTTTCGGCTTCAACTACACCTTCGACAGCGACCGCCCGACCCAGCTGCGCGGCGGCGTGGGCCTGTTCGGCGGCGCCGCGCCCAACGTGTGGCTGGCCGGCGCCTACCAGAACACCGGCCTGAACTACGTCGAGTACACCCTCAGCAATCCCGGCGCGATCTTCACCCCGAACGTCAACCCGCCGTACATCCCCAACACCGGCACCGATCCCGGCTGCAACCCGGTTCCCACCCGCGCCAACTGCCCGCGCGCCAACGTGGATATCATCGAGCCGGGCCTGAAGCTGCCGTCGGTGTGGAAGACCAACCTGGCCTTCGACCACGAACTGCCGTGGCACGGCATCGTGCTCTCGGCCGAGGCCCTGTACACCAAGGTCAACGATGGCCTGTACATCCAGCGCCTGGACCTGTACGACGGCGACGGCAACGGCCCGACCGCCTACGGCCAGGACGGTCGTCCGCTGTTCTGGAATCCCGCCGGCCTGAACCCGGCCAACGTCGGCCGCTACGGCATCGATCCGGGCACCAACGGCGCCGCCACCAAGGCCAACCGTCCGTTCGGCATCGGTGACGTATTGCTGATCCGCAACACCGACAAGGGCGAGAGCACCCAGCTGACCTTCGGCCTGGACAAGCCGCTGCTCGATACCTGGGGCTGGTCGCTGTTCTACACCTACACCAAGGCGACCGAAGTCAGCCCGATGACCAGCTCGCAGAACACCTCCAACTGGGGCAACACGCCGATCTTCTCGGTCAACGAGAACGTGGCCTACGACTCGCGCTACGCGATCAAGGACCGCATCACCGGCCAGCTGCACTGGCAGAAGGCCTTCTTCGGCGACTACAAGACCCGCGTGTCGATGTTCTACGAAGGTCGCAGCGGTCGTCCGTACAGCTACATCTTCTACAACGACGCCAACGGCGACGCGACCAGCGCCAACGGCGCCGGCTACTTCAACGACCTGTTCTACGTGCCGGCGGGCCCTGGCGACGTGCTCTGGACCGGCGGCGCGGCGATGGAGCAGCAGTTCTTCGACTGGTTGGCCAAGCATCCGGAGCTGGCGCGCTACAAGGGCCAGATCGCCCCGGCCAACCGCTTCCGCACCGGTTGGACCAACAGCATCGACGTGCGCATCAGCCAGGAGCTGCCGGGCCTGTTCCGCGGCCACAAGACCGAGCTGACGCTGGACATCATGAACCTGGGCAACCTGCTGAACAAGGACTGGGGCCACATCGAGGACTACGGCTTCAACGCGACCTCGCGCGTGGCCAGCTATGCGGGCATCGATCCGGCCACCGGCAAGTACGTGTACAACTTCACCGGGTCGGCCCAGGAGCCGCAGATCCAGGAGAACAACAACGACAAGGGCAACACCGCCGTGTCGCGCTGGTCGGTGATGCTGGGCATCAAGTACCGCTTCTGATCGGAACTGCGAATGGCAGCGAAGACGGCCGGGGCGACCCGGCCGTCTTTTTGTGCGGAGAAGAACCACCTCTTTTGGGGGGTGCGCCCGGCCAAGCGCACCCGCTCGGGGGGACGCGGCGCGCCCCTGGCGTCGGGTTTGCGCAAGGGCGTGCCGGGTGGGGTAAAGTCGCCGACCGGTTCCGACGACACACTGGAGTCACATGAGCGATTCGGCCACCAGCACGCTGCCCGTGCAGGACGCCCGCATCTACCCGCGCGGCGGCCTGGACGTGCTCTCGCGCACCGAAGTGGCGCGGTTGCGCGACGCCTCCAGCGGCGGCATGCACGAGCTGCTGCGCCGCTGCGCCCTGGCGGTGCTCACCAGCGGCAGCGCCAGCGACGATCCGCGGGCGGCGCGCGACCTGTACCCGCACTTCGACATCCAGGTCACCCAGCAGGACCGCGGCCTGCGCATCGACCTGTTCAACGCGCCCGGCATGGCCTTCGTGGACGGCGAGATCATCCGCGGCGTGGCCGAGCTGCTGTTCGCGGTGGTGCGCGACCTGGCCTGGACCGCGATCGAGCTGGGGCCGGAGTACGCCAGCAACCTGGAGACCTCCGAGGGGATCACCGATGCGGTCTTCGGCCTGTTGCGCAACGCCCGCGTGCTCAAGCCCGGCGACCCCAACCTGGTGGTGTGCTGGGGCGGCCACTCGATCTCGCGCGAGGAGTACCTGTACAGCAAGCAGGTCGGCTACGAGCTGGGCCTGCGCGGGATGGACATCTGCACCGGCTGCGGCCCGGGCGCGATGAAGGGCCCGATGAAGGGCGCGACCATCGCCCACGCCAAGCAGCGCCGCAGCCGGCCGCGCTACATCGGCATCACCGAGCCGGGCATCATCGCCGCCGAGTCGCCCAACCCGATCGTCAACGAGCTGGTGATCATGCCGGACATCGAGAAGCGGCTCGAGGCGTTCGTGCGCCTGGCGCACGGCATCGTGGTGTTCCCGGGCGGCGTGGGCACGGCCGAGGAGATCCTGTACCTGCTGGGCATCCTGCTGCGCGAGGAGAACGCCGGCCTGCCGTTCCCGCTGATCCTCACCGGGCCGACCATGGCGGCGCCTTACTTCGAGCAGATCGACCGCTTCCTGCGCCTGACCCTGGGCGAGGCCGCCACCAGCCGCTACGAGATCGTGATCGGCGACCCGGCGGCGGTGGCCAGGAAGATGGACGCCGGCATCCGCAAGGTGCGCGAGGCCCGCATCGCCGCCAAGGATTCGTTCTACTTCAACTGGGGCATCCACATCCCCCTGGAGTTCCAGCGGCCGTTTGTGCCCACCCACGAGGCCATGGCCGCCCTGGACCTGCACCATGGCCGGCCCGCGCCGGCGCTGGCCGCGGACCTGCGCCGCGCCTTCTCCGGCATCGTCGCAGGCAACGTCAAGGAGGAGGGCATGCGCCGGGTGGAGCAGTACGGCCCGTTCCTGATCCACGGCGACGCGGACATGATGCAGGCCCTGGACGGGCTGCTGCGCGCCTTCGTCGAGCAGCGGCGCATGAAGATCGCCGGCGAGTACAAGCCCTGCTACCGCGTGGTGGCCTGAGCGCCGGAGCTACCCGGCGCGGCTACAGCGGCAAGCGTATGGCCGCCAGGTAGTGGCCGTCCTCGATCCTGGTTTCCAGATGGCCGCGGCCGTGGGTCATGGCGTGCAACCGGGCCCGTACCCCGCTCTGGCCGACCTGGTGGCCGGGCTTGCTGGGACCGGTGCCGTGTAGCGGGTTGCGCACGCTGATCTCCAGCCAGTCCCTATCTGCGCGTACGACGATGCCGATCTCGCCGCCCCGGGGGCTGCGCTCGATGCCGTGGCGGATCGCGTTCTCCACCAGCGGTTGCAGCGACAGGACCGGCAGCGTCACCTGTGGCAGCTCGTCCGGCAATTGCCAGGCCACCTGCAGGCGTTCGCCGAAGCGCAACCCCTCTATCTCCAGGTAGCGTCTGGCCAAGGCCAGCTCCTCGGTCAGTGGCACCTCCTGTGGTCCGCCCAGCGCCGCGCGGAACAGGTCGGCCAGGTTAAGCAGCAGCTGCTCAGCCTCGGCCGGGCGCTGGTGGACCAGGGCGGCGCCGGTATTGAGGGTGTTGAACAGGAAATGCGGACGCACGCGCGCCCGCACCACCTCGATTTCGGCCTGCTTCGTGCGCAGGAGCAGCTGCCGCACACGCCAGTGATGCAGGAAGGCGGCCAGGCCCATCAGGCCAACCACCAAGGCGATGCCGGTCAGCCGCAGGAACATGGCCAGCCAACCGTCGCGGGCCAGTGGCCAGGGCTCCCGCAGTACCAGCCAGCCGGCAGCGCACACAAGCGCGGTGACCGCGATCAGGGTCACCAGAGCCATCTGCGCGATCCGGGTCGGACGCAGCCGCGCCAGCGGGCGCCGGAACAGGTAAAGCACGCCCAGGGTGGACAGCGACACCCACTGCACCACCAGCGAGGTGGTGCCGAAATAGATCAGGCGGTTGCCATCCACGCCGGGGGCCATGGCGAGGATGGCTGCCAGTCCCTCCCCGGCCAGGATGGTCCACAGGATGACGGGGGCCTGCCACAGGGTGTCGAGTGCTGAAATGGTCGGGGTGCGGGCCATGTCCAGCCGGCTTGGCGGAATGCCAGTATCATGCCGGCTCTGGGCAGCGAAGGGTAGCGTGCGGGCGGGTGGGCTGTAGCCTGCTGGCGACCGCTCACGGCGCCGGGGCGTCCTTTCATCGGCCCCGGCTTGGCGTGGCGTGGCCGGGCCAATAGCCTGTGCCGTGCCCGGAAAGGGGAGCGGAATGGACAAGCGGCATAGGGGAAATCGCCGGAGCGGCCGCCGTATGGGTAGCGCCGGCTTCAGCCTGGTCGAACTGATGGTCACCGTCGCCGTGCTGGCGGTGCTCTTGGGCCTGGCCGGGCCAAGCTTCCAAGGCGTCATCCAGCAGAACCGCCTGACCGCCGCGACCAACGAGCTGGGGGCCGCTGTGCAGCTGGCCCGGGCTGAGGCCATCCGCCGCAATCGTGAAGTGGAGTTGTGTCCCACGGAGAACGGCAGCACCTGTGGCGGGAGCAGCTGGGGCCGCGTGGTGGTACGCGGGCCGTCGAGCAGCGAGGTCGTGCGCGAGTTCGGCGTCACCGGCAGCGGCATCACTGCGGTCGGCAGCAACAAGGTGGGCAACCGGATCGCCTTCCGGCCCAATGGTCTGGTCAGGGTTGGTTCCGGTGCCAGCATCGCCACGAGCGGCACGCTGTCGATCTGCTCCATGAAGGTGGCCCAGGGCCAGAACACCCGGGACATCCAGGTGGCCGTCAGCCGGGTCAGCGTGGTCAAGCGTGACGGCGGGGCTGCCTGCGCCCAGGTCAAGATCAATGATTGAGGTGTGTCCTCCATGAAGCGACAGCGCTGCACTCCGGCAACCTGCCAGCGTGGCTCCAGCCTGATTGAAGTGCTGGTGGCCGTGCTGGTGCTGGCCATCGGGTTGCTGGGCATCGCTGCCATGCAAGCGCTCACGCTCAAGAATACCCAGAGCGCCTCCGAACGCACGGCGGCGATCATCCAGAACTACGCCATCCTGGACATGATGCGCGCCAACCGCGATGCCGCGCTGGCCGGGCAGTACAACGAGGGTTACCGCTGCGCAGCACCTTCGGATACCAGTTCCCGGGTCGGCGCCGACCGGGCGCTGTGGATCCAGCAGCTCAAGCAGAGCGTAGGCGAAAGTGCCTGCGCCCGTGTCGAATGCAACGCCAATCGATGCGTGGTCGGAGTCCGCTGGGACGACGAGCGCGCCACCGGGGGTGCGGCACAACAAGTGATCGAGATCCAGACCAGGCTCTGACATGTATCGGAAGCAACCCATGAAAGCGAGGACGGCGCAGTCCGGTCTCTCTCTGGTCGAGCTGATGATCGCCATGCTGATCGGCCTGCTCGTCGTGGTGGCCGCCGGCGGCGTATTTCTCGCGAACAAGCGGGTATATGCCTCCACCGAAACGCTCAATCGCATCCAGGAAGGAACTCGCGCCGCTTTCGAGTTGATGTCCCGCGACATCCGCGAGGCTGGGGGTAACCCCTGTTCGGCCTCCGCCGTGGTGGTGAACCAGCTGTCGAATGGCAGCAATACCTGGTGGACTGGCTGGATGAAGGGCATCCACGGGTATGACGGCACCGATGCAATGGCGTCGGGTGCGTCGGGCATGGGCCAGTTCGGCAGCAATGCCGGCCAGCGCGTGAGTGGCACCGATGCGGTCGAGGTCCATGGTGCCTTCGGCTCCGGCATCCGGGTCACAGGCCATGCCCAGCCAAGTGCCGTACTCGACGTCGGCAGCACCACTGGCCTGCAAACCAACGACATCCTGATGGTCTGCAACATGGACTATGCCTTTGTGTTCCAGGCCACCGGCTTGGCTGCTGGCAACAAGATCCAGCACAACGGCGGCAGCAGCCTGAATTGCGCCCAGGAGTTCCAGTACCAAAGCCCCTGTACGGGCACTGGGGCCAGCGGTGCCTTCGGCTACTGTTTCGTGCCAGGAGCCACGCCGTCCGCCCAGTGCATCGGCTATGGCCGTGGTCCGGCCTTCGTGGCCAAGGTCCAGACCGTGCGGTGGTTCGTCGGCAACAACTCCCGTGGTGGCCGTTCCCTGTATCGGGCCAGCCTGGCGAATCGCTCCAACGGAAACACGCCGGATACCCTGTACGAGGCCTACGAGGTGATCGAGGGCGTGGAGGACATGCAGATCACCTATCTGGAGACAGGGGCCAGCGGCTATGTCGCGGCCGGTTCGGTGACGGACTGGAGCCAGGTGCTGGCGGTGCGTATCGAAATGCTGGTGACCGGCACCGAGGGTGCCCTCAGTGCCAGGGAGACCCAAGGTGTCGACGGCCAGGCGCTGCGCCGACGGGTAACCCACGTGGTCCAGCTGCGCAATCGTGAGGCCACGCTGTGATGACCAGGCCGAGTTCTTCCGTCCGTCAGTCCGGTGCCACGCTGATCGTGGTGCTCCTGCTGTTGCTGGTGATCACCTTGCTTGGTCTGGCAGCCATGCGCGGCACCCTGATGCAGGAGCGCATGAGCGCCAACGCGAACGCGCGCGCCAAAGCCTTCCAGTACGCCGAAGCAGTGCTGCGCGAAGCCGAAAGCATGGCCGCGACCCGTCCGGCATTACCGGCTTCCGGCTGCTCGAACGGCATCTGCGCTATGACTCCGGTGAACCAGTCGCCGCCGTGGCAGGCAGACGGGTTCTGGCTTTCTGGCGGCGGCTACCGGGTTTCCGAGCTGGAGCAGCAGCCCAATCCGTATGGACTGGTTGCCCGCTATGTGATCGAGGACATGGGCGAGGGTAATGCCCCCTCCTCGAGCTGCACCAGCGACATCGACATGTCCGCGCCGGCTTGCTCCGGCAGTTCCAACGCCCGCAATTACCGTATCACCGCTTACGCGCGCCTCGGGGATGGCGCCGAAGTGGTGCTCCAGTCCAGCTACCAGGTGCCTTAAAGGCAGGGTGGGTACCGACATGAACCGGAAATACAACCGTTCCTTCCGCCAGCAGGTCATGGCGGCGCTGCTGGCCTTCGGCGCGAGCCTGCTCGCGTTGCCGGCCGGCCTGGCGCAGATCCAGACACCCCCGGCGAAGAGCTTCCCTGATTTTCCGCTGCAGACCGGCGCGGGCAACGTCGAGCCGAACATCATGTTCATCCTCGACGACTCGGGCTCCATGAGCAGCACCGAGATGGACAACCCGGATCTGGGCGCAGTCAAATTCGGGAGCTTGGACATCTCCGCGCAGACCTATACGTCCAACACCCTCTATTACAACCCGGCGGTCGATTACAAGCCATGGGTGAAGGCGGATGGCACGCGCATGAGGGGTGGCACTTCGATGACAGCCGTTTACTCGAGCGTGGACTTCGCCTCCGGCAGTACCACCAACCTCTGGGACAATGACGCCAATACTCGCACCTTCTACGTGCCGAAGAACCCTGCCAATGCCACGGCGAGCTACCTGGAGGACGCGCGCAACTACTACCGCTACCAGATCCTGCGGGTCAACGGTAACCCGACCATCATGCGCAGCGAGTATGTTCGGGGAGGTGGGTGGGGTGACTACCCCCGGAGTGAGCAGGAGGTCGTGCGTGAAACCGGTCTGTCGAGGAGCGGCAGCAACTATGCCGAGTTCACGTTCGAAGTACCCGAAGGCGTGACGGAACTGGTCGCGACCACTTCGGGCGGGTCCGGCAACCTGGACCTGTACGTGCACAGGCGCGGAAGCAGCAACAACTGGAGCCCAATCTGCGCTGACACCTCGGGGACCACCACATCCCAGTCCTGCAGTGCTTCGGAACCGAGCAGTGGCACATACCGTGTCCAGCTGAGGCCGGACAGCTGGGGGCAGTGGCCGTGGTTGTGGAGCGACACGTCGTTCAGCAACGTCACTGTTGTGGTGAAGCTGGTCAAGGATTATGGCTGCTCGACCACCAGTTCCAATAGCTATGCCTGGGGCAACTGCTCTGCAGTGTTGCCGAACAGCTCTCGCTCGCTTGACCAGGAGCTGCAGAACTTCGCTACCTGGTACTCCTACTTCCGGACCCGCATGAAGATGGCCAAGGCTGGCGCAGCCGAGGCCTTCAGCCAGCTCGGCAACAACGTCCGGGTCGGCTATCGTTCGCTGCACCAGAACAACAACAACAGCAACTTCGACATCCCCGTTGGCGACGGCAACAACGGCGTCTTCGAGGGGGCATCCAGGGAAACATGGTTCAATAGGCTCTTCAACGCCCAGAGTAACGGCGGCACGCCCCTGCGCAGCGTGCTCGAAGGTGTCGGCGACTATTTCATGAGGAGCGATGCCGACGGCCCCTATGGCCCGCAGTCTGGCGGCGCCCAGTTGGCCTGCCGGCAGAACTTCGCCATCCTGACCACGGATGGTTACTGGAACAGCGACTTCGGAAGAGGTGGTATCAACGTCGGTGACCAAGATGGTAGCAACGGTCCGTCCATCTACAACCCGGCAGATGGCACCACCTCGAACCGTTATACGCCGGCCAGCCCCTTCCGCGATGGCTCGAGCACCGGCCGCTCGAATACGCTGGCAGACGTGGCGATGAAGTACTGGAAGAACGATCTGCGTAGCGACCTGGAGAACATCGTCCCTACCAGCTCCCAGAACCCGGCCTTCTGGCAACACATGGTGACCTTCGGCATCTCCATCGGCCTGAAGGGCACGGTGGACCAGACTTCCGTAGCCGAGGTGTTGCGCGACGGATCGCCGCGCATCAAAGGCGTTGATGTGGCATGGCCGGATCCGGACATGACCAACCAGAGCGGCACTGATGAGATCCCGGCCCGTATCGACGACCTGCTGCATGCTGCCGTCAACAGCCGCGGCGAATTCGTGGCAGCCACCAGCGCTGACCGGTTCCGCGACGCGCTGGTTTCGGTGCTGGGTCAGATTCAGGCGCGTCTGGCTTCGGGTTCGAACGTGGCCACCAACAGCACCACGTTCCAGTCTGATACCCGTGTCTTCCAGGCCACGTATCGTACCGGCACCTGGACCGGCGAACTAACCGCCTACAGCGTGACCGCGGCCGGTGGCATTTCCAGCACGCCGGACTGGCGGGTAAGCGAGCGTATTGCCAGAACCTATGCCAACGACACTTCCTCCGACGACTTCCACCGCCGGACCGTGCTGACCTGGAATGCGTCCAGCAAACGCGGGGCGAGCTTCCCTACTCCGGCCCAGGAAGCCTTGCTGGCCCGTTCTTCCGGCGCGGCGTCGGTGACCGGGGCCAACAATGCGGCCTATATCAAGGGTGACCAGTCCGGGGAACTGTCCAGGGGCGGCACTCTGCGTAACCGCACTACGCCGCTGGGCGATATCATCAACTCCTCGCCGTTCTACATTCGCGACACTAATACGATCTATGTCGGAGCCAATGACGGCATGCTTCATGGCATCGATGCGCTCACCGGCGACGTGCTGTTCTCATACGTGCCGGCAGGCATCGACTTCGCGAAGCTGGCCACGCTCAGTGACCCGGCATATGGCCATGCATTCTTCGTAGACGGTCCGGTGACCGTGTCCAGTTATCGGGTAAAGTCGGGCAAGAACTACCTGGTGGGTACCCTTGGGCGCGGTGGCAGAGGGGCATTCGCCCTGGACGTAAGCGACGTCCGCAGCAGCTCCGCGAACCAGCGGTTCACGAACAATCACGTGCTGTGGGACCACACGGCCAGCCCCGATGACGACATGGGTTACGTGATTGGCTTGCCGCTGATCGTCCGCGGTAACAACGACAAGGTGCTGGCGATCGTGCCCAACGGCATCGACAGCCCGAATGGCAGTTCCGCGCTTTACGTCTATGACGTGGCCGACGGTACGCTGCTGCGCAAGATTGTGGCCGACGCCTCGGGCGGTGGCCTGTCGTCGCCGCGCGCCGCCGACCTCGATGGCGACGCCAAGGTGGACTACGTCTATGCCGGCGACATGAACGGCAATGTCTGGAAGTTCGACTTCACCTCCAGCAATCCGTCCAGCTGGGACATCGATCCGGACGTGAAGGGCCCGCTGTTTGTGGCCACCGACGACCGGGGCAAACGCCAGCCGATCACCGGTGGCCTGGCGCTGGCCAGGGAGCCGGGTACCGGGCGGATCTGGCTGACCTTCGGTACTGGCAAGCTGATTACCATCAGCGACCTGTCGTCCACTGCCATGCAGAGCTGGTATGGCATCATCGATGGTGACGCACCGATCGGCGGCCGGGCAACCGATTTGGCAAAGCGCACCATAGCGGCCACTGGTACCAACGCGCAGGGCCAGAAGGTGCGTGCCTTCGAGGCCTACTCGGCACTGCCGAACGGCAAGAAGGGCTGGTATCTGGATTTCGACCGGCCCAGCAAGGGTGAGCGGGTGGTCAGCGGCGCCCGCATCAATGGTCGCGCGGCGTTCGTGTCCAGTATCATCCCGGATGTTGGTGATGGCTGTGAGGCGGGTGGCAGCGGTTACCTGAACGTGATCGACCTGTTTACCGGTACCAGTCCGCAGGCTACCGGTGGCAACGGTTCGACTTCGTTCTTCGACCTCGACCGCTCCGGCTCGGGCGACAATGACGTGATCACCGGCGCCGACGGCAGCAGCCTTCCGATCGGTTCGGTCGACCTGGGGGTGGGCATGCCTACCGAGTCCAGCCAGATCGACGATCTCGTCCTGGTCTGCGGTTCGGACGGTAGCTGTGAAGAAGCGCCGGCGCCCGGCGCGACAGGCGGTGGCAAGCCGCGGCGCACCTCGTGGCGAGAGATCTACGGAGACTGAGCCAATGGCCAAGGTCAAGCAGGCACGCGGGTTCACCCTGATCGAACTGATGATCGTGGTGGCCATCATCGCCATCCTGGCGGCGATCGCCTATCCCAGCTACACCAACCACGTGATCAAGAGCCGCCGCGTCGCCGGTGCGGCCTGCCTGACCGAGGCAGCGCAGTTCATGGAGCGCTACTACACCACCAAGCTCACCTACGACGGCGCGAGCCTGCCCACGCTGTCCTGCATGCGAGACCTGGAAGACCACTACCTCATCGAGGTGGACGCGGACGGTAGTGCCTACACGGTGACCGCGACCCCTCGAGGGCGACAAGCGAGTGACAGGTGCGGCACCCTGAGCCTGGATCAGAAGGGCACGCGTTCGGCCGGCGGCACCGGGGTGACCGCGTCCGATTGCTGGTGATGACGTGAGGCTTGCCTTACCGGTGCCGGCCTGCATACAATTTGCTCCCCCGCCCGAATAGCTCAGCTGGTTAGAGCACTTGACTGTTAATCAGGGGGTCGTTGGTTCGAGTCCAACTTCGGGCGCCATATTCATGAAGCACTTAGGCCCGCCTTGGCGGGCCTAAGTGCTTTTTGTATGCCAGCCGCTGGTCGCCTGCTGTGTGCTCGGCGGAGCGGTTCGTTCAGTTTGGCAGGGCCGCGGTGGGCCAAGGGCGGTTCAGCTCTCCGGGCAAGGTTGTGGTCGCTCCAGGCGCTGGCTGCGGGTGCGGCCGGCGTTGTTGACCACCACTTCGCCGCGCAACTGCCCGCCCACGCAGACTCTCAAGGTGAGGTTGGTGCCACTGTTGCGGCCGTCGGGCTGGTAGCGCACCCGGTGCCGTCCGGTGGAGGACACCACCCGCACGTCCGGGTGGAAAGGCTGGCGTATGTTGCGCAGCACGTCGGCCTCCGAGGCGGGTTGGCCGGTCCGGGCCGGGTCCAGAAACAGGAGCCAGTCCCCGCTCCAATCGGTTCCGCCGGCGCAGCGGCCGTCGCCCCGGGATGGGCACAGAGTCACCGGCATCCGCCGGGTGATGGCGGTGCTGCGGGCCTGGGCCAGCTGGGCGCTGACCAGGTGCATGGCGGTGGCCACCCGGTGGCGGCGCAACGCTTCCTTGAAGGAGGGCAGGGCGAGCCCGCACGCGATGGCGACCACGGCCGCCACCGCGGCGGTCTCGACCAGACTGTATCCCGGCGCATCCTTGCGCATGGGCGAATCCTTTCGCTCGGGAGCCTCCAGCATGCGGTTCGCCGCCAGGCACCGGAATCGGCGCGGCGCCGCGGCGGCTGTAGGAAATCTGACCGGGCGGACGTCATCCGCGCCGGATGCACGCGGCGGCAACGGCCCGCCACCTATACTGGAAGGTCATTCCACGGGTAGCGGCGCATGAGCGAGCGTTTCGAACTGGTGGCCCCGTACGCGCCTGCCGGCGACCAGCCGCAGGCCATCGCGCGCCTGGTCGAGGGATTCGAGGCCGGCCTGGCCAGGCAGGTGCTGCTGGGCGTGACCGGCTCGGGCAAGACCTTCACCATCGCCAACGTGGTCCAGCAGATCCAGAAGCCGACCCTGGTGATGGCCCACAACAAGACCCTGGCCGCGCAGCTGTACGGGGAGTTCAAGCAGTTCTTCCCGCACAACGCGGTCGAGTACTTCGTCAGCTATTACGACTACTACCAGCCCGAGGCCTACGTCCCCTCGACCGACACCTACATCGAGAAGGACAGCTCGATCAACGACCACATCGAGCAGATGCGCCTGGCCGCGACCAAGGCGCTGCTGTCGCGGCGCGACGTGCTGGTGGTGGCCACGGTCTCGGCGATCTACGGGCTGGGCGCGCCGGAGGACTACCTGTCCCTGCGCCTGATCCTCTCCCGCGGCGAGCGCATCGACCAGCGCGAGCTGCTGCGGCACCTGACCCAGCTGCAGTACACCCGCAACGAGTACGAGCTGCAGCGCGGCACCTTCCGCGTGCGCGGCGAGGTGGTGGACGTACACCCGGCCGAAAGCGACAACGAGGCCGTGCGCATCGAGCTGTTCGACGGCGAGATCGAGAACATCGCCCTGTTCGACCCGCTCACCGGCGAGATCCTGCGCCGCATCCCGCGCTACACCATCTACCCGAAGACCCACTACGCCACCACGCGCGAGCGGGTGCTGAACGCCATCGAGACCATCAAGGCCGAGCTGAAGGAGCGCCTGGAGCAGCTGTATGCGGCCAACAAGCTGGTCGAGGCCCAGCGACTGGCCCAGCGCACCCAGTTCGACCTGGAGATGATGGCCGAGGTCGGCTACTGCTCCGGCATCGAGAACTACTCCAGACACCTGACCGGCAAGGCCCCGGGCGAGCCGCCGCCGACCCTGTTCGACTACCTGCCGCCGGATGCGCTGCTGGTGGTGGACGAGTCGCACGTGACCATCCCGCAGATCGGCGCCATGTACCGCGGCGACCGCTCGCGCAAGGAGACCCTGGTCGAGTTCGGCTTCCGCCTGCCTTCGGCGCTGGACAACCGCCCGCTGAAGTTCGAGGAGTGGGAGGCGCGCTCGCCGCGCTCGATCTACGTCTCGGCCACGCCCGGCCCGTACGAGCTGCGCGAGGCCGGCGACCACGTGGTCGAGCTGGTGGTGCGCCCCACCGGCCTGGTGGATCCGAAGGTGGAAGTGCGCCCGGTCGCCACCCAGGTGGACGACCTGATGGGCGAGATCAACAAGCGCGTGGCCATGGGCGACCGAGTGCTGGTCACCACCCTGACCAAGCGCATGGCCGAGAACCTGACCGAATACCTGGCCGAGCACGGCATCCGCGTGCGCTACCTGCACTCGGACGTGGACACGGTCGAGCGCGTGGAGATCATCCGCGACCTGCGCCTGGGCAAGTTCGACGTGCTGGTGGGCATCAACCTGCTGCGCGAGGGCCTGGACATGCCCGAGGTGTCGCTGGTGGCGATCCTGGACGCGGACAAGGAGGGCTTCCTGCGTTCGACCGGCTCGCTGATCCAGACCATCGGCCGCGCCGCGCGCAACCTGCGCGGCACCGCCATCCTCTACGCCGACACCATCACCCGCTCGATGCAGGCGGCCATCGAGGAGACCGAGCGGCGCCGGCGCAAGCAGGAGCAGTACAACGCCGAGCACGGCATCGTCCCGCGCGCGGTGGTGCGCCCGGTCAACGACGTGATGGAGGGCGCTCGCGCCGAGCCCGGCGAGGTCAAGGGCAAGGCCAAGGGCCGCGGCAAGGCACGCCAGGTGGCGGAGGCCGAGGCCGATTACGCCGTGCTCGACCCGGCCCAGGCCGCGCGCCGCATCCAGGAGCTGGAAAAGCGCATGTACCAGCATGCCCGCGACCTGGAGTTCGAGGAGGCCGCGCGCCTGCGCGACCAGATCCGGCGGATCAAGGAGGCCAGCCTGGTCGGCTGAGCCCGGGCCGGCGGGGCGGACGGGCCGCCGCCCGCGGCCCGCCGGCCGCGCGGAAGCTTGTGGAGCGGCGCCGGGCACGTTAGAATGCGCGCCCCGCCGTGGTACTGGCCACGGTGCGCGCTACGGGCGGTTAGCTCAGCGGTAGAGCACTACCTTGACATGGTAGGGGTCACAGGTTCGAACCCTGTACCGCCCCCCAACCCGATTGGCCCCTCCGGCCCGGTTGGTTCCTTCCCCCTCACGCACTGCACCCTGGTTGCCCGGGCGATCGGCGGCCGGGCGGCGTTCTCCCGTTCCATCCACGCCGGCCGCCTGGCCTGGCGCGTGCCCGTGCGCGGATGCGGCACGCCAGCGGGGTTGCCCCGATGGGCCGCCCGATGGGCCGTGCCTATAATCCGCGCGTTCCATCCGCGCCGTGCCTATGGGGAAAAGGGCTCGTCCGACCACATCACCCGCCTGCTGAACGCCTGGCGGGCCGGCGACCTGCAGGCGCGGGAATCGCTGTTCGACGCGGTCTATGCGGTGCTGCGCGACATGGCCGTGTCCCGCCTCGGGGGCGACCGCCAGGACGTCACCCTCAGGCCCACCTCGCTGGTGCACGAGGCGCTGCTGCGCATGCTCGGCCGCGATGTCAGCTACACCGACCGCGCCCACTTCTTCGCCCTGGTGGCGCTGAAGATGCGCTGTGCTGGTGGACTACGCCCGGGCCAGCCTGGCGGCCAAGCGCGGCGGCGGCGCGGTCAACGTCACCCTGTCCCACGTGGACGCCGGCGGTGTGCACCGCGAGGACATCGGCGACTACGACGTGCTGGCCCTGCACCAGGCGCTGGAGCGCCTGAGCGAGCATGACCGGCGCGCCGGCCGCGCGGTGGAGATGGCCTATTTCGGCGGCATGTCGCACGAGGAGATCGCCACGGTGCTGGACGTGTCCGTGCCGACCGTGGACCGCGACCTGCGCTTCGCCCGGGCCTGGCTCAACCGCCAGCTGGCCTGAGCGGTACCGTGCGGACAGGGGGCGGGATGGGCGAGGAACGCTGGCGGCAGCTGCGCGACCTGTTCGATGCGGTGTGCGACCTGCCTCCCGAGACCTGGGACGAGGAGCTGGCCCGGCGTACCCGCGACCCGGCGCTGATCCGCGAGACGCTGGAGCTGCTGCGCTCGCAGACGGTGGCGCTGGAGCGCGCGCGTGCGCCGCTGGACGGCCTGCTGGCGCGCATGGCCGCGCCCGAGCTGAAGCCGGGCGACATGCTCGGCCCGTGGCGGCTGGGCGAGCGCTTGGGTGCCGGCGGCATGGGCGTGGTGTACCGGGCCGAGCGCGCCGACGGCCTGTACGAGCGCAAGGTGGCGGTGAAGCTTCTGCACGGGCTGCCGGACGCGCGCAGCGCCGAGCGCCTGGCCGCCGAGCGGCGCATCCTGGCCGGGCTGCGCCATCCCAACATCGCCCACCTGTACGACGGCGGCACCACCGCGGCCGGCTTCCCGTACCTGGTGATGGAGCTGGTCGAGGGGCAGCCGCTGGACGCCTGGTGCCGCACCCGCAAGCCCGGCCTGCGCGAGCGGCTGCAGCTGTTCCTGCGCATCTGCCGCGCGGTGCAGGCCGCGCACGCGCACCTGGTGGTGCACTGCGACCTCAAGCCCGGCAACGTGCTGGTGCGCGCGGACGGCGAGCCGGTGCTGCTGGATTTCGGCATCGCACGCCTGGCCGATGCCGTCGAGGGCGACCGCTCGGCCTTCTGCACGCCGGCCTACGCCGCGCCCGAGTCGCTGGACGGCGGGCCGGTCGGCGTGGCCTCGGACGTGTTCAGCCTGGGCGTGATCCTGACCGAGCTGCTGGCCTGCCGGACGGTGGGCCGCCAGGCCGGGGACCGGCACGTCCCGGTGCCGCCGCCCAGCCGCCTGGCCGGGCGCGACTGCCCGTGGCGGGCGCGGCTGCGCGGCGACCTGGACGCGATCGCGGCCCGTGCCTGCGCCCTGGCGCCGGACGGCCGCTACGGCTCGGTGGAGGCCTTCGCCGACGACCTGCAGCGCCACCTCGAATGCCGGCCGGTGCTGGCGCGGCAGGGCGGAGCGTTGTACCGCCTGAGCCGGGCCCTGCGCCGGCACTGGCAGGCGGCCGCGGTGACCACGCTGGTGGTCGGCCTGGTGGCCGGATTCGTCTGGCGCCTGGGCGAGGCGCGCGACCGCGCCGAGCGCGAGGCGCGGGTGGCCGAGCAGGTCGGCCAGTTCATGCTGGGCGTCTTCGAGGCGTCCGATCCGCGCAGGACCGGCCGGGGCGGGGACGAGGTCTCCGTGCGCGAGCTGCTGGACGCCGGCGCGGCGCGCATCGCCGCGCTGGCCGACACCCCGGAGGTGCACGCGCGCGTGCAGCAGTTGATGGGGCAGGCCTACGCCAACATCGGCCAGCCGGCCCGCGCCGAGCAGCTGCTGCGCGAGGCCGCCGGGGCGCTGCAGTCGCCGCAGGTGCGGCAGCCGGTGCGTGCGGCCGCCGCCCTCAACGACCTGCCCACGCTGCTGGCCAACGAAGGCCGCGGCCGCGAGGCCGAGGAGGCCGCGCGCCGCTCGCTGGCCCTGCTGGAGGCGGCCGGCGAGCAGGGTGTGGTCGCGGCCCGCGCCTGGAACTCGCTGGGCCTGGCGCTGGTGGAGCTGGAGCGGCTGGACGAGGCCGAGGCCGCGTTCCGGCGCTCGCTGGAGATGCGCCGCGACCTGCCGGACTACGGCCGGCACCGCTCGCGCATCCTGCACAACCTCGGCCTGCTGTACCGGCAACGGGGCGACCTGCAGCGCTCCGAGGCCGTGCTGCGCGAGGCCCTGGCCGGCAAGCTGGAGTTCGACGGCGAGCACTCCTACGAGGTCTGGATCACCCGCCACACCCTGGCCGTGGCCCTGACCTCGCGCGGCCGGCTGCGCGAGGCGCGCGCGCTGCAGCAGGCCAACCTGGAACTGGGCCTGCACCTGTTCGGCGAGGCCAGCACCAACACCGCCCTGACCTACGGCGAACTGGCCAGCCTGACCCAGGACCTGGGCGAGCTGGAAACCGCTGCGCGCCACTGCCGGCGCGCCATGGCCATCGTCGTCGCCGCCCAGGGCGAGGACAACGCCATCTACATGCGCCTGCTCGGCAACCTGGGCACGCTGGAGGAGTGGCGCGGCGACACCGCGCGCGCCGGCGAGGCCTACCGCCGCACCCTCGAGTTCCGGCGCCGCACCCTGGGCGAGGACCACAGCGGCACGCTCACCACCGCCGGCAACCTGGCGCGCCTGCTCATGCGCGCCGGCCGGCTCGACGAGGCCGGGCCGCTGGTGGCGCATGCGTTGCGGGTGCACTCGGCGCGCCTGGAGCAGGGAGCGCCGGCGCGCGTGTGGGCGCAGATGTCCTGGGCCGAGTGGCTGTTGCACAGCGGCCGCCACGACGCGGCCCGGGCGATGCTGGAGGAGGTGGCTCCGCACCTGCCGGAGCTGGCGCCGTACTACACGCTGCGCCACCTGGAGCTGCAGGCCGAGCACGCCCGGGCGCGGGGACGCGTGGCCGAGGCGGCAGTGGCGTGGCGGCGCGCGGTGGAGATGGCGGAGGCCGAATACGGCCCGGATGCGTTCATGGTGGCGCGCCTGCGGGTGCCGCTGGCGGAGGCACTGCTGGCGGCCCGCCGCCTGGAACGGCTGGAGTCGCGCCTGCGCGCCGGCAAGCGGCCCGCAGGCCTGGCCCCCCAACGGGAGGCTGGGGGCCCGGGGTGCCGTCAGACTTCCAGCGAGGCCAGGTCGCCCTTGGTCTCCAGCCACGCCTTGCGGTCGGCCGCGCGCTTCTTGGCCAGCAGCATGTCCATCAGGGCGTGGGTCTGCTCCGGGTCGTCCACGGTCAGCTGCACCAGGCGGCGGGTGTCCGGGTGGATGGTGGATTCGCGCAGCTGCTGCGGGTTCATCTCGCCCAGGCCCTTGAAGCGGGTCACGCTGACCTGCCCCTTGATCTTCTCCCGCTCGATCTTCTCCAGCAGCAGGCGCTTCTCCTCCTCGTCCAGGGCGTAGAACACCTGCTTGCCCACGTCCACGCGGAACAGCGGCGGCATGGCCACGAACACGTGGCCGGCCCGCACCAGCGCCGGGAAGTGGCGCAGGAACAGCGCCGACAGCAGGGTGGCGATGTGCAGGCCGTCGGAGTCGGCGTCGGCCAGGATGATGATCTTGCCGTAGCGCAGGCCGGTCAGGTCGTCCTTGCCCGGATCACAGCCGATGGCCACGGCCAGGTCGTGCACCTCCTGCGAAGCCAGCACGCTGGAGGAAGTCACCTCCCAGGTGTTCAGGATCTTGCCGCGCAGCGGGAGGATGGCCTGGAAGTCCTTGTCGCGGGCCTGCTTGGCGCTGCCACCGGCCGAGTCGCCCTCCACCAGGAACAGCTCGGTGCGCGACAGGTCCTGGCTGGTGCAATCGGCCAGCTTGCCGGGCAGGGCCGGGCCCTGGGTCACCTTCTTGCGGACGACCTGCTTCTCGGTCTTCAGGCGCGCGGCGGCGCGTTCGATGGCGATCTGGGCGATGCGCTCGCCCATGTCCACGTGCTGGTTCAGCCACAGGCTGAAGGCGTCGTGCGCCGCGCCCTCGACGAAGGCGGCGGCCTGGCGCGAGCTCAGGCGCTCCTTGGTCTGGCCGCTGAACTGCGGGTCGGTCATCTTCAGCGAAAGCACGAAGGAGACCCGGTCCCACACGTCCTCGGGCGCCAGCTTCACGCCGCGCGGCAGCAGGTTGCGGAAGTCGCAGAACTCGCGCAGCGCGTCGGTCAGGCCCGTGCGCAGGCCGTTGACGTGGGTGCCGTGCTGCGGGGTGGGGATCAGGTTGACGTAGCTTTCCTGCACCAGCTCGCCTTCCGGCACCCAGGCCACCGCCCAGTCCACCGTCTCCTCCTCGCGCGCCAGGGCGCCGACGAACAGCTCCGGCGGCAGCAGCTCGCGCCCGGCCAGCTCGCCGCGCAGGTAGTCGCGCAGGCCGTCCTCGAAGTGCCAGCGGTCGCGCTCGCCGGTGGCCTCGTCGAACAGGGTCACCACCAGGCCCGGGCACAGCACGGCCTTGGCGCGCAGCAGGTGGCGCAGGGCGCGCACATTGAACTTCGGCGAGTCGAAGTACTTCGGGTCCGGCCAGAAGCGCACGCGCGTGCCGGTGTTCTTCTTCCCGACCGTGCCCACCACCTCCAGCGGGGTGGCGCGGTCGCCGTCGCGGAAGGTGATGCGGTGCTCGGCGCCGTCGCGCTTGATGTGCACCTCCACCAGCTTCGACAGGGCGTTGACCACGCTCACGCCCACGCCGTGCAGGCCGCCGCTGAAGGTGTAGTTCCTGTTGCTGAACTTGCCGCCGGCGTGCAGGCGGGTGAGGATCAGCTCCACGCCGGGGATCTTCTCCTCCGGGTGGATGTCCACCGGCATGCCGCGGCCGTCGTCGGCCACCTCGCAGCTGCCGTCCTTGTACAGGACCACGTCGATCTGGCGGGCGTGGCCGGCCAGCGCCTCGTCCCCCGCGTTGTCGATCACCTCCTGCGCCAGGTGGTTCGGGCGCGAGGTGTCGGTGTACATGCCCGGGCGGCGCTTGACCGGGTCCAGGCCGGAGAGGACTTCGATGTCGGCGGCGTTGTAGCGGCTGCTCATTGAACCTTGGGGGTTGGGGATTCGCGGGTCCGGGCGCGGAAGTGTGCGGCCTGGCCCCGTTTTTTGCACGCCCGGGACCGTTCAGGGGGCGGTAGCGGGGGCGCGGTAAAGTAGGCACGTGGCGCGGCGGGCCTTCCGCCGCCGCGCGACCGCAGGGCGGGCCGGTCCCGCCGAGCCGAGGAGGTCCGCATGAAACGCATCCTGTTCTGGGGCATCGCTGCCGCCGTGGCCGCGGCCGCCATCCCGGTGCTGGCGCAGAAACGCCAGAGCCAGTCCGGTCCGCAGGCCGCGCCCCTGGCCGACCACAAGGCCCAGGAGCAGCGCGAGCGCGAGGAGGCGGCCGAGCGCGCCCGGCGCCGCGAGGCGGCGCGCGCCGGCCGGGACGCCCGCGCCAAGGGCCGGCCGCAGCGCGAGGAAGAGGAAGAGGACCGCCGCCGCCCGCCCGCCTGAGCGGGCGCGGCGCCCGGCGCGCGCGCCGGAAACGCGGTGTCCGCGCGCGCCGGCTTGGGGATGGGCGGGCCAGCCGGTAGACTATGGCTTTCCGGAGCACCGCCATGACTCCCCTGATCTTCGTTACCGGCGGCGTCGTGTCCTCCCTGGGCAAGGGCATCGCCGCCGCCTCGCTTGCGGCCATCCTCGAGGCCCGTGGCTTGCGGGTCACGATGATGAAGCTGGATCCCTACATCAACGTGGATCCGGGCACGATGAGCCCCTTCCAGCACGGCGAGGTGTACGTCACCGACGACGGCGCCGAGACCGACCTGGACCTGGGCCACTACGAGCGCTTCGTCCGCACCCGCCTCAGCCGCAAGAACTCCATCACCACCGGCCGGATCTACGAGACCGTAATCCGCAAGGAGCGCCGCGGCGACTACCTCGGCGCCACCGTGCAGGTGATTCCGCACATCACCGACGAGATCAAGCGCTGCATCGACGAGGCCACCCAGGGCTTCGACGTGGCCCTGGTCGAGATCGGCGGCACGGTGGGCGACATCGAGTCGCTGCCGTTCCTGGAGGCGATCCGCCAGATCCGCGCCGAGCGCGGCCCGGAGAAGGCGCTGTTCATGCACCTGACCCTGGTGCCGTACATCGCCGCCGCCGGCGAGCTGAAGACCAAGCCGACCCAGCACTCGGTCAAGGAGCTGCGCTCCATCGGCATCCAGCCGGACGTGCTGCTGTGCCGCTCGGAGCAGCCGCTGCCGGACGGCGAGCGGCGCAAGATCGCCCTGTTCACCAACGTCTCCGAGCGCGCGGTCATCTCGGTCAAGGACGTGGACGTGCTGTACAAGCTGCCGCTGGAGCTGCACGCCCAGGGCCTGGACGCGCTGGTGGTCGAGCGCCTGCGCCTGCCGGTGGCCGGCGCGGCCGACCTGTCCGAGTGGGAGGCGGCGGTGGACGCCACCCTGCACCCGGTGGACGAGGTCACCATCGCCGTGGTCGGCAAGTACGTGGACCACAAGGACGCGTACAAGTCGGTCGGCGAAGCGCTCAAGCACGGCGGCCTGCGCCAGCGCACCCGGGTCAACCTCAAGTGGGTCGAGTCGCAGGACGTCGAGCGCTACGGCACCGGCCTGCTGGAGGGCGTGGACGGCATCCTGGTGCCGGGCGGCTTCGGCGACCGCGGCTTCGAGGGCAAGGTCCTGACCTCGAAGTATGCCCGCGAGCACGGCGTGCCGTACTTCGGCATCTGCTACGGCATGCAGGCCGCGGTGGTGGACTACGCCCGCCACGTGGCCGGCCTGGAGGGCGCCAACAGCACCGAGAACGACAAGCAGTGCCCGCACCCGGTGATCGGCCTGATCACCGAGTGGCGCACCAGCACCGGCGAGATCGAGAAGCGCGACGAGAAGTCCGACCTGGGCGGCACCATGCGCCTGGGCCTGCAGGAGCAGCGGATCAAGCCGGGCACCCTGGCCCGCGAGCTGTACGGCAAGGACATCGTGGCCGAGCGCCACCGCCACCGCTACGAGTTCAACAACCGCTACCGCACCCAGCTGGAGGACGCCGGCCTGGTGATCTCGGCCAAGTCGCTGGACGACACCCTGGTGGAGATGGTCGAGCTGCCGCGCCAGGTGCATCCCTGGTTCCTGGCCTGCCAGGCGCATCCGGAGTTCCTGTCCACCCCGCGCGAGGGCCACCCGCTGTTCATCGGCTTCATCCGCGCCGCGCGCGAGAAGAAGGCCGGCGGCAAGCTGCTGAAGGAGGCACGCGCATGAAGCTGTGCGGATTCGAGGTCGGCCTGGACCGGCCGCTGTTCCTGATCGCCGGCCCCTGCGTGATCGAGTCGCTGCAGCTGCAGCTGGACACCGCCGGCCGGCTGAAGGAGATCACTTCGCGGCTGGGCATGAACTTCATCTTCAAGTCCAGCTTCGACAAGGCCAACCGCACCAGCGCCAGCAGTTTCCGCGGCCCGGGCCTGGAGGAGGGCCTGAAGGTGCTGGCCGAGGTCAAGCGCCAGATCGGCGTGCCGGTGCTGACCGACGTGCACGAGTACACCCCCATCGAGGAAGTGGCCGCGGTGGTGGACGTGCTGCAGACCCCGGCCTTCCTGGTGCGCCAGACCGACTTCATCCGCCGGGTGTGCTCGGCCGGCAGGCCGGTGAACATCAAGAAGGGCCAGTTCCTCTCCCCGTGGGAGATGAAGCCGGTGGTGGAGAAGGCCAAGTCCACCGGCAACCAGGACATCCTGGTCTGCGAGCGCGGGGCGTCCTTCGGCTACAACAACCTGGTCAGCGACATGCGCTCGCTGGCGGTGATGCGCGACACCGGCTGCCCGGTGGTGTTCGACGCCACCCACTCGGTGCAGTTGCCCGGCGGCCAGGGCACCAGCTCCGGCGGCCAGCGCGAGTTCGTGCCGGTGCTGGCGCGCGCGGCGGTGGCCGTGGGCATCTCCGGCCTGTTCGCCGAGACCCACCCGGACCCGGCCAGGGCCCTGTCCGACGGCCCCAACGCCTGGCCGCTGGACCGCATGGAAGGCCTGCTGGAGACCCTGCTGGAGCTGGACGCGGTGACCAAGCGCCACGGCTTCGCCGAGCAGTCCCTGTAGCAGGGCCGTGGTTGCACCGGCAACCGGCGCGCGCCGCCGGGTGCCGGCGTCGCGGCGGCCGGGCGCGGGCGCCGGTACGGCGGGCGCGGCCGAAGAAGACAT
>NZ_PDWK01000001.1 GCF_010093135.1 Pseudoxanthomonas taiwanensis | reverse complement strand
GGCCGCAGCGCGGGCAGGCCAGGCGCAGCCGCGGTACCCACAATTCCACCGCGTATTCGAACAGCGGCAGGTCCCGGATCCGGCGAACGGTCTGGTCGTGGATGGCCGCTACCGGCTGGTCACAGCCCGAACAAAGGCGCTCTGCGCCCTCTACGGGCGCCAGTTCCAGCACCGCCCAGAACTGGCCGCCCCGATCCTCCTGACGCCAATCCCATACGCGATAACCCTTCCAGCCACCCAGCTGGGACATACAATCCACTTCGGCCACGGCCGGCCCCGTTTTGTTGCCTCGAGAACAACAATTCTGCCGGGTCGGCCGTGCGCCTCTCTCCCCTCAGTTGGGAGAAGAACCAATTTTTGGGCGCGGTTTCCGCCATCATTGCGGGCACTCGCAAGCCGAACTTGCGCGCTGCCGCGAAAGCAAAGATTCCGGCGGCTGAGCGTATGCGCATAGCTGGTTCCGTTTCACTTGTCATTGGCCTGACTGAGATACTCCGGGCGGCGCCGCAGCGGGAGGGCTTCACTACCGGAGCGCAAGAAATAGCTGACCGCAAAGGCAGAGAGCCGATAGAGGTAGTGCGCGAATTGCAGAGCATAGCAAGGGGACAAATCGCGGCTGCCGCTGAAGAACTAGGCGTAAGCGCCGAAGCGATTGAAGACCTGTTGCGGGAACTACGGCGGCGCATATCGGACTGGCCGGCTGTGTAGTACAAGCGCGCTTGTACCCCTCGGGCAGTTTTTGTCCGCCCGATTCTCAGGCATAGCTTAGGCATCCGAAGCCGCCCATTCCGGCGCGGCATCGGACGATGCAATGCGACTCCCTGAGACTGGATTCCTGCGCCTGGCACAGATTGTCGGCACGCCTGCCGACCCCAAGCGAAAGCGGCCCGCTGTTCCCGGCCTGTTCCCTGTTTCCCGTTCTACCTGGTGGGCCGGCGTGCGCGATGGCCGCTACCCGCAACCCGTAAAGCTGGGCGAACGCTGCACGGCGTGGCGCGTGGAGGATATCCGCGCGCTGATCGAGGCCACCGGCAAGGAGGTGGCCTGATGCGATCCCCCCAGAAACGACGAAGCCCGCGCAAGGCGGGCAACGGGGCACAGGCTGGCGGGCTGAGTGCATGGCGAGTCTACCACAAGTCGTCACGGGCCGACCAGTGGCGCGACCGCCTGCCTGATCCGGCGAACTACTACAGCGCGCGCCTGCCGAAGCTGAGCCGCCCGAACGGGGCCGGCTGGGCGCAGGCCCGTTGCCCGTTCCACGAGGACCGCCATGCATCGCTGAGCGTGAACCTGGTGCATGGCGGCTGGCGATGCTTCGCCGGCTGTGGTGCGGGTGACCTGCTGAGCTTCCACGAGCGGCTGACCGGCATGAGCTTCCGCGATGCGGTGGCTGAGCTGACCGGGGGTGCCGCATGAGCGCCGTTCCCGTGGAAACTCCAAAGGATGCCGCGCGCAGACTGGCCGATGCTGCTATCCGTGACGGCTTCCGGCCCGCCGCCCTGCACGAATACCGCAATGCGGACGGGACGCCGGCCTATTGGCGCATCCGCTGCAAGCACCCCGGCTCCGGCGAAAAGTGGATTCGCCCGATGCGATGGAACGGCACCGGCTACGTACTGGGCGAGCCGCCCGCGCCGGCAACGGGCCGGGCGTTGTATCGCCTGCCCGAGCTGCTGGCGGCCGATCCGTCCGCGCCCGTCTGGATCGTGGAGGGGGAAGCCTGCGCCGATGCGCTGGCGAAGGCGGGCAAGGTGGCGACCACAAGCGGAAGCGCGTCGAGCGCGGATGCTGCCGACTGGTCGCCGCTGCGCGGCCGTAGCGCGATCCTGTGGCCCGACCATGACGAGGCCGGCACCAAGTATGCCGACGCCGTGGAAACCCGCCTGCGCGCGCTGGGCTGCGCTGTGGAGCGCGTCGACGTTGCGGCTCTGGGCCTGCCCGAGCATGGCGACGTGGTGGATTGGCTGGCGGCGAACCCCGGCGGCAACCTGGACACGCTGCCGATGGTGCACGACCCTGCTGTGAGGGTTGACGGCTTCGCGCCTGAGCCGCTGCGCCGGCCCGTGCCGCCGCCGGAGCCGTACCCCATTGCCGAGCTTGGGCCGATCCTGCAACCGGCAGCGGAAAGCCTGCGGCGCGTCATCCAAGCGCCGGATGCGGTGTGCGGAGCATCCGTCCTGGCGGCGGCATCGCTGGCCGCGCAGGCGCTCGCTAACGTTGAGATTGACGGGCGGGAAATCCCGCTATCACTCTGGATGCTGACCATTGCCGAGTCGGGCGAGCGGAAGAGCGCGGTAGACGCCGAAGCGATGCGGGCTGCGCGGGACTACGAAAAGGAACTGGCCAAGGGCTACGAGTTGGACTTGCGCACCCATGCGGCAGACGTGGCGGAATGGGAGGCGCGCTGCGCCGATGCCAGGAAGCAGGCCGGCAAGTCGAAGGGCGTGGGACTGGCGGACGCATTGAAGGCCATCGGCCCGGCCCCGCCGGCTCCGTTGATTCCGCGCTTGATTGTCGGGGACTTCACCGCCGAGGGCCTGGCAAAGCTGCTGGCGGGCGGCTGGCCGAGCGTTGGCGCGTTCACGGACGAGGCGGCGCTGGTCTTCGGTGGCCACGGCATGAGCAAGGAAGCCGTGGCCCGGACGGCGGGCACACTCTGCAAGCTGTGGGACAACGGCACGCTGGATCGCGTGCGCTCGCTGGATGGTGCGACCAAGTTGTATGGCCGCCGCCTGGCACTGCACCTGCTGGCGCAGCCTGTCATCGCCGAGCGGGCGCTGTCCGATGATGTTCTGGCCGGGCAAGGCTTCCTGGCGCGGTGCCTGTTGGCATGGCCCGAGTCGACGGCCGGGACGCGGGCGTATCGGCCGGAGAGCCTGCGCGATGATGCGGCACTGGCGCGCATGGCGTATCGGCTTGGGGAGCTGCACCGGCAGCCGCTACCGTTGGCGGAAGGGGAGCGGCAGGAACTGCGGCCGCGCGCGCTGCACCTGGACGCGACCGCGAAGGCGGTATGGGTGCAGCTTCACGATGCAGTGGAGGCCGGCATGAGGCCGGGCGGGCAGTTTGCGACCGTGAAGCCGTGGGCCAGTAAGACGCCGGAACAGGCGCTGCGAATTGCCGGGGTGTTGACTCTGCTGGAATCGACGGCGGCGCAGGAAATCGACGCCGGCACGATGGCGCGGGCGGCGGAACTGGCGCTGTGGCACCTGCACGAGGCCGTAAGGCTGGCCGGCACGGCGGAAGTCTCGCCGGAGGTTCGGGACGCGGAAGCGCTGCTCAAGTGGTGCCACGAAACCGGTCGGACCTTGCTGTATTCGACGGACGCCCTTCACAAAGGGCCCGCGCGCATCCGTGAGCGGGAAACCTTCGCGCGGGCAATGGGCGAGCTTGAACGGGCCGGCTGGGCTGAAGCCGTGGAAGGCGGCATGGAGCTAGACGGCCGTCACCGCCGGAACGTCTGGCGCATCGCACCGGAGGGCGGCTGAGATGGCCGGGCTACTCGCACGCCTGCTGCGTGATTCGGAAACCGGACCCGCTGCGATTCCTGCGATTACTGCGATTCTCGGCACCCCGACAGCCCAAAGAATCGCAGAATCGCAAAAATCGCAGGGGGGCGACGCTGAGAAAGCGAAGGAACAGCGCGCGCGGCTGCTGGCCCTGGCCGCCGATGAGGGGCTGCCGGCCGGGCTTGTGCACGGGCTGGCCGATGCCGATGCGGTCGCCTGCGCCGGCCTGCCCGATGACACCCTGCGGGCGTACCTGCTCGCACTGGAGGCCGGGCAGCAAATGGACGCGGGCATGGTGCCGCCGGGATGGGGCGAGCCTGTAGCGTGCACCTGCGAAGGCTGCGGCCCGGTCCTGCTGTGGCCGGGCTGTCCGCCGAAGGTAAAGGCGTGCCCGTGGTGTTTCAGGCGGAGGGTCGGAAAGGCGATCCCGCGCCCGCTGGTGGCCTGCGGCGATTGCCGGCACTCCCTGCCCGACACCGTGACCCCGCCCGCCGGCATGGGCGGCTGTGACCTGGGACACCTGTCACGCTGGCCGATGCAGCGCCACCGCTGCGGTGACTGGAGGCTGCGACGGCCGGGGGGGGGCAGTCGGGCTGGGCGGCGTGACCGTATGGGGGGCGGGGCAAAGCTCGACGGCCGAGGGTCCACGGACCAGCCGCCGCCCCACGGAGAGGTTTTTTTCGCCGCCGCGGAAATCGCGGATGCACCATTTCGGTGCAAACGACGGCATCGGCAAGGCCAAGCAGCGAACGGCTGGCGGTAACTTTGGCGGTAACTGCGCACCGCAAAACTGGCAAACCCGCACAGTTAGGGGCCTGTAGCCTGCTATTGTGTAGAGGCTACCGCGATCGCATCGCAGGCCGCTTTTTCGTTCAGCACACCATCTGCACCCATCGCCTCGACCGGGTGACACCTCCCGCCACGGTGCGTCATGGTTCTCCGGCGTGGTGCTGGTCATTTCCGGTTGCCCAGCTCGAACATCTGCCAGCCGTCGTAGAAGAACGTCCGGTCGAAGGGGGACTCGATCGTGGACGGGCTGAAGTTCCGGCCATCTTCAAACCTGCAGGCCGGATTTTCAGGGGGAGCGCAGATCAGCAGCCAGTATTTGTCGAAGCCTTTGTTCCGGTATGCGGGAAGACGCTCGGTTCTCCTGGCTATCGCGGCAGCAGGAACCTCGTCGGTCAACGCTTCGACCGGCCCCGCCTGGATGCATTGCCAAGGTCCCGGGTCCGGTTCGGACCAGAACTGCAACTGGAGGACATGGCCGGACAGCGGGCCCGGGATGTTGCGCGGCTCCACGGAGCTGATCCCGGAGTGCACGCTTCCAGGTGGATCCAGCAGGAATTGCGCCAGGGAACGGCCGGCCTCGCGCCTGTCCACTCCGCGGAGGTTGGTCCCCGGCAGGAAGGACAACTGGACCCGGACGGGTGGGCCGCCTGCATCGAGGTAGGCGCGTTCGGCGCGGCGGACTATCTCTTCCATCCAGGAGTACGACTCCCGCTCTTCGGGGGGCGTCTGGATCTGGGTGACTTCCACGCCTATGGAGCACCCATGCGCCGTGATGAGCACGTCGGGGCCGTCGTGGGGGGTCTTTCAATGGCGCGACGGTGTCGTGCGGGAAGCCGAGCCGGCGGAGGAGCCCGGCGACCATGCGCAATTCGAACGCTTTCTTGGCTGCCGTGGAGATGCTCCTGCTCCTTGCGCTGCGGGAGGCGTATGAGCAACCGGACGCAATGTCAAGGCCGGGACCGGGGCGTCGGAGGGCAGGACTTTCATCCCTGTCGGGTGCAGAGCTCGCCCTCCGGCGCCAGCCCGGCCTCGGCCAGCATGCAGTTCAGGCGCTGGTGGATGTAGGCCTCCAGTTCCGCCGGGGGATCGGCGGTCAGCGGCCGGGCCTCGCGGGCGAAGGCTTCCAGCGCCCGGTCAGGTTTGCACTGGCCGGGGAGGACGGGCAGGCGGCGTTCCAGGCGGGCCAGTTCGGCTTCGATGTGGGGGCGGGCGTCCATGGCCCCATCCTCGGCCCGGGGCCGTCAACCGCCCGTGTCGCGGACGTGGCCGTGGCGTGAGGCGGGCGGGCTGGTGGTGCCGCATGCCGGCTGCCTATCCTGGGCGGGGTTTGTGACGGGGGAGCGCGATGCGCGAGGCATCCTTCGCGGCGATGCTCGGGTTGGCGGCGGTGCTGGCGGCCGGCGTCGCGCGGGCCGACGGCCCGCGGGCCCCGCCGCCCGGCGCCGGGGCGGTGGTGGAAATGGCGCCGGTGGTGGTCACCGGGGCGCAGCCGGGGCCGGGCCTGTGGCGGGTCAGCCGCGACGGCCACGTGCTCCACATCCTCGGCACGCAGTCGCCGCTGCCGGGCGACATCCAGTGGCAGGCCGACGAGGTGCGCCAGGTGCTGGCCGAGGCCGGCGCGGTGCTGCAGGCGCCGGAGGTGGGCGTCAAGGCCGACGTGGGCCTGCTGCGCGGCCTGGTGCTGGTGCCGGCGGCTTACCGGGCCATGCGCAATCCCGGCGGCAGGAGCCTGCAGCAGGTGCTGCCGCCGGACCTGTACGCGCGCTGGAGCCGGCTGAAGGCGCGCTACCTGGGCCGCGAGCGCGGCATCGGGAAGCGCCGTCCGGAGATCGCCGCCTACCAGCTGTACCGGGCTGCGCGGGAGGAGCACGGCCTGCGCGCCGACGGCGACCGGGTGGTCTGGCCGCTGATCGCCTCGGTGGTGGACACGCGCGGCCTGCAGCCGGTGGCCACCGGGGGGGAGATAAAGGTGGAGGATCCGCGCCGGGCGCTGGCCGAGTTCCGCGCCGAGCCGCTGTGGCCGCAGGACCTGGAGTGCTTCCGCCGCACCCTGGACCTGGTCGAACACCAGCTGCCGCAAGCGGTGCGCCGCGCCAACGCCTGGGCCACCGGCGACATCGCCGCCCTGCGCGCGATGCCCGACGACGGCGGCCAGGCCTCCGCCTGCCTCGCCGCCTGGATGGCCTCCGACACCGCGCGCCGGCGGGCTGGACGACATCGAGGCACGGGTGCGCGGGCGCTGGGTGGAGGCGGCGCTGGCGGCGCTGGAGGCACATCCGGTCTCCTTCGCCGTGCTGCCGATCGGCCACCTGCTGCACGACCGGCACGGCTTCATCGCGGCGCTGCGGGCGCGCGGCTGCCGGGTGCAGGCGCCGGACGGGGAGGACGCGGAAACCGGGGTGGAGGCGGACGCCGCGCCGCCGGAAGCGGCGCGGCCTTAGCGGCCGTGGCCGGCTTCAGGCGCCGGCCGCGTGGGGCAGGGTGGCGTCGGCCAGCCGGGGCCAACGCTTGAGCACCGCCGCGCGGATGCCGGCCGCGTCGATGCCGGCCTCGGCCAGCAGGTCCTCGCGGCTGGCGTGGTGCTGGAAGGCGTCGGGCAGCCCCAGGTGCAGCACCGGCAGCACCACGCCCTCGGCGGCCAGCAGCTCGGACACGCCCGAGCCGGCGCCGCCGGCCACCACGTTGTCCTCGATGGTGACGAAGCCCTCGTGGGTGCGCGCCAGCTCCAGGATGAGGGCGCGGTCCAGCGGCTTGACGAAGCGCATGTTGACCACGGTCAGGCCCAGCTCGGCGCCGACCTCCTCGGCCGCGGCGACGGTGGCGCCGAAGGCCAGCAGGGCGATCGGGCCGCCGCTGCGGCGCAGCTGCGCCCTGCCGATGGGCAGGGTCTCCAGGGCCGGATCCACGGCCACGCCGGGGCCGGTGCCGCGCGGGTAGCGCACCGCGGCCGGGCCGGGGTGGCGCAGGCCGGTGGTGAGCATCTGCCGGCACTCGTTCTCGTCGGCCGGCGCCATCACCGTCATGTTGGGCACGCAGCGCAGGTAGCTGAGGTCCAGGTTGCCGGCATGGGTGGCGCCGTCGGGGCCGACCACGCCGCCGCGGTCGATGGCGAACAGTACGTCCAGGTTCTGGGTGGCCACGTCGTGGACCAGCTGGTCGTAGCCGCGCTGCAGGAAGGTGGAGTAGATCGCCACCACCGGCTTGGCGCCCTGGGTGGCCATGCCCGCGGCCAGGGTCACCGCGTGCTGCTCGGCGATGGCCACGTCGAAGTAGCGCTCCGGGTATTCCCTGCTGAAGCGCACCAGGCCCGAGCCCTCGCGCATGGCCGGGGTGATGGCCAGCAGGCGCGGCTCGGCCGCGGCCATGTCGCACAGCCAGTCGCTGAAGATGTCGGTGTAGGTGGGCTTCCTGGCGCCGGGCTTGGCCACCACGCCCTTGGCCGGGTCGAACGGGCCGACGGCGTGGTAGCCGATCTGGTCGTCCTCGGCCAGGTGGTAGCCCTTGCCCTTGGTGGTGATCACGTGCAGCAGCTGCGGGCCCTTGAGGGTGCGCAGGGTGCGCAGTGCCCCCAGCAGCGCCGGCAGGTCATGGCCGTCGATCGGGCCGGTGTAGTGGAAGCCCATCTCCTCGAACAGCGTGGAGGGCACGAACATGCCCTTCCAGTGTTCCTCCCAGCGCTTGACGAAGCGCGCCGGCGGCTTGTTCTTGTCGCCCAGCAGCTTCTTGCCGCCCTCGCGGATCCGGTTGAGGGTCTGGCTGCTGGACAGCCGGCCCAGCATCTTGGTCAGTCCGCCCACGTTCTCGGAGATGGACATCCGGTTGTCGTTGAGGATGACCAGCAGGTCCGGCTCCGGTTCCATGCCGCCGGCGTGGTTCAGGGCCTCGTAGGCCATGCCGGCGGTCATCGCGCCGTCGCCGATCACCGCCACCACCTTGCGCGGGTCGCCGGCGCGCTGCAGGGCCACGGCCATGCCCAGCGCGGCGGAGATGGAGGTGGAGGAGTGGCCGACGCCGAAGGTGTCGTACTCGCTTTCCTCGCGCTTGGGGAAGGGGGCGATGCCGCCCTTCTGCTTGACCGTGTGGATGCGGTCGCGGCGGCCGGTGAGGATCTTGTGCGGGTAGGTCTGGTGCCCCACGTCCCACACCAGCAGATCCTTCGGCGTCTCGTACAGGTAGTGCAGGGCGACGGTCAGCTCGATCACGCCCAGGCCGGCGGCGAAGTGGCCGCCGCTGCGCCCGACCGATTCGATCAGGAAGGCGCGCAGCTCCTCCGCCACCGCCGGCAGCTCGGCCTCGTCGAACTTGCGCAGGTCGGCCGGCGAGTCGATGCGCGAAAGGCGCGGGTAACGGGAGGAGTCGATGCTCATCGGGAGGGAGTCGTGAGGATCGCCCATTTTCCTCCCGGTTCATGGCGGGGGGCAAGCAAGCCCGTTCAGGAGGCGCTCCGGGGCGGGCCCGCCTCAGGCGCAGAGCTTGGAGCGGCTGGGCAGCTGCGCCTTCAGGAAGGCCATCTGGTCGGCCAGGATGTTGCGGTTGGAGAGGATCAGGTGTTCGATCCAGCTGGGCCGGTACGGCACCGCCAGCAGCGGCATGTTGGCCTGGGCCGGGGTGCGGTTGCCCTTGCGCGAGTTGCACTGGAAGCAGGCGGTGACCACGTTCTCCCACACGTCCCTGCCGCCGCGGGACAGGGGCAGGACGTGGTCGCGGGTCAGGTACGGGCGCGGGAACTGCCCGCCGCAGTACATGCACAGGTAGGCATCGCGGGCGAACAGGGCGGAGTTGGTCAGCGCCGGGGTCGGGTCCAGGGCGCGGTTCCGCGGGTGGCCGCGGGTGGCGATGATCGGGTGCAGCTCGATGACGCTGCGGTCGCCGGTGAGGCGGTTGGTGCCGCCGTGCACGCGCATGCAGGGTTCGCCGATGGTCCAGGCCACCGCGTCGCGCGCGTACAGGCAGGTGGCTTCCTGCCAGTGGATCCAGCTCATGGCGCGGCCATGGGAATCCAGGGACAGGACCCGCAGGTTGGGCGAGAAGGGCCGCCCCGCGACCGGGGACGCGCGCGGCGCCTCCGTTCCGGCGTAGATCAGACCTGTCCTGGCAGCGTCCGTCTCCATCGGGAATCGAGCTTATACCCGATCGGAGACGGTTTGTGTACCGCGTTCAGCGCAGCACGCCTTCCAGCCCCGGGGCGGGGTTGAGCGCGCTCTGGCCGTCCCCCTTGAATTCCCGGGCCTTGCCGGCCTCGTCGGGCGTGGCCCGGACCGTGCCCTCCAGCCGGTAGGAGAGGGCGCGCCGGGAGGCCAGCGCGTCGGCCACCGCCAGCCGCGCCATCGGCTGCGGGCGCAGGGTCACCTGGACCACGTCGGCCGCGGTCGGGCCGATGGACAGGGCGGGCGAGGCCTCCAGGGTGCCGGCCGGGTGCTCGTCCACGCTCAGCTCCAGGCGGACGTGGTCGAAGCGCATGGACACGCTGCTGTAGTTGTGCAGGCGCACGTCCACGGTCCAGCTGCCGTCGGCCTGGACCTGCAGCTGCTGGACCATGGCCGCCGGCGGCGAGACGCGCTTGGCGCCGCCGGCGCAGCCGGCGCCCAGGGCCGCCGCCGCCAGCAGGGCCAGGGTGGCGAGGATGTGCAGGATCCGCTTCATGCCGCCTCCGAGAACCGCGAGGGCGGCAGGATACTACGGCTCGGGCAGCGGCTCGCGCAGCGGGGCGGCGAGCACCAGCGGCGCAAGGTCGTAGCCCATGGCTTCGGCGCGGCCGCGCAGCTGCTCGAACAGGGTGCGGTCCATCGCCGGTTCGCGCGAGAGGATCCAAAGGTAGTCGCGGTCCGGGTCGCCCACCACCGCCCACTGGTAGTCCGGGTCCAGGGCGATCACCCAGTAGTCGGCCCACACGAACGGAACCCACGCCAGCCAGTCCGGGGCGAAGCGCACGCGCAGCCGGCCCGGGTGGCCGGGCACCGGGCGGGCCACGCCGTCGACCTCGATACGGTTGCCGTCGTGGGTGCGGCAGGCGTTGTGGACGCTGATGGTGCCGTCGCTGCGCAGCGCGTACTGGGCGGTGATGTCGCCGGCACAGCGCCGCTGGAAGGACAGCGGCAGGTGCGCGATCTCGTACCAGAGGCCGGCATAGCGCGACAGGTCCAGCTCGGGCACCGAGGCGACCGGGCCGGCGGCCCGGGCGGGGGCGGGGAACAGCGCCAGGCACAGCAGCAGCGGGATCAGCGCACGCATGGAGCCTCCTCCGGGCGACCTGCGGCCGATCCTAGCATCCAGGATGGTGGCCCCCGCGTCCACGCGGGGCGCGCGGGTCAGCAGGACAGGCGGCGGGGCGGCTGGCCGTAGCGGGAGACCTGCACCAGCACGGGGTGGTTGCGCAGGCGGGTGGCGTCGGCCAGCAGCAGCGCCAGGTCCAGCGCCGATTCCTCGTCCGGATACACCGCCAGGGCGCGCCCGTTGTCGAACACGGTGCAGCCTCGGTGGTCCTTGGCGACAGTCAGCACTCGATGTTCCATGGCCTTGCGTGTGGGCGGGGCTTCGGGTGGCCGCCATCATGCACGTCGCGCCTGGTGCCACCATCGGCTGGTGGCGCAGTGAGGTGTAGGAAAATTCCGCCCAGATGGGCCGGATGCCACGCAGGCGGGCGCCGTTGCACGGCACCGCTGCAACGGAAAAGGGCCTGCTTCGCAGCAGGCCCTTTTTCGAATCCGATGGTGGCCGGGGAGGGAATCGAACCCCCGACACGGGGATTTTCAGTCCCCTGCTCTACCAACTGAGCTACCCGGCCGGTGTTCCGTGGCGGCGGTGCCGCGACGAGGAGCGGCATGATAGCGGGGACGGAACGTCCCGACAAGCCTCATCCACGCTGAACATCCTTCGCCGGGCACGTTGGCGGGCGAGGGGTGGCGCGGGATGATCGCCGCAGTCGTCCGTACGGGAGCATTCGCGATGAGGAAGAGCCTGACCATGCTTGCGCTGGCGGCCGTGCTCGGCGGTTGCGCCGGCATGCCGCGGATGAGCGATGCCGAGCGCCTGGCGCTGTACCGCTCGCACGCCGGCGAGGAGGTGCGCAGCTTCACCCTGTTCGGCCGCCCGAGCGGCTGGACCCCGCTGGGCGAGGAGGCGCTGGTGGTGTGGACGCGGCCGTGCGAGGCCTGGCTGCTGGAGCTGGCCGGGCGCTGCCAGGACCTGGACCACGCCCCGGGCATGACCCTCACCAGCACCGGCAGCCAGGTGCAGGCGCGCTTCGACGAGGTGATCCCGCTGGGGCCGGGGGTGAGCGAGGTGGGGCGGATTCCCTGCCGCATCCAGAGCATCCGCCGGGTGGATGTGGCCGGCCTGCGCCAGGCCCAGCAGGAACTGCGCGAGGCCGCGGTGAAGCAGCGCGAGGCGGAAGCCACGCCGTAGGGCCGGCGCGGCAGGGCGCCCGGGCGCGTGCCGGCGCGGGACGCGCAGTCAGTCCGCGGTCGGTGGCACGTAGCCGGCCGGCTTCTCCGCACCGCCGCCGAACAGGAACTTCTCCATCTCCGCCTCGAGGAAGGCGCGGTGCTTCGGGTCGCGCGGGGACAGGCGGTTCTCGTTGATCAGCATGGTCTGGTGCGCCAGCCAGGCGTTCCAGGCGTTCTTGCCGATGTGGGCGTGGATGCGCCGGCCCAGTTCGCCCGGCCAGGGGACGAAGTCCAGGCCTTCGGTTTCGCGCTTTTCGTACTGGCAGTAGACGGTGCGGGGCATCTTCAGGGTCCGGTGAGCTTGCGGATCGGGGCGGGCAGGGCGAGGGCGTGCAGTTCCGCGCGTGCCACCCAGCGCAGGTCGGGATTGTCGCCCGCCGCCGGCCGCGGCGCGACCCGGCGCAGGCGCAGCGGGCGCAGGCGCAGGCGGTAGTGGCTGAAGGCGTGCGGCAGCTCGGGCAGCGGCTCGGGCGCCCAGCGGCCCTGCAGGTGGCGCCTGAACCAGGCGCGCGCGGCGGCCTCGTCCTCGGCCTCCGGCAGCGACCACAGCGTGGCCCACACGCCGGTGGGCGGGCGCCGCTGCAGCAGCAGGCGGCCCTCCGCATCCTCGGCCAGCAGCACCACCGCGCTGCGCTCGGGCAACACCCTGGCCGGGCGCGGTGCGGGCAGTTCCCCGGTGCGGCCCGCGCCCAGGGCCACGCAGGCGTCGTTGAGCGGGCACAGCACGCAGGCCGGCTGCGCGCGCGTGCACAGGGTGGCGCCGAAATCCATCTGCGCCTGGGTGTAGTCGGCCAGGCGTGCGTGCGGCAGGTGCGATTCGGCCAACGCCCACAGGCGCTTCTCCACCGCCGGCAGGCCGGGCCAGCCCTCGACGCCGTGGTAGCGGGCCAGCACACGCTTGACGTTGCCGTCCAGGATCGGGAAGCGGTCGCCCCAGGCCTGGGCCAGGATCGCGCCGGCGGTGCTGCGGCCGATGCCCGGCAGCGCGGTCAGTGCCTCCAGGTCGCGCGGCAGCTCGCCGCCGTGGCGCTCCACGCACAGCCTGGCCGCCGCGTGCAGGTTGCGGGCGCGCGAGTAGTAGCCCAGCCCGGCCCAGTGCGCCATCACCGCGTCGGCCGGCGCCGCGGCCAGCGCCGGCAGGTCGGGGAAAGCGCGCACGAAGCGCTCGAAGTAGGGGATGACCGTGGCCACCTGGGTCTGCTGCAGCATCACCTCCGACAGCCACACCCGGTAGGGCGTGCGCGGATGCTGCCAGGGCAGGTCGTGGCGGCCGTGGCGGTCGAACCAGGCCAGCAGGCGCGCGGCAAAGCCGTCGTCGCCGGCCGCGGCCGGTGGCACCGCGGCGGGGGCGGTGCGGCGCGCGCGCGGCATCAGGCGTTGCCCAGGGTTTCCGGCAGCAGGGCGTCCACGAAGGCTTCCGGGTCGAACACGCGCAGGTCCTCCGGGCGCTCGCCGATGCCGGCGAAACGGATCGGGATGCCGAACTCGCGCGCCAGGGCGAACACCACGCCGCCCTTGGCGGTGCCGTCCAGCTTGGTCACCACCAGTCCAGTCACGCCCACCGCGGCGTGGAACTGGCGCAGCTGGCTGAGCGCGTTCTGGCCGGTCGTGCCGTCGATCACCATCAGCACCTCGTGCGGCGCGGCCGGGTCCAGCTTCTGCAGCACGCGCTTGATCTTGCCCAGCTCGTTCATCAGGCCGACCTGGGTGTGCAGGCGGCCGGCCGTGTCGGCGATCAGCACCTGGATGCCGCGGGCCCTGGCCGCCTGCAGGGCGTCGTAGGCCACCGAAGCCGGATCGGCGTTCTGGCCCTGGGCGATCACGGTCACCCCGTTGCGTTCGCCCCAAGCCTGCAGCTGCGCCACCGCGGCGGCGCGGAAGGTGTCGCCGGCGGCCAGCATCAGGCTGTGGCCCTCCTCGCGGAAGCGGCGGGCCAGCTTGCCGATGGTCGTGGTCTTGCCCACGCCGTTGACGCCCACGGTCAGCAGCACGAACGGCCTGGCCGCGGGGTCGATGCGCAGTGGCCGCGACACCGGGCGCAGCATCTCCACCAGGTCGGCGCGCAGGGCGGCGAGCATGGCGCGGGCGTCGGCGAACTCGCGTGCCTTCATGCGCTTGCGCAGCGACTCCACCAGGGCGGTGGTGGCCGGCACGCCGACGTCGGCGGTCAGCAGGGCGGTCTCGATCTCCTCCAGCAGCGCCTCGTCCAGCTTCGGGTTGCGCGAGAACAGGCCGCCCAGGCCCAGCGCGGCGCTGGTGCGGCGCAGGCGCTCGAGCCAGCCGCGCCTGCCGGCCGGCGCGGCCGGCGCGGCCGGCGGCTCGGCGGCTGGCTCGGCCTCGGCCGGTCCGGCGGGCGTGGGCGTGGGCGTGGGCGTGGCGCCGGTCTCGGGCGCCTGCGCGGCGGTTTCCGGCGCCGGCTGCGGCGCGGCCGCATCGGCCGCCGTCGGCTCCGCCGCTGCCCCGGCCGGCGCCTCGCCGGCGGGCGCCTGCGGGAACGCGGCGGCCAGCTCCTCCGCGCTGAAGCGGCTGCCGGAGGACGGCGGCGCGGGCGGAGTTTCGGGCTTCTTGCGGCGGAAGAAACTGATCATTGCGCGGGAATGTCGGAAAATGCCGCACATGCTAGCAAAGCCGACGTGTATGCCCCCTGCGGCGATCCCTTCGCGGAGCGGCCGATGAGCCGCCGTCCCCCGGCCCGTGGCGCCGCCCCGCGCCAGCCCGGCGTGGTGCGCATCATCGGCGGCCGCTGGCGCGGCACCCGCCTGCCGGTGGCCGATGCCCCCGGCCTGCGTCCGACCTCCGACCGCGTGCGCGAGACCCTGTTCAACTGGCTGATGCCGGCGCTGCCGGGCGCGCGCGTGCTGGACCTGTTCGCCGGCACCGGCGCGCTGGGGCTGGAGGCGGTCTCGCGCGGGGCCGCGCACGCCACCCTGGTGGAACGCGATCCGGCCCTGGCCGCCGCCCTGGCCGGCCACGTGGAGCGGTTGCGCGCGCACGACCGGGTGCGGGTGGTGCGCGAGGACGCGCTGCGCTGGCTGGCTGCGGCCACGCCGGAGCCGTTCGACATCGTGTTCCTCGATCCCCCGTTCGCCGCCGCACTGTGGGAGCCGGCGCTGCGCGCGCTGGCGCCGTGGCTGGCGCCGGGCGGCTGGCTGTACGTGGAGTCGCCGCCGGGGGCGGCGCCCGCGCCGCCTCCGGGCTGGCTGCCGCACCGCGAGCTGCGCACCGCGCAGGCGCGTGCTGCACTGTACCGTGGCCCCGGGAACACGCGCGCTGATACACTCGCCGGCGCCCACCCAGCCCCCTGAGTGAACGCCTGTGGCCAACAGCCGCACCGCCGTCTATCCCGGTACCTTCGACCCGATCACCAACGGTCACATCGACCTGGTGGCGCGCGCGGCGCCGCTGTTCGACCGCATCGTCGTGGGCGTGGCCGCCAGCCCGACCAAGGGCCCGACCCTGCCGCTGGAGCTGCGCGTGCGCCTGGCCCGCGAGGCCCTGGCCGGCCATCCCAACGTGGAGGTGCGCGGCTTCGACACGCTGCTGGCGCACTTCGTGCGCGAGGTGGGGGCCGGGGTGCTGCTGCGCGGCCTGCGCGCGGTGTCCGACTTCGAGTACGAGTTCCAGATGGCGAGCATGAACCGCCGCCTGATCCCGGAGGTCGAGACCCTGTTCCTGACCCCGGCCGAACAGTACAGCTTCATCTCATCCTCGCTGGTGCGCGAGATCGCCCGACTGGGAGGCGACGTCTCGGGCTTCGTGACGCCGGCGGTGGCCGCGGCCCTGCAGGCGGCATGGCGGGGCGAGGCGAATTCCGACTGATCTCTCAATCCAAGTACCCCAAGGGAGGTTTCCCATGAACCGCAATACCCGCGTGCTGCTGGCCGTCTGCCTGGCCTCGACCCTGGCGCTGTCCGGCTGCAATAAGGACGAGGCGCAGGTGGCCAACGAGGCCGCCGAGGCCAAGGTGCTGACCGCTCCGCCGCGCGACGACGACGCCGCGTGGAAGGCCTACCTGCCGCAGGTGGTGCAGGAGAACATGGGCACCATCACCAACAACCCGTTCCTGTACTACCTGCCGCCGGAGTCGGACCCGGAGTTCGAGGCCAAGTACCAGCGCCAGGTCGAGGCGGCCACCACCGCCATGGCCCGCGGCATCCAGAAGGGCAACCTGCTGGCCTTCGGCTCGCCGGCGTCCGCGCGCATGGCCGACCTGATCGAGGTGGCGTTCAAGGACGTGCCGGCCGACACCATGAAGGGCGTGCGCATCCTGTTCATCGGCGACGCGGCCGACAACCCGCGCGTCGAGGCGGCGATCGCCCCAACCGGCGCCGAGTACGTGTTCATCGAAGCCAAGTAAGGAGAATCGCACCGGTGGCGCCCGCGGGTGCCGCCGGTGCGGACGCCCGTCGTGTCGCTGCGCATCAACGAGACCTGCGTCAACTGCGACGTCTGCGAGCCGGCCTGTCCGAACCAGGCCATCTCGATGGGCGAGACCATCTACGTGATCGATCCGGCGCGCTGCACCGAATGCGTCGGCCACTTCGACGAGCCGCAGTGCGTGGCCGTCTGCCCGGTGGAATGCATCGATCCGGACCCCGAGCATCCCGAGAGCAGGGAGGCGCTGCTGGAGAAGCTTCGCCGACTGCAGCGGGAGCACTCTGAGCTCTATCCGCACCAGGCCGCTCCATGACCCTTGTCCATCGCGTCCTGCTGGCACTGGCCCTGCTGGTGCCGGCCGCGCTCCCCGTCCACGCCGAAGCGCCCGCGCGCGGGCAGGCCGGCGCCACCGCGCATCCGCCGGGTGCGGCCATCGCCAGCGCCCATCCGGCCGCCACCGAGGCCGGCTTCGAGGTCCTGGCCAAGGGCGGCAACGCCTTCGACGCCGCCGTGGCGGTCTCGGCCGCGCTGTCGGTGGTCGAGCCGATCAGCTCCGGCCTGGGCGGCGGCGGCTTCTTCCTGCTGCACGACGCGGCCAGCGGCCGCGACGTGTTCGTGGACGCACGCGAGACCGCGCCGGCCGCGGTGACTTCCGAGCGCTACCGCGGCGCCGACGGCAAGCTGGACAGCGACCGCGCCCAGAACGGCCCGTGGGCGGCCGCCATCCCCGGCCTGCCGGCGGCACTGGTGCACGTGGCCGAGCGCTACGGCCGCCTGCCGCTGTCCGAGAGCCTGGCCCCGGCCATCCGCCTGGCGCGCGACGGCTTCCCGGTCTACGGCCGCCTGGAGCGCGGCTACGCGGCCCGACGCGAGGTCATGGAGCGCTACCCCGGCACCCGCCAGGCCTTCCTGATCGACGGCAAGCCGATGCGCGAGGGGCAGATCCTGCGCCAGCCCGACCTGGCGCGGACCCTGGAGGCGATCGCCGAGCGCGGCTTCGACGGCTTCTACCGCGGCCCGGTGGCGAAGAAGCTGGTGGCCGGCGTGCGCGCCGCCGGCGGGCAGTGGACCGCCGAGGACCTGGCCGCGTACCGGGTCAAGGAGCGCGAGCCGCTGCGCTTCCGCTACCGCGACTGGGAGATCGTCACCGCGCCGCCGCCGTCCTCGGGCGGCGTGGCCCTGGCGCAGATGCTCAACATCCTCTCCGCCTGGGACCTGCGCGGGCTGGATCCGGCCGCGCGCGCGCACCTGACCATCGAGGCGATGCGCCGCGCCTACCGCGACCGCACCTTCTACCTGGGCGACCCGGACTTCGTGCACGTGCCGGTGGACGTGCTGACCAGCCCGTACTACGCGGCCGGCCTGCGCGCGACCATCCACCCGGAGAAGGCCACCCCCAGCGACGCGCTGTCGGGCCTGCCCACGCCGCTGGAGGACGAGGAGACCACCCACTTCTCGATCATCGACGCCGAGGGCAACCGCGCCGCAGTCACCCAGACGGTGAACCTGCTGTTCGGCTCGGGCCTGGTGCCGCCGGGCACCGGCGTGCTGCTGAACAACGAGATGGACGACTTCGCCCTGCTGCCGGGCCAGCCCAACGCCTTCGGCGTGATGGGTTACGAGGCCAACGCGCCGCAGCCGGGCAAGCGCCCGCTCAGCTCGATGACCCCGACCTTCATGCTCTCGCCGGACCGCATCGCGGTGCTGGGCACCCCGGGCGGCAGCCGCATCATCACCATGGTGCTGCTGGGCGTGCTGGGCTACGACGATGGCCTGGGCGCGCAGGAGGTGGCGGCGCTGCCGCGCTTCCACCACCAGTGGTGGCCGGATGTGGTGCTGGCCGAGCGCGGCGCGTTCGACGCGGCCACCGCGCAGCGTCTGCGCGCCATGGGCCACACCCTGGACCTGCCCGAGGACAACGTCAGCGGCCGGGCCTCCAGCCACGTGTGGGGCAACCTGCAGACCGTGATGTGGGACCTGCGCAGCGGCACCCTGCAGGCCGGCGGCGATCCGCGCTACCGCGAAAGCTCCGCGCAGGTGCGGCAGATGGAGGCGGCGGCCGCGCCCTGAGCGCGGCCGGCTTGCGGGTTCTTAACCGGCACGCGGCTAGCATTCGCGCATGAAACTCTGGTCCATCCGCGGCAACTCGCAGAAGCTCGACGGCGGGGCGATGTTCGGCAACGCGCCCCGCGCCCTCTGGGAGAAGTGGGTCAGCCCCGACGAGCACAACCGCATCGACCTGGCCTGCCGCGCGCTGCTGGCCAGCCCGCTCAACGGCAAGACCGTCCTGTTCGAGACCGGCATCGGCGCGTTCTTCGAGCCGAAGCTGCGCGAACGCTACGGGGTGCAGGAGGACCGCCACGTGCTGGCGGACTCGCTGCGCGCGGCCGGCTTCGAGCACGAGGACATCGACGTGGTGGTGCTCAGCCACCTGCACTTCGACCATGCCGGCGGATTGCTGGCGCCGTGGGCCGAGGGCAGGGCGCCCGAGCTGCTGTTCCCCAACGCGACCTACCTGGTCGGCGCCCGCCACTGGGAGCGTGCGCGCCATCCGCACCCGCGCGACCGTGCCAGCTTCATCCCGGAACTGCCCGGCCTGTTGGAGGCCAGCGGCCGCCTGGAGATCGTGGACGGCCCGTACTCGCGGGCGCTGGGCGAGGCGGTGCGCTTCCACTACAGCGACGGCCACACCCCCGGCCTGATGATGGCCGAGATCGTCGGCCCAAGGATGGTGGACGGCCAGCCGCACGGCGGCGTGGTGTTCTGCGCCGACCTGATCCCGGGCCGGTTCTGGGTGCACCTGCCCATCACCATGGGTTACGACCGCAACGCCGAGCTGCTCATCGACGAGAAGCGCGCCTTCCTCGAGGACAAGCTGGCACGCGGCGTGCGCCTGTTCTTCACCCACGACACCGGCTGCGCCCTGGCGGAAGTGGTCCGCGACGGGAAGGGGCGCTACGGCACCACCGGCGAACTGGCCGAGCTGCAGGCGATGCCGCTGGCCGGCTGAGCGGCCGCGGCGCCGGTGTTCCCGCGGAGCCGCTCCTGCTGCGGCGCGGCTTGCCGCGGCCCGGCGGCGGCCGGAGGATGGCGCGGCCCTTCGACCGGGGAGGTCCCGCATGCGAGTCCGCCGCCTGCCGCCGTTCCTGTCCGTTCCCCTGCTGGCCGCGCTGCTGGGCGCGGCCGTGCCCGCCGCCCGCGCCGCGCCCGGCGTGCAGGTGCGCATGGACCAGCTGGGCTTCCTGCCCGGCGCGCGCAAACTGGTCGTGGCCGAGGGCGGCGCGCCCCGGGCCTTCGAGGTCGAGCGCGAGGACGGGCAGGTGGTGCTGCGCGGCCGCTTCGGCCCGGCCGTGCGCTGGGACGCCTCCGGCACCCGGGCGGCGGTGGCCGACCTGAGCGCGCTGGCCGAGCCGGGCCGCTACCGGCTGAAGGTGGACGGGCATCCGGTGCCCGATCCGCTGGTGGTGGACGCCCAGGCCCATGCCGGCCTGGCCGATGCCGCGCTCAAGGCGTTCTACTTCAACCGTGCAGGCACCGCGCTGGCGCCGGAGCACGCCGGCGTGTACGCGCGTGCGGCCGGGCACCCGGACACCGGTGTGGAAATCCATCCCTCCGCCGCCACCCCGGCGCTACCTGCCGGCAGCGTGGTCTCCGCGCCCAAGGGCTGGTACGACGCCGGCGATTACAACAAGTACGTGGTCAACTCCGGCATCAGCACCTGGACCCTGCTGGCGGCGTGGGAGCACTACCCGCGGTTCTTCCAGGAGCGCGACCTGGGCATCCCCGAAAGCGGCGACGCGGTGCCCGACATCCTCGACGAGGCCTGGTGGAACCTGGAGTGGCTGCTGGCCATGCAGGACCCGGCCGACGGCGGGGTCTGGCACAAGCTCACCACGCTGCGGTTCTCCGGCATGGTGATGCCGGAGGCGGACACGGCGCGGCGCTACATGGTCGGCCGCGGCACCGCGGCGGCGCTGGACTTCGCCGCGGTGATGGCCACCGCCGCGCGGGTGTACGCGCCCTTCAAGGCGCACTTCCCCGGCGTGCCGGCGCGCATGCGCGCGGCGGCGGAGGCGGCCTGGCGCTGGGCGCTGGCCCACCCGGACCTGCCGTACCGGCAGCCGGAAGACGTGGCCCCCGGCGCCTACGGCGACGGGCATTTCGACGACGAGTTCGCCTGGGCCGCGGCCGAGCTGTACCTGCTGACCGGGGAGGCGGAGTACTGGCGGGCCTTCGAGCGCCACGCCCGCGACCCGGGCGTGCCCGCGTGGCCGGACGTGGGCGCGCTGGGCTGGGTGTCGCTGGCCCACCATGCCGACCGCCTGCCGGACGATGCGGCGCGCCGGCGCGTGGCCGCGGGGCTGGAGCGGCTGGCCGCGCGCCTGGCCGCGCGCTGGCAGGCGTCGCCCTGGCGGGTGGCGATGCAGCCGGAGGACTTCGTCTGGGGCAGCAACGCGGTGGCGCTGAACCAGGCGCTGATGCTGCTGCAGGGCTACCGCCTCACGCAGCGGCGCGAATACCTGGACGCGGCGCAGTCGCAGCTGGACTGGGTGCTGGGGCGCAATCCGCTGGGCGTGTCCTTCGTCACCGGCCAGGGCCTGCGCACGCCCCGGCACATCCACCACCGGCCCTCGGCCGCCGACGGCATCGCTGATCCGGTGCCCGGCTGGCTGTCCGGCGGGCCCAATCCGGGGCAGCAGGACGCACGCGACTGCCAGGGCGTGCCCTATCCGTCGAAGCGGCCGGCGCTGTCCTGGCTGGACCACGAGTGCAGCTACGCCAGCAACGAGGTGGCGATCAACTGGAACGCCCCGCTGGTGTACGTGGCCGCGGCCCTGCAGGCCCTCACACCCCCGTCCCCGTACGGGCATGCAGCTGCGAACCGGCCGGCGCGTCCGGATCCCGCGTTCAACCGCCACGCACAAGGCACGCCAGGAAGCGCCCGGGCGTTCGCCTCCGGCTGCGGTCGCCGCGTGGCCCGGCGCCGGCTTGGGCGGTGCCGTCCAGGCCGCCGCTGGCGCGGCTCCTGCGACGGCTCCGCGTACGCGACCGCGGGCCGGCACCGGCACACACGCATCCTCGCCCCGCGTCAAACCGCCCGCAGGAGGTGCGCGGAAACGGTCAATCCACCCGGGTGCCGAAGATGCGGTCGCCGGCGTCGCCCAGGCCGGGAAGGATGTAGCCCTTGTCGTTGAGGCGCTCGTCGATGGCGGCGGTGTAGATCTGCACGTCCGGATGCGCGGCCTCCACCGCGGCTAAGCCCTCGGGCGCGGCCACCAGGAAGATGCCCTTGATCCGGCGCGCGCCGGCGCGCTTGAGCATGTCGATGGTGGCCACCAGCGAGCCGCCGGTGGCCAGCATCGGGTCCAGGATCAGCGCGTCGCGCTCGTCCAGCCGCCCGGTCAGGCGCTCGAAGTAGGGCACCGGCTGCAGGGTCTGCTCGTCGCGCTGCAGGCCGACCACGCTGACCTTGGCGGCCGGGATCAGGGCCAGCACGCCCGGCAGCATGCCCAGGCCGGCGCGCAGGATCGGCACCAGGGTGATCTTGGCCCCGGCGATGCGCTTGACCTGCACCGGGCCGGCCCAGCCCTCCACCGTGGCGGTCTCCATCGCCAGGTCGGCGGTGGCCTCGTAGGCCAGCAGCGTGCCCAGCTCGGTCACCAGCTCGCGGAAGCCCTTGGTGCTGAGCGAGGCGTCGCGGAGCAGGCCGATCTTGTGCTGTACCAGCGGGTGGCGGACTTCGACGGCGGCCATGGCGGGACGGTGCGGTAGGGGTGGGCATAGTCTGCCCGGTCCGGCCACGGATCCGCGAGGGGCTGGCAGGGCTGCAAAAGCCGGGTGCGTTGGGGAGGCCGTGTCCTGCCGCGATCGTTGGCGGGCGTCGCTGCGGTCGCCAGAAGCACGGGCAGCGCCCGCGTCTTCGCGAGCCGCCGCCTTCGCAGGAGGCGGCCTTGCCGGCGACGCGGGCGACGGGATGACGAGGCGGCCAGCCATCCGGCGGGCATGTCGCCCGCAAGGCGGGCTCCTACAGGGTGGGGCGTTCCTGCGCGTTTCTCATGCGTCGGGCGGCCGCGACATGTGCTCGCAGGAGCCGGCCTTGCCGGCGACGCGGGCGAATGGATGACGAAGTGGCCAGCATGGGACGGCACGGCCACAGCCGCAGCCTCCCCGTCCATGGTCACCGGCATCCGCCGCGGCATCCTCGCCATTCCGCCTTCCAGACCGGTCCAAAAAAGGAGCCGGCCTGCGCCGGCTCCTCCTTCCCCCGGTGCGTGCCGTCAGAACGCCCAGCGCATGACCAGCTGGTAGCTCGGGCCGGCTTCCTCGGTCTCCAGCTCGTACTCTTTGTAGTTGCGGTCGAGCTGGTCCTCCAGCGTCTTGAACTTGTCGAAGAATTCGTCCTTGCTCGCGTCGAGCAGGTTGTTGGCCGACAGGCGCACCGAGAAGCTGTCGCCGAAGCGCTTCTCCACGAACGCGTCCAGCTCCTCGCCGTACCGGATGATGGCTTCCTCGCCGAGGAACCGGGCGTAGGCGTCGCCCTGCTTGCGGTAAGTCAGGCCGAAGCTGGCGGCCAGCGTCGGCAGGTCCTGGATGAAGCCGATGTTGAAGGTGCTCTTGGCCTGGTCGTTGAAGCGGCGCTCGCCCATGAAGTCGTCCACCTTCGAATCGACCCACGAGTAGTTCAGGAACACGCCCGTGTTGTCCATGCCGAACACGGACAGCGGGGTGGACAGGTCGAACTCGAAGCCGTAGACCTTGCCGTCGCCGACGTTGGCCGAGGTGAACAGCCAGCTGTCCGGCTGGAACGGGTTGGCGGCGATGGCTTCCGCCTCGCTCGCGTAGTCGCCGTCCTTGACCATCTTGTCGATGTCCTTCTTGTAGTCCTTGATCGCGGCCTTGCTGGGCTCGCCGGTGTTCACCAGCTCGACCAGGTCCTTCACGTCGCGGTAGAAGAAGTTCAGGCCCACCACGCCGCGGCGGCCGAGGCGGCGTTCGAAGCCCAGGTCGATGCCGTTGGCCGTCTCCGGCTCCAGCTCCGGGTTGCCGATGTAGTCGTTGTCGCCGAACTCTTTGTCCAGCAGTGCCGGGATCAGTTCGTTGAAGTTCGGGCGCTTGACGGTGCGGGCCAGCGACAGGGTGATGCGGTCGGCGTCGGTGACGTCCCAGCGCAGGTTCACCGAAGGCAGCAGCTCGTTGTAGTCCTTGTCGACGCGGCCTTCGCTTTCGCCGTCCTCCAGGTAGTCCACCTGGCCGCGGGTGGTCTCGTAGCGCAGGCCGGCCTCCCAGGCGAACACCGCTCCCTTGCCGCTGAGCATGACGTACGGGTCCACGCGCTTCTCCTCGATCACCGAGGCCACGCTGCCGTCGAGCGCGTAGTCGGCCGGGAAGGCCGGCGCGGCCTGGCCTTCCTCGTCGGCCTCCCACTCGTAGCTGGTGACCAGGCTCTCGCGCTTCTTGTTGCGCACATCCACGCCGAACTCCAGTTCGGCGCCGCCGGCCGGGCGCTTGTGCGCCAAGGTGAAGCCGGTCTCGCTGTCCTTGGCGTCGATAGCCTCGGCCTCGTAGACGGTCTCGTCCCACTCGGCGCCGTCGATGCTCCAGGTCTCGTCCCAGCCGGCCGCATCGCCGACGTAGACGTGCTCGCCCTCGGTGGTGCCTTCGTAATTCTCGAAACGGGCGTGGTCCAGGCTCAGCCGGGTGGTGCCGCCAGCCATGTCGAAGCGGTAGTCCAGACCGATGCCGTAGTTCTTCTGGTCGTAGGGGTTCAGGCCAGGCACCCGCTTGTTCTGGACCTCGTCGTCGTCCAGCTCCTCCTCGAACGACACCTCGGTGACGTCGCGGTCGGTCTTGACGTAGAAGGCGTCGAGGCTGAAGCGGCCGGTCTGGCCCACGTCGGCCGTGTAGCTCAGGTTGGCCGAGTAGTCGCGGCCGTCCTTCACCTCGGTCTGGTCCTCCCAGCTGACCTTCTCCTCCCTCGTGTCGTCGGTGAAGCGGTCCGAGCGCTTGAACTTGGAGCGGTAGCGGTCCTGCACGTTGACGCCCGCCAGCAGGCGGCCGCCGAGTGCCTCGAATGAGGTCACCGCGCCGAAGGTCGGGTTCGTTTCGCCGTCGTACCAGCGGTTCACGCCGACGCGGATGTAGCTGCCGTCGAACACGTAGGCGTCGCGCAGGACGATGTTGATGGCGCCGGCGACGGCGTCGCCGCTGCGGTTGGCGCTGGCGCTGCGCTTGATCTCGATGTGGTCGACCATCTCGGCCGGGATCCGGTCGACGTAGAAGGACCGGTCGTCGCCGGCGCCGGGCACCTTCTTGCCGTTGATCAGCACCTGGGTGTAGCCGCCGCCCAGGCCGCGCAGCTGCGCGCCGTCGTACTCCATGATGTCGCTGCCCACGAAGCCCACGCCGGGCACGCGCTTGAGCATGTCGCCGACGGTGTTGGGCTCGAAACGCTGGAAATACTCCAGGTCGTACACCAGGGTCGGTTCGATATCCCCGGAGCGGTTGCGGTAGGCGATATCGGCCTGTACGACGACTGCATCGAGCTGCTTCGGCTCGCCGGCCGCCGAGGGCGCCGGCCCGGGCGCGGCGAGCACGATGCATGGGAGCAGCGGCAGGCTGCAGGCGAGGGCGCGGGAAATGCAGGTGGCCAGCGGGGTACGCGTCATCGGTTCCGTTCCGGAAGGGAGGCTGGAAAACGGACGGAACTGTCGCCGCGGCAGATGGCAGCGTTGTGACACGTGATGGATCGACGACCAGGCGATTGCCGACGCGTGGCTGTCACAATCGCTTCATAGGATGCCTCGCGTCACGAACCTGCCGGGGAGTCCCATGAAACTGCATCCGTTCTTCGCACTGCTGGCGCTGCTTGTGCTGGCGGCATGCCAACCCGATGCGCCCTCGTCCGGGGCGGCCGACCGCGAGCCCGACCAGTACGACGGGGACGACATCCTGCTGCGCGACCACCAGGTACCGCATGTGGTGGTGAAGGAAGCCTTCCTGACCCCGCCCACGCCGGAGGACAACATCGATTCGCCGGCCAGCTGGATCCAGGACGGCAAGCGGATGCTGGTCGCCAGCGCCAAGGCCACCGACCGGCTGGTGGTCTACGACGGCGACAACGGCCGGCGCCTGCGTACCGTCGGTGGTCCGGGCACGGGCCCGGGCCAGCTGCGCAGGCCCAACGGCGTGGCCACGATCGACGACCGCTACCTGTTCGTGGTCGAGCGCGACAACCGCCGGGTGCAGATGTTCTCCCTGCCGGACTTCGTTCCCCTGCTGAGCTTCGGCCAGGACGGGCTGCAGCAGCCCTACGGCCTATGGGTGCGCCACCGCGGCCAGGGCTACGAGGTACTGGTCAGCGACGCCTACATGGCCGGCGAGGACGCGCAGGGCGACGACATCGTGCCGCCGCTGGACCAGCTGGACCGGCGCTTCCGCCGCTACGAGGTGGTCCAGGCCGCGGACGGCTGGAGCGCGCGCGCCGCCGGGACCTTCGGCGACACCAGCGCCGCCGGCGCGATCCGGGTGCCGGAGTCGCTGTTCGGCGACGAAGCCCACGACCGCCTGCTGGTGGCCGAGGAGGACGTGCCCACCGGCACCCGCCTGCGCGAGTACGACCTGCAGGGTCGCTACCGCGGCCGCGACGTGGGCGCCAGCCAGTACCGGGCCCAGGCCGAGGGTATCGCCCTGCTGCGCTGTGCGGATGGCAGCGGCTGGTGGGTGGGCAGCGACCAGTTCGCCGCCCGCACCGTGTTCCACCTGTTCGACCGCCGCAGCCTGGCGCACGCGGGCTCATTCGCGGGCGAGGTCACCGGCCTGACCGATGGCATCTGGCTGGACGAGCGCGGCGATGCGCGCTTCCCGCAGGGCGTGCTGTACGCCTCGCACCTGGACCAGGCCGTGGCCGCGTTCGACTGGCGCGATATCGCCGCGGCGCTCTCGCTGCCGGAGTGCCCGCGATGAGTCCGGCGGGCCGGCAGGCATCGGCGGGTCTGCTGGCGCTGCTTCTGGCCGCGTGCCTGGCGCCGGTGGCCGTGGCAGGCGGGCCAGCGGTCCGCCATCCGCTGCACGTGGACCAGCCGGCAAAAGCGCCGGAGGAAGTGCTGCTGGCGGTGGAGATCCCCGCCGGCAGCGCGACCAAGTACGAGATCAACGACGAGGGCCTGGGCGAGGTCGACCGCTTCCTGTCGATGCCGGTGGCCTATCCGGCCAACTACGGCTCGATCCCGCGCAGCCTGGCCGGCGACGGCGATCCGCTGGACGCATTGGTGCTGACCCGCCAGCCGTTGCATCCGGGCACGCTGGTGCGGTTCCGCCCGGTGGCGGTGCTGCGCATGCGTGATCGCGGCGAGGAGGACGCCAAGATCGTCGGCGTGCCGATGGACGCGGTGGATCCCGCTTTCGCGCCGATCCGCGACCTGGGCGACCTCGCACCGATGGAGCGAGAGCGGATCGAGGCCTTCTTCCGCGTCTACAAGCAGCTGCCCGCAGGCGCCGACACGGTGGAGCTTGCCGGATGGGGCGATGCCGGCGAGGCCCGTGCCACCGTCGCCGCAGCGCTGGCGCGCTACCTGGCGAAGTAGCCGGGTAGCCCGTCGACCCGGCCGGCGTCGCCGGCCGGGAAGCGTGGCTCAGGCCGCCGAGGCCTGCTCGCGGCGCGGGCCCTCGCGCAGGGCACGGCCGACCAGGGACACCAGCAGGTCCACCTCCTCGCTGTCCATGGCGAAGTGCGGGGTGAAGCGCAGCGAGTTGGCGCCGCCGTGGATCACGTTGAGGCCGTGCCGGCGCAGCCACTCCTCGGTGGAGCCGGCGCCGTAGCACTTGTACTCGGGCGCCAGTTCGCACGAGAACAGCAGGCCGGTGCCCTGCACGTTGGTGATCGCCCCGCCCAGCTCCTGCTGCAGGCGGCGCAGCCTGGCCAGCGCCTCCGCGCCGCGCGCGCGGATGTTCTCGCGCAGGGCCGGGGTGATGCTGTCCAGCACCGCGCAGGCCACGTCCAGGGCGCGCGGATTGGTGGTCATGGTGTTGCCGTAGATGCCCTTGCGGTACAGCGCGGCGGCGCGCTCGTTGACCGCCAGCACCGACAGCGGGAACTGGCCGGCGTTGAGTGCCTTGGAATAGGTCTCCATGTCCGGCGCCGGCAGGTCCTCGAAGCCCGGGTAGTCGACGATGGACAGCACGCCATGGGTGCGCAGGCCGGCCTGGATGGAGTCCACCAGCAACAGGCTGCCATGCTCCCTGGTCAGGCGGCGGGCGGCGGCGTAGAAGGCCGGCGGCAGCGAGCGCCCCGGGTCGCCTTCGCCCATCACCGGCTCCAGCAGCACGGCCTCGATGAACCAGCCCTTGGCTTCGGCGTCGGCGAAGGCCTGCTCCAGCGCGGCCACGTCGTAGGGCGGCACGGCGATCACCGAGTCCTCGCCGCGGAAGCTGGCCAGGTACTGCTGGTAGGTTTTGCGGGTGGAGTCGGAGTAGATCGCCGGGCGTTCGGTGCGGCCGTGGAAGCTGCCCTTGACCACCACGCGCTTGATGGCGCGGCCGGCATGGCGCGCGCCCGGCTCGGTCATCTCGCGCGCATTCACGTCGGCGATGCGGGTGCCCAGGCTGACGGCTTCCGAACCGGAGTTGAGGCACATGAAGGCGGCGTAGGGGCAGCCGTTGCGCAGGCCGATGGCCTGGCGGATGCGGCGCTCGAAGCGCAGCTGCGACAGGCTGGGGGTCATGATGTTGGCCATCACCTGCGGACGGGCCAGGGCCTCCTGCACCGTGGCCGGGGCGTGACCCAGGCCGAGCATGCCGTAGCCGCCGGTGTCGTACAGCACCGCGCCCTTGAGGGTAACGATCCACGGGCCGCGCGCGGCCAGGGCCACGTACGGGTTGACCGAGTCGTCGGCGTAGAAGTTGACGTAACCGGCCTGCAGGGTGCTCAGCTGCGCCTCCTCGTCCAGGTCCAGCAGGTCGGCAAACTCGCCGCGCAGGCGTGCGTATTCGTCCGCGGCGGCGTTGATGGCGGCGCCCAGGTCCGGGTGGCTGGCGGCCAGGCGCTCCACCGTGGCGTCGTCCAGGCCCGTGGTCAGGCGCTGGCCGGCGTGGGCGCGGAGCGGGGCGAGTGGAGCAAGAACGGACATGGACAACCTCCCGGGATTTCAGGCGGGCCCGGTCGTGGCCGGGCCGTCGATGGATGGACAACGCCGGCCGGACCATGCGCCGGACGGCCTTGTCGGGATGGTAGCCGGCCGGGATCGTCGTTCGGCAGTGATGAACTGTGCGGAAACACCGTATATTTCGTCGGAACGACGAAGGAGCCTGGGCAGAATGAAGGTCACCCCCTCGGACGAGCGCCTGATCGCCCTGCTGCGCGAGGACGCCCGCGCCTCCACCGCGCAGATCGCCCGGCGGCTGGGCCTGTCGCGGACCACGGTGCAGAGCCGGATCGACCGGCTCGAGCGGCAGGGCGTGATCCGCGGCTACACCGTGCGCCTGCACGAGGGCTACGACCAGGACCGGATCCGCGCCCACATCATGATCACCGTGCTGCCGAAGAAGATGGCCACTGTAGTGCGGGCGCTGGCGGAGATGCCGGAAGTGCGCGCGCTGCATTCGGTCAGCGGGCCGTTCGACCTGGTGGCGCTGGGGGTGGCCTCCGACGTGGGCGCCATGGACGAGCTGACCGACCGCATCGGCGCGGTGGACGGGGTGGAGCGCACTTCCTCGGCCATCATCCTGTCCACCAAGTTCGAGCGCTGAGCGGCCGCGCGCGGCGCGGGCGGGGCGCTCCACTACAATGGGCGGCTCCCCAGCCGTGGCCGCCGCCTTGAAGAAGTCCGACTTCCACTACGACCTGCCCGAGGAGCTGATCGCCCAGGCGCCGCTGCCGGAGCGTTCGGCCAGCCGCCTGCTGGTGGTGCCGCCGGCGCCGGGCGCGTTCGAGGACCGCCACGTGCGCGATCTGCCCGGGCTGCTGCGGCCGGGCGACCTGCTGGTGTTCAACGACACCCGGGTGATCCCCGCGCGGCTGTTCGGGCAGAAGGAAAGCGGCGGCCGGGTCGAGATCCTGATCGAGCGCCTGCTGCCCGGCGACGAGGCGCGCGCGCAGATGCGCGCCAGCAAGTCGCCCAGGGCCGGTGCGCGCATCCTGCTGGACGCCGGCGGCCACGCCGAGGTGCTGGGCCGCGCCGGCGAGTTCTTCCTGCTGCGCTTCCACGTGGACGGCGGGCTGGAGCCGTGGCTGCTCAGGGCCGGGCGACTGCCGCTGCCGCCGTACATCCGCCGCGAGCCGGGCCAGGACGACGCCGAGCGCTACCAGACCGTGTTCGCGCGCAAGGTCGGCGCGGTGGCCGCGCCCACCGCCGGCCTGCATTTCGACGAGCCGCTGCTGCAGGCCCTGCGCGAGCGCGGCGTGGAGTTCGGCCACGTCACCCTGCACGTGGGCGCGGGCACCTTCCAGCCGGTGCGGGTGGAGGACGTGCGCGAGCATCGCATGCACAGCGAGTGGCTCAACGTGGGCGCCGAGCTGGTGGCCCAGGTGCAGCGCACGCGCGCGGCCGGAGGCAGGGTGGTCGCGGTGGGCACCACGGTGGTGCGCGCGCTGGAGACGGCCATGCGCGACGGCAGCCTGCAGCCCTTCGCCGGGGAGACGCGGATCTTCATCTTCCCCGGCTACCGCATCCGCAGCGTGGACGCGATGGTGACCAACTTCCACCTGCCGGAAAGCACGCTGCTGATGCTGGTGTCGGCCTTCGCCGGCCGCGAACGCATCCTGGAGGCCTACCGCCACGCGGTGGCGCGGCGCTACCGCTTCTTCTCCTACGGCGACGCCATGCTGTTGTGGGGGCAGGACGCGGCGCCGTAGCCCCCGGCGCGGCCGCCCGGCCCCCGCTGCGGCGGCCGCGGCGGCGATCGGCGACAATAGCCGGCCCACGATTCCCCGCCATTCCATGTCCCGACTGCAGTTCCAGCTCCTGGCCACCGATGGCGCGGCCCGCCGCGGCCGCCTGACCTTCCCGCGCGGCACGGTGGAGACGCCGGCGTTCATGCCGGTGGGCACCTACGGCTCGGTCAAGGGCGTGCTGCCGGACCAGGTGCGCGCGCTGGGCGCGCAGATCATCCTCGGCAACACCTTCCACCTGTACCTGCGCCCGGGCCTGGACGTGATCGCCGACCACGCCGGCCTGCACGGCTTCGCCCGCTGGGACGGGCCGATCCTGACCGACTCCGGCGGCTTCCAGGTGTTCTCGCTGGCGCACCGGCGCAAGATCACCGAGCAGGGCGTGACCTTCGCCGCCCCCACCGACGGCTCGAAGGTGTTCCTGGGGCCCGAGGAGAGCATGCGCATCCAGAAGGTGCTGGGCTCGGACATCGTCATGATCTTCGACGAGTGCACCCCGTACCCGGCCACGGAGGATGTGGCGCGGCGCTCGATGGAGCTGAGCCTGCGCTGGGCGCGGCGCTCGCGCCAGGCGCACGACGGGCTGGGCAACGACGCGGCGCTGTTCGGCATTGTCCAGGGCAGCGTGTACCCGGACCTGCGCAGTCGCTCGCTGGACGGGCTGATGGAGATAGGCTTCGACGGCTACGCCATCGGCGGCCTGGCGGTGGGCGAGCCGGAGGAGGAGCGCAACGCCACCCTCGAGCACCTGCACCCGCGCCTGCCGGCCGACCGCCCGCGCTACCTGATGGGCGTGGGCCGGCCGGAGGACCTGGTCGAGGGCGTGGCCCGCGGCGTGGACATGTTCGACTGCGTGATGCCCACCCGCAACGCGCGCAACGGCCACTACTTCACCTCCTTCGGCACGGTGCGCATCCGCAACGCCCGCTACGAGCGCGACCTGGACCCGATCGAGCCGGGCTGCGGTTGCGTGGCCTGCAGCGGCGGCTACAGCCGCGCCTACCTGCGCCATCTGGACCGCTGCAACGAGATGCTGGGGCCGATCCTGGGCACCCTGCACAACCTCTGGTATTACCAGAAGCTGATGGCCGACATGCGCGCGGCCATCGCCGAGGGGCGCTTCGCCGAGTTCCGCCGCCAGTTCTACGCGGCCCGCGCCGGGGGCTGAGCCGGCGGCGGCCGGTCCCGGGCGCATCCCGGCCGGTGGTGTCGGCAGGGGGCGGAGGCCGGGCCGGCGCCCCGGCGGCGCCCTTGCAATGGGCTGCGGCGGCCCTATGGCATAATCCCCGGCTATTTCGAACGAAGCAGGAACATCCCAATGAGCGTTCTCGCCACCCTCGGCACGCCCGTCATCCTCGCCAACGCGGCCGCCGCGCCGCAGGGCGGCGGTTTCGGCATGCTGCTGTTCCCGATCATCCTGATCGCGATCATGTACTTCCTGATGATCCGCCCGCAGATCAAGCGGCAGAAGGAGCATCAGGCCATGCTGGGCAAGCTCTCCCGCGGCGACGAGGTCCTGACCAACGGCGGCCTGGCCGGCGTGGTCACCGACATCGGCGACAACTTCGTCACCCTGGAAGTGGCCGACAACGTGCGCATCCGCGTGCAGAAGGGCGCCATCGCCAACGTCCTGCCGAAGGGCACCCTGAAGTCCGCCTGACCTTCCCATCCCACCGCTGAGCGTGGTCCCGCGCGGGCGGGGCCGCGCGGGGGCCCGCAATGCTCGAATTTCCCCGCTGGAAGTACTTCGTCATCCTGCTGGTGCTGGTGGCGAGCGCGCTGTACGCGCTGCCCAACGTCTACCAGAGCGACTACGCCGTGCAGATCACGGCCAGCCGCGGCGCCGAGCTGGACGAGGCGCTGCGCGCCCGCGTCGAGGCGCAGCTGAAGGAGGCCGGGGTCGCCGCCAAGTCCATCGCGGTCGAGGACGGCAACCTGATGGTGCGCCTGGACGACGCCGACGCGCAGACCGCCGCTGCCGACGCCCTGCGCTCCGGCCTGGGCGAGAACTACACCGTCGCCCTGAACCTGGCCTCGAACGTGCCGGCCTGGCTCGAGCGCCTGGGTGCCAAGCCCATGGTGCTGGGCCTGGACCTGCGCGGCGGCGTGCACTTCGTCCTGCAGGTGGACCAGAGGGCCGCGCTGGAGAAGCGGGTGGACGCCTATGTGGAGGACGTGCGCGTCACCCTGCGCGACAACCGCATCCGCTACACCGCCGTGGACCGCCGCCCCGACCACTCGATCGCGGTGAGCCTGGGCTCGGGCGCCGATCCGGCCGCGGCCCGCGACGTGCTGGCCCGCGCCATGCCCACCCTGTCGGTGGACACCCGGGGCGGCGCCCTGGTGGTGCGCATCCCCGAGTCCGAGCTGGCCCAGATCGCCGAATCGGCCATCGAGCAGAACATCACCACCCTGCGCAACCGCGTGAACGAGCTGGGCGTGGCCGAGCCGATCATCCAGCGGCAGGGCGACGACCGCATCGTGGTGCAGCTGCCCGGCGTGCAGGACACCGCCGAGGCCAAGCGCATGATCGGCGCCACCGCCACCCTGGAGTACCGCGCGGTGGTGGAGGGCAACGCCTACGACGCCGTGGCCACCGGCCGCGTCCCGCCCGAGGCGCGGGTGTACTACCGCCGCGACGGCTCGCCGGTGCTGCTGAGCAAGCGCGTGATCGTCACCGGCGACCAGATGGTGGCCGCGCAGAGCACGGTGGACCAGAACGGCCTGCCGGCGGTGAGCGTCACCCTGAACAACGTCGGCGGCGAGCGCATGTTCAACTTCACCAGCGCCAACGTCGGCAAGCCGATGGCGGTGGTCTACACCGAGCGCATCCCGCAGGTGAAGGAGGTGGACGGCCGGGAGGTGCGCAGCTTCCGCGTGCGCGAGGAGGTTATCTCCGTGGCCACCATCAACGGCGTGTTCGGCAAGAACTTCCAGACCACCGGCCTGGACAAGGCCGAGGCCGACGACCTGGCCAAGCTGCTGCGCGCCGGCTCGCTGGCCGCGCCGATGGACTTCGTCGAGGAGAAGATCGTCGGTCCCAGCCTGGGCAAGGAGAACGTGCAGCGCGGCGTGACCGCGGTGCTGTACGCGTTCCTGTTCACCCTGGTGTTCTTCGCCGTCTACTACCGCATGTTCGGCGTGCTGACCGGCCTGGCGCTGGTGTTCAACCTGCTGATCGTGGTGGCGGTGATGTCGCTGTTCGGCGCCACCATGACCCTGCCGGGCTTCGCCGGCCTGGTCCTGTCGATCGGCCTGTCGGTGGACGCCAACGTGCTGATCAACGAGCGCATCCGCGAGGAACTGCGCGCCGGCGTGCCGCCCAAGGCCGCCATCGCCGCCGGCTACGAGAAGGCCTCCGGCACCATCTTCGACGCCAACCTCACCGGCATCCTCGCCGGCCTGGCGCTGTATGCCTTCGGTACTGGTCCGCTCAAGGGCTTCGCCCTGACCATGATGATCGGCATCCTCGCCTCGATGTTCACCGCGATCACCGTGTCGCGTGCCCTGGCGGTGCTGCTGTACGCCCGCCGCAAGAAGCTCAAGTCCCTGGCCGTCTGAGGGAGGACCGGAAACCATGAAGATCTTCCCGCTGACCCTGATTCCGCACGAGCCGCGCATCGACTTCATGAAGATGCGCTGGGTGGCCATGGCTGTCGCCGCGCTGATGTTCCTCGCGGCGCTGGCCGGCATCGCCGGCAAGGGCTTCAACTACGCGCTGGACTTCACCGGCGGCACCGTGGTCGAGATGCGCTTCGAGCGGCCGGCCGTAGTGGACCAGGTGCGCGCACGCCTGGAGGCGGCCGGCTACGCCGGCGCCCAGGTGCAGAACTTCGGCTCGGGCACCGACCTGCTGGTGCGCCTGCAGCCGCGCGACGGCGAGACCAGCACGGACGCCAACAACCGCACCGCCCAGGAGGTGCTGGCGGCGGTGTCCTCCCCGGACAACCGCGCCACCCTGCTGCGCACCGAGTTCGTCGGCCCGCAGGTGGGCCGCGAGCTGGCGATGAACGGTCTGTACGCGGCCATCTTCGTCGTGGTCGGCTTCCTGATCTACATCGGCTTCCGCTTCGAATGGAAGTTCGCGGTGGTGGCCACGGTGACCACGCTGTTCGACGTGCTGGTCACGGCCGGCTACTTCGCTTGGGCCGGCCTGGACTTCGACCTGACCGTGCTGGCCGGCCTGCTGTCGGTGATGGGCTTCTCCATCAACGACACCATCGTGGTGTTCGACCGCGTGCGCGAGAACTTCCGCAGCCTGCGCGCGGAGCCGCTGGAGGTGTTCAACCGCTCCATCAACCAGACCCTGTCGCGCACCATCATCACCTCGCTGGTGTTCTTCCTGTCGGTGCTGGCGCTGTACCTGTACGGCGGCGGCTCGCTGGAGGGCCTGGCGCTGACCCAGATGATCGGCTGCGTGGTCGCCACGCTGTCCTCGATCTTCCTGGCCTGTCCGATGCTGACCGTGGGCGCGCTGAAGGTCACCAAGCAGGACCTGCTGCCCAAGGCCAAGGACGAGACCGCGCTGGCCCGCCGCCCCTGACGGCGGCGCCCGCCACGGTCCCATGGGAGCCGCCCGCCCGGGCGGCTTCTTTTTTCACGGGCAGGTTCCGGGCATGCACGCGTTCCGGGACGGGGCATCCGGCCGGCCCGGCCCGCCGCGTCGCCGCCGGCGCGGCCTGCGGGAGCGGTGCGGCCATCCGTGGGAGCCGCGTACGCCGCGACCCGGCCGGCGCATCCGGGGGCGGGCGTTCCACCGCCACGCCGGGGCGGCGCCGCCGGGCGGGCAAAAAAGGCCGCCCGCAGGCGGCCCTTCTTCCGGGTGGCGGCACGCTCAATCGAATGCGGCCGCGTACCCCGTGTTGACGATCAGCTTCTGCAGCTCGTCGGCCACCTTCACGTTGCCGGCGATGATCTGGCGCGAATCCGGGCCGCGCTCGTCCATGCGCGGGGTGGCGGCGCCGCGGAAGTCGCAGATGCGGCCGCCGGCCTCGCGCACCAGCAGCACGCCGGCGGCGATGTCCCAGGCCTTCACCCCGGCCTCGAAATAGGCGTCCAGGCGGCCGCAGGCCACGTAGGCCAGGTCCAGCGCGGCCGAGCCGGTGCGGCGCACGTCCTCGGCGTGGGCCAGCAGCGCGTCCACGCATTTCAGCTGCGCGCCGGCGCGGGCGCGCTCGCGCGGCGGGAAGCCGGTGCCGACCACCGCGCCGCCCAGGTCCTTGCGGTCGGACACGCGGATGCGGCGGTCGTTTAGCACCGCCCCGGCGCCGCGGCCGGCGGCGAACAGCTCGTTGCGCAGCGGATCGAAGATCACCGCGTCGGTGGGCTCGCCGTTGTCCACCAGGGCGATGGACACGCAGTAGTGGGGGAAGCCGCGCAGGTAGTTGCTGGTGCCGTCCAGCGGGTCGATCACCCACTGCAGGCGCTTCTGGCGGCCCGGCTGGTGGCCGCCTTCCTCGCCCAGCACCCCGTAGTCGGGGTAGGCGCGGCGCAGTTCCTTCACGATGACCTGTTCGGCCTCGGCATCCACCTCGCTCGCGTAGTCCATGCGCTGCTTCTGGACCACGTTCAGCGCATCCAGGCGGTTGATGTTGCGCAGCAGGACGTTGCCGCCGAGGCGGGCGGCCTTGACCATGACGTTGACGACGGGCTTCAGCAAGGCGAAGGCTCCCGGTAGGGCTACGGAAGGAACGGCGAAGGAAAAGAGCAGGGCCGGCGCGAGGCCGGTCGCACAGTTTACCATCTGCGGCATGTCCAGTTCCTCCCCCGCGCCGGCAGCCCCGGCTGACAACCTCCGCATCGTCCTGGTCGGCACGCAGCACCCCGGCAACATCGGCGCCGCGGCCCGCGCCATGAAGACCATGGGCCTGTCCCGCCTGGTCCTGGTGGCCCCCGAGATCCTGCCCAACGACGAGGCCTACCGCCGCGCCGCCGGCGCCGACGACCTGATCCGGGCTGCCCCCGTGCACGCCACCCTGGCCGAGGCGGTGGCCGACTGCCGCCTGGTGCTGGGCTGCACCGCGCGCAGCCGCAAGGTCCAGCTCGAGCAGCTGGAGCCGGACGCGGCCGCGGCGCGGGCGCTGCAGCGGGCGGGCGAGGGGCCGGTGGCGCTGGTGTTCGGGCGCGAGCGCACCGGCCTGACCAACGAGGAGCTGCAGCTGTGCCACGCCTCGGTGCACATCCCCTCCGACCCGGCGTTCAGCTCTCTCAACCTGGCCGCGGCGGTGCAGGTGCTGGCCTACGAGCTGCGCCTGGCCCTGCTCGCGGCCGCCCCGGCCGGGGCGCCGGCACCGCCGCCGCGGCCGGACGACATGCCCGCCGCGCACGCCGAGCTGGAGGGCTTCTTCGCCCAGCTGGCCGACACCCTGCAGGCCATCGACTTCCACAAGGGGCGAGCGCCGGACTCGGCCATGCGCAAGCTGCGCCGGCTGTTCCTGCGCGCCGACCTGACCGTGAACGAAGTGCGCCTGCTGCGGGGGATCCTGGCCGACGCCCAGCGCATGGCGCGCCTGGCCGGCATGCCCGGCACTTCCGGCACGCCGGGCGGACAATCCCGGCTATCGGACTGAGCGCCTTTCCGCTAGGCTTCCTCGCCATGAAGGGGGAGGCCGCACCGCGCATGCTGCGACGCTGGCTCCAGGCCATGGCCTGGGCGGTGCTGCTCGTCCTGCTGCCGCCGGCGGCGCGGGCGGTGGACGACCGCCACGTGCTGGTGCTGGGCCGCATCAGTGACGACCCGGCCGCCCACTACGACCAGCTCAAGGCCCTGCTGGACTACGTGGTCCCGCGCATGCGCGAGGTGGGCATCACCGAGGGGCGGGTGCTGATGGCGCGCGACGCCCAGCAGATGGCCAGCTACCTGCGCCGCGGGCGCGTGGACTGGGTCACCGAGACCACCAGCACCGCGGTGCAGCTGCAGCAGCGCGCCGGTGCGCGCCTGCTCCTGCTCACCGAGCGCAGCGGGGTCAGCCGCTACCACACGGTGTTCTTCACCCGCCGCGACAGCCCGGTGCGGCGCATCGAGGACCTGCGCGGCCGCACCGTGGCCATGCAGAGCACCGCCTCCACCAGCGCCTACATGGTGCCCATGATCACGCTGCTGGAGGCCGGCCTGGAGCCGGAGATCCTGCTGGGGCCGGACGAGCGGCCTTCGCCGGGCCGGATCGGCTACCTGTTCGCGCGCTCGGAGCTGAACATCTCCGTCTGGGTACAGAAGGGCCTGGTGGACGCCGGCGTCTTCAGCAACCTGGACTGGGAGGATCCCCAGCGCACGCCGCCGGCGCTGCGCGCCGACCTGCGCATCATCCACCAGACGCCGGAATACCCGCGCGCGCTGGAGCTGGTGCGCGCCGACCTGCGGCCGGAGGTCGAGAACCGGCTGCGCGAGGTGCTGCTGCAGGCGGCCGACGATCCCGAGGCCAGGGAGGCCCTGCGGCTGTTCTTCGGTACTTCCCGCTTCCTGCCGGTGGACGCTCGGCTGGAGCAGGCGCTGGACGGGCTGCGCGCCGGCGTCGCCCGGGTGCGCGCGGAGGTGGAATGAAGCTCCGCTTGGGGTTGCAGGCGCGTTTCCTCCTCGCCATGGCCCTGGTGCTGCTGGTCGTGCTGGTGCTGCTGGGGCTGCTGTTGCGCCAGCAGCAGCTAGTCCAGCGCGAGTCGCAGACCATCAGCGGCGCCGTGATCCACTCCATGGTGGACGAGTACCTGCACTCGCACGGGCGCGCACTGGCCAGCTCCCTGGCCGACAACCTGGCCAATCCCCTCTACTACTCCGATCTGGACGCCATCGGCGAGCTGCTGCGCGATCAGATGCGCGACGAGCTGGTGGACTACCTGCTGGTGTTCGACGCCCAGGACCGGCTGGTCCACGACGGCTCCACCGAGATCACCGGCTTCGGCCGGCAGATGCCCGACCCGCTGGCCCGGCGCGCGGTGGACGCACGCGAGCCGGTCAGCCAGGCCACGCCCGAGGTGCTGGAGATCTCGGTGCCGATCCGGGTGGGCAGCAAGCGCATCGGCGGGGTCCGTGTCGGTCTGTCGCTGACCACGGCCAACCGCTACGAACAGCGCAGCGCCGAGCGCCTGCACGAGCAGATCGAGGAGCTGTCCCGGCGCCAGCGCGGCTGGCTGTGGCTGCTGCTGGCCCTGCTGCTGGGCGTGGTGGTGGTGACCGCCGGCTGGGTGCAGCGCACCCTGGTCTGGCCGATCCGGCAGCTGGCCGCCTCCGCCCGTCGGATCGAGGCCGGCGACTACAGCGTCCGCCAGCACGGTGGCAAGCGCAACGACGAGCTGGGCGACCTGCAGCGGGCCTTCGACCGCATGAGCGAGGCGGTGGCGCGCCACGACCGCGAGGTGCGGCGCATGGCCTACACCGACGCGCTGACCGGCCTGAGCAACCGGCTGGCCTTCCGCGACGCGCTGGAGCACCGCCTGTCGCTGCTGCGCGGCACCGGCCGGCAGCTGGCGTTGCTGTTCGCCGACATCGACGACTTCAAGCGGGTCAACGACACCCTCGGCCACGAGGCCGGCGACGAGGTGCTGCTGCAGTGCGCCACCCGGATCCGCGAAGCGGTGCGGCGCCACGGCGGCGAGGATGCGCTGCTGTCGCGCTTCGGCGGCGACGAGTTCGTGGTCGTGGTCCAGGAGGGCGACGTGCGCACGGTCGCCACCCGCCTGGCCGAGGCCATGGTGGGCGAGCTGCGCCGCCCGCTGGAGGTGCAGCAGCGGCAGCTGGTGCTGGGCATCTCCATCGGCATCACCCTGTTCCCGGAGGACGCCTCCAGCGCCACCGCGCTGATGAAGAACGGCGACATCGCCATGTACCAGGCCAAGATGGCCGGCAAGAACGGCTACCGCTTCTACAGCCGGGCCATGGACCACGCGGTCGAGCGCCGCGTGCACATGGAGCAGGAGCTGCGCGGGGCCTGGGAACGCGGCGAGCTGAGCGTGGTCTACCAGCCGGTGTGCCGCACCACCGACGGCAAGGTGGTCGGCGCCGAGGCCCTACTGCGCTGGCAGCACCCGATGCTGGGCACCATCGCCCCGTCGGTGTTCATCGACGTGGCCGAGCAGAGCGGGCTGATCGAGAGCCTGGGCCCGCGCGTGCTGCACGCCGCCTGCGCCGAGGCCATGCGCTGGATGGAGCTGGGCGGGGAGAAGCTGTTCGTCTCGGTGAACATCTCGCCGCGCCAGCTGCGCCGCGGCGACCTGCCGGACATCGTCGCCGACTGCCTGCGCGAGACCGGCCTGCCGGCCTCCTGCCTGCACCTGGAGCTGACCGAGACGGCGGTGCTCACCGACGAGCTGCAGGCCGCCGCGCTGCTGGCACGCCTGCACAGCACCGGCGTGAAGGTCTGGCTGGACGACTTCGGCACCGGCTTCTCCGGCCTGAGCCACCTGCGCCGGGTGCCGGTGGACGGGGTGAAGATCGACCGCAGCTTCGTGGCCGACCTGCAGCGCGACCCGGACGACCTGGCCCTGACCACCGCCATCATCGCCATGGCCCACTCGCTGGGCATCACCGTGGTGGCCGAGGGCGTGGAGAAGGAGGCGCAGTACAACCTGCTGGCCGAGCGCGGCTGCGACCTGGTCCAGGGGTACTGGCTCAGCCACCCGGTCAGCGCCGCCGAGTTCACCCACCTGCTGGCGCGGCGGACCCGCTGAGGCCGGGCCTCAGCCCAGGTAGCGCAGCCAGGAGGCGACCAGCGCGGTCAGCTGCCCGGACACCAGGGCCATGCCCGCCAGGGCGGCGGCCGAGGCCAGCCACAGCGCCAGCAGCAGCACGCCGTCGCGCTCCATCAGCGCCAGGGCGGAGAGCAGGATCAGGCCGGCGAACAGGTAGTTGGTCAGCGGGATCGGCAGGGCCAGCAGCACGCCCAGCAGCACCAGCAGCAGGCCGGTGAACACGCGCGCGGCGCGGCTGTCGGTCAGCACCTGCAGGCGCGGGCGGATCAGGTGCTCCAGCCGCCCCAGCCACGGCCGGATGCGGTCGCAGAAGCGGACCATGGTGGCGCGGCGCGGGCCGCGCCGGCCGATGAAGTCCGGCACCCAGGGCTGGCGCAGCCCGGCCAGCAGCTGCAGGCCGATCAGGATCACCAGCGGCGCGCCCACCGCGCCGCCCACGCCCGGGATGGGGATGAAGCCGGGCAGGATCGACACGAACAGGAACATGCCGAAGGCGCTGTGGCGCAACCCGGCCAGCAGCTCGCGCAGGCTCAGGACCTGGCCGGGGTCGCCGGCGGAGAAGGCGTCCAGCAGCCGGACCACGCCGTTGCCGGCGGGACGGGGCTGCTCATGCGGCTGCGCCATCTTCGCCCGGCTCCAGCCGCCGCAGCAGCAGCTTGTCGATGCGCGCGCCATCCAGGTCCACGACCTCGATGCGCCAGCCGGCCCAGTCGAAGTATTCGCCCACCAGGGGGATGCGGCCGAAGTGGGCGATGCACAGTCCGGCCAGGGTGTGGTAATCGGCATCGCCCATGTCCGGCAGCGGCGCGCCCTCCATCAGCTCGCGCAGGTCGTCGGTCGGCAGGGCGCCGTCCACCAGCAGCGAGCCGTCGTCGCGGGCCACCACCAGGGCGTCCCCGTCGTTGTTCTCCACCGCCTGCAGGCGGCCGACGATGGCGCCCATCAGGTCGCTGACGGTGACCAGGCCCTGGATGTCGCCGTACTCGTCCACCACCAGGGCCATGGACTGCTGCTCCTCGCGGAAGATTTCCAGCAGCTTGGTGGCGTGGGTGGAGTCGGACACGAACAGCGGCGGGCGCACGTGCTCCAGCAGCGACTGCTCGGTCAGCGGCCGGCCCGGGTCGCGCAGCAGGGACTTGATCTCGAGGATGCCGACCACGTCCTGGTCGCCACCGCGGTAGACCGGGTAGCGCGAATACTGGTGCTCGCGCATCGTCTCCAGGTTCTCCTCCAGCGGCGCGTTCACGTCCAGCCAGGCGATGCGGTTGCGCGGGGTCATCATGCTGTCGGCGGTGCGGTCGCCGAGGCGGATGACGCGGTTGACCATGTCGCGCTCGTGGGCGTCGATCACGCCCTGCTCGTGGCCCTCGGCCACCAGCATGCGGATCTCCTCCTCGCTGACGGTGCTGACCTGGTCCTTGCCCAGGCCCAGCATGCGCAGCACCAGGCGGGTGCTCTGCGACAGCAGCCACACGAACGGGAAGGCGGCCCTGGCCAGCACGCCCATGGGCAGGGCGACGAAGCCGGAGATCTTCTCCGGGGCGGTGATCGCCAGGCGCTTGGGCACCAGTTCGCCGAAGATCAGCGTCACGTAGGTGATCAGGGCCACCGCCAGGGCCTTGCCGACCACCGCCGCCCAGGGCTGCGGCTGGCCGAACAGGGTGAAGTCGGCCGCCAGGGCGGGGAAGGCGGACTGCAGGTGCCCGGCGATGGCCAGGCCGATGGCCTCGCCGCCGAACAGGCCGGTGAGGATGCCAATCAGGGTGATCCCGATCTGCACCGTGGACAGGAAGTTCTCCGGCTTCTGCGCCAGCGCCAGGGCGCGGCCGGCGCGCTTGCTGGCCCTGGCCATCTGCTTGAGCCGGCTCTTGCGCGAGGTCATCACCGACATCTCCGACATCGCGAAGAAGCCGTTGAGCAGGATCAGCGCAAGGACGATGAGCGCCTCAGCCACGCCGGATCACCCCGCGGCGTGGGAGGGGAGGGGGGAGGCCGCAGGGGCGGCGCCGAGAGGGAGGATGGGGGTCGTCGTCCATAGGGTGCGCCCCGGGGGCGCAGGGCGATCTTACCAGAACCACCGGGCGGCCCGGGGGCGGGCCCGGTACCCGTGGTAGGGGGACGCCTGTCATAATTTGCCGATTCCCCCGCCCTGACCAGCAGGACCCCGCACATGTTCTCACTGCAGACCATCTTCGGTTCAGGCAAGCAGTTCTTCGTCCTGCTGGACGAGGCGGCCGAGGCGGCCTACGACAGCGCCCGGGCCCTGCACGAGATGATGAAGGCCGCCGACCGGCAGCCGGCCCTGGACGCCTTCAAGCTGGCCCGCCAGCGCGAGCGCGTGGCCTCGGAGAAGATCAGCCAGGCCCTGGTGGAGAGCTTCATCACCCCGCTGGAGCGCGAGGACATCGAAGCGCTCGGCTCGGCGCTGTACAAGATCCCCAAGCAGGTCGAGAAGTTCGCCGACCGCTATTCGCTGGCCACCCAGCACTTGGCGCACATCGACTTCGCCCCGCGCGCGGCCATGCTGGAGCAGGCCGCCGGCGTGGTGGTGGAGATGGTCCGCCAGCTGCGCCACATGAACCTGGACAAGATGACCGCGCTCAACGAGAAGCTGCGCGTGATCGAGAACGAGGCCGACCGGCTGATGCTGGAGCTGTACCGCGACATCTACTCCGGCCGGCTGGACCACCTGCAGATGTTCCTGCTCAAGGAGTTCTTCGAGATCCTGGAGAAGGCCATCGACCGCTGCCGCGAGGCCGGCGTGGTCGCCTACCAGATCGTGCTGAAGAACTCGTGATGTCCGGCGCCGGGCTTTTCGCGCGCGCGGTCGCCGCCACGGCGGGCGCCGATACGCAGGGAGTGATGTCATGCTGACGCTCGTGCTGGTGGTGATCCTGGCCGCGCTGGTCTTCGAGTTCATCAACGGCTTCCACGACACCGCCAATTCCATCGCCACGGTGGTGGCGACCAAGGTGCTGAGTCCGGGACACGCGGTGATGCTGGCCGCGGGCATGAACCTGATCGGCGCCCTGGCCGGCACCGCGGTGGCCAAGACCATTGCCACCGGCCTGATCGACGTCAACGTCGTCGAGGTGACCTCGCAGGTGATCCTGTGCGCGCTGCTGGGCGGCATCTGCTGGAACCTGATCACCTGGTGGTTCGGCCTGCCGTCCTCGTCCTCGCACGCTCTGATCGGCGGCCTGTGCGGCGCGGCCCTGGCGGCCGCGCACAACGACTGGAGTGCGCTGATCTGGTCGCAGGCCGGCGAGCACTGGACCAAGAACCAGGGCCTGCTGTGGAAGGTGTTCCTGCCGATGATCACCTCGCCGCTGGCCGGCTTCGTGCTGGGCGTGGCGACGATGCTGCTGCTGTGGGCGATCATCTCCGGCATGGCCCGCGCCGGCGGGCTGCTGCGCCGGCTGGCGCGGCCGCGCTGGGTCAACGCCTTCTTCGGCAAGGCGCAGATCCTGTCGGCGGCGTTCATGGGCTTCGCCCATGGCCACAACGACGCGCAGAAGACCATGGGCATCATCGCCCTGACCCTGTTCGCGGCCGAGTCGGCCGGCACCCTGGACGCGCTGCCGTCCTGGCTGTGGTTCATGCACCCGGACAACAACGCCGGCGAGGACATCGCCACCTGGATCGTGCTGACCTGCGCACTGGTGATGGCCGCCGGCACCGCCTCCGGCGGCTGGCGCATCATCAAGACGCTGGGCCACAAGATGGTGAAGCTGCACCCGATCAACGGCTTCGCCGCCGAGACCAGCTCGGCCACCATCCTGACCCTGGCCGCGCACTTCGGCATGCCGGTGTCCACCACCCACAGCATTTCAACCGCGATCATGGGCGTGGGTTTCGCCAAGAACCCGCGGACGCTGAAGTTCGGCGTGGTCGAGCGCATCGTCTGGGCCTGGATCCTGACCATCCCGGCCGCCGGCAGCCTGGCCTACCTGTCGCTGCGGGCGATGGAGGCGCTGGGCTGGGCCTGACCGTGCGGGGCGGGCCCAGCCGCGCGGCGCCTGCCTAGAGCATGTCCCCGTCGGCCGACAGTTCCCGCTCCATGCGGTCGCCCAGGCCGCCGATCTCCAGCACCAGCCGCTCCAGCTCGGCCGGGGTGAGGCACTCGTAGGGGCGGTTCTCGCACAGCTGCAGGTAGGGCTCCCCGTCCAGGTCGGCCACCGCCAGGTATCCGGTGCGGCTGTGCCAGTTGAAGGCCAGGGCGCGCAGCGGGTCCACGCCCGCGGCCGGACCCACCGGGGTGCTCACCCGCAGCAGCGGGCGGCCGTCCTCGCCCTCCAGCTCGCCGACGAAGATGGACTGGTGGCGGGTGCCGCCCTGCAGCGACAGCTCCACGCAGGTCACGTACGGCTCCTGCAGGGTCAGCCGGAATCCGGCTGCGGCCAGGTGGCCGCGGACGTGCTCGAAGCTGCGCATGGCGGGGCCCCTCGGACGGGGCTCGGGGCTATGCTAGCGGCAGATGCCCGCCCGGTCCGCCAACGCCGCCGAACGCCTGCTGGCCGTGGTCCGCGCCATCCCGCGCGGGCAGGTGGCCGGCTATGGCGAGGTCGCCCGCCGCGCCGGCCTGCCCGGGCGCGCACGTCTGGCGGCGCGGGTGCTGGCCGGCAACACCGATCCGGACCTGCCCTGGCACCGGGTGGTGCGCGCGGACGGGCGCATCGCCTTCCCGGAAGGCTCGCCGGGCTGGCACGAGCAGTGCCGCCGCCTGCGCGCCGAAGGCCTGGTGGTGGAGCGCGGCCGGGTGCGGCGTCCGGCCGCGCCGCGGGACCTGGACGCGGTGCTGTGGGCCCCCCCCGATCCGTAGGCGACCGGCGGCCGGTATGATGGGCGTCCACATTCACGGATGCCGCGGATGCTCTCGCGACTGCCTTCCGCCACCCGCGGGCTGCTGGTGGCCAACGTGGCCCTGTTCCTGCTGCAGCTGCTTCTGGGGCCGGCCACCTTCGACCCCTTCATGCTGTGGCCGCCCAGCGCCCTGGGCTTCGACCCGTTCACCCCGGCGCAGAACTTCCAGCCCTGGCAGCTGCTGACCTACGGCTTCCTGCATGGCGGCTTCGGCCACCTGTTGTTCAACATGCTGGCCCTGTACATGTTCGGCGCGCCGCTGGAGCTGACCTGGGGCAGCCGCCGCTTCCTGGCCTACTACCTGATCTGCGTGGCCGGCGCCGGCCTGTGCCAGCTGGCGGTGGGCTGGTGGATGGTCCGCCAGGGCGGCCCGGCCTATCCGACCCTGGGCGCCTCCGGCGGCGTGTTCGGCCTGCTGCTGGCTTACGGCATGCTGTTCCCCAACCAGCGGGTCATGCTGCTGTTCCCGCCGATCCCGATGCGGGCGCGGACCTTCGTCATCGTGTTCGGCCTGATCACCCTGCTGCTGGGCTTCACCGGCCTGCAGCCGGGCGTGGCCCATTTCGCCCACCTGGGCGGGATGCTGTTCGGCTGGCTGGTGATCCGCTACTGGCGCGGGCAGCCGCCGTTCGGCGGCGGCCGCCGGCGCGGCGGGCCGCCCTACCTGCGCCGGGTGAAGTAGGCAGGCCGGCGGCTCAGCGCCAGACCCGGACCTGCCCGGCCTCCGGCATCCGCATCGGCTGGCCGGGCTGGCAGCCCCAGACCGTGGCGAAGGCCGGCAGGTTGGCCAGCGGCACGTTGCTGCGCAGCGGGCCGGGGGCGTGGATGTCCGCGGCCAGGCGCCCGGCGGCCACGTTTCCGCCCGCCTGCTGCGCCCACAGCCGCGCCCAGGCGCGGAAGAAGGCCTGGTGCTCCGCTTGGTCGGCCTGGGGATGCGCGGCCGACCAGGCCTGCCAGGCCAGCTCCAGGCCCGCCAGGTCGGCCAGGGTCTCGTCCTTGACCCGCCCGCCGTCGACCTTGGCGCCCGGCACGCCGGGGGAGTCCTGGGCGGCCAGCTGCGCGGCCAGGCGCTCGCCCAGCCGCGCCCAGGCGGCGCGTTCGGCCGGCGTCCACCAGTCGCGCAGCGCGCCGCCGGCATCCACCCGGGCGCCGCGCCCGTCCACCGCGCGGGTCAGCTGGTTGCCGACCAGGGCGGCGAAGGCGCCGTACACGGTGGCCGGATCGGCGGGGTCGAACACTGGCGGCTGCAACACCGCGGCGGTGACGATCAGGCGGTTCTGGGCCAGGTCGTAGGCCAGGGCCGGCTGCTGCGGCAGCATGTCCCAGCGGCGCTCGGCGTTGCCCTTGCCGATCCGGCGCATCTCCTCGCGATGGCGCCAGGTGGAGGCGATGAGCATGTTGCCGCCGAAGCTGCCGCGGCCCATCGGCTGCACCGTGTAGTCCAGGTCGCGGCGCGGGGTGCCGACCTCGATCTCCAGGGCCTGCAGCTTGGCGCGGGCCTCGGCCCGGGCCTCCGGGCCGAGCCAGGCGGCGTGCTCCAGCGCGGCCAGCTGCGCCTGGTGCACCTGCGCGGCGGTGCGCAGGGCCAGCGCCCGCGCCTCGGCGGACATGTGGCGGGCGGCGTACTCGCGGCCCAGCATCGGGCCGGCGGCGGTGTTGATCGCCTCCAGCACCTGCAGCCAGCGCGGCGGCGGCTCCGGCTGCCCGGCCAGGACCTGGCCGCGGAAGGCGAAGCTGGCTTCGCGGAAGCTGCGCGACAGGTACGGGGCCATGGCATCGCCCACGCGCCAGCGCAGGTAGGCCTGCCATGGCTCGGGGCGGACCCGCTGGACCATGGCGTCCAGCTCGGCGAACAGGGCCGGGTCCGGCAGCGAGACCAGGTCGTTCTCCACCCCCTGGGCCCCGAGGAAGGCGCCCAGCTGCAGGTTGCGGTAGCGCCGGGCCAGCTCGGCCACCGGCACCGGGGCGTAGGTGCGGAACGGGTCGGTCAGGTCGGCCGCCGGCTGCGCCTTGCGGGCGATGGCCGTCTCGATCTCCAGGACCGCGTCCACGTCGGCGTCCAGCCGTGCCGGCGGGGTGCCGGTCAGGGCCAGGATCTGGCGGACGTAGCCGCGGTAGCGCCCGCGCAGGGCGCGGGTGTCGGCGTCGTCGCGGGTGTAGAAGGCCGGGTCGGGCAGCCCCGTGCCGCCCTGCAGGAAGTAGCCGATGTGCCGGTCCAGCGCCCGCAGGTCCACGTCCGGGGCGAAGTTGAAGGCCACCGGGATGCCGACCTGGTGCAGGGCGGCGATGGCCGCCGGCACGTCCCTGGAGCGGCGGATGGCGTCGATGCGCGACAGCAGCGGCGCGATGGGACGGGAACCGTCGGCCTCCACAGCGGCCTCGTCCAGGCCGCTGGCCCAGAAGTCGCCCAGCAGCTTCTGCACCTCGTTGCGCGGTGCGCGCATGGCCTCCTCCAGCAGCTCCCGCTGCTGCTGCAGGGCGCGCTCGGCCAGCCCGGCCAGGGCGCTGGCGGCCGCGTCGGGCGCCGACGCCGGGTGGGCCTGCAGCCAGTCGGCATTGGCCTGGGCGTAGAAGTCGGTGCACTGTGCCGGCGCGGCGGGCGCGCGGCCGGCGCGCTTGCGCTGCGCTCCGGCATCGGGGCTGGCGGCGGCGACGGCCAGGCCGAGGCCCAGGGCGAGGGCAAGCGGGCGGATCCTGGTCGTCATCGGCGGCACCGGTGCCCGGGAGGTGGGCGGAGTGTAGCAACCGCCCCGCACGGCCCCGTCCACGCCGGCGCGGCCCGGAAAAAGCAAGGCCCGGACGGAGCCGGGCCTCGCGCGGGTGTCGCGGCGGCGGTGCCGCTTACCAGATCACCACCTGGTCCTCGCCGGTGCGGACCATGGGCTGGCCCGGCTTGCACTGGAAGGCGGCGGCGAAGGCCGGCAGGTTCGACGGGGCGCCGATGGCGCGGAACTGCGCCGGGGCGTGCTCGTCGGTGGCGATGCGGTTCTTCAGCTCCTCCGGAGTGAAGTTGCGGCGCCACACCGTGGCCCAGTTGAGGAAGAAGCGCTGGTCGCGGGTCAGGCCGTCGGTCATCGGGTCCGGCGTGCCCTCGGTGGCCTTCTTCATCGCGTCGTAGGCCGTGGCCAGGCCGCCCAGGTCGGCGATGTTCTCGCCCAGGGTGTGGCGGCCGTTGACCTTCAGGCCGTCGGCGGTGGTGTAGCCGTCGAACTGCGCGATCAGCTTGCCGGTGCGGGCCTTGAAGCCGGCGGCGTCCTCGTCGGTCCACCAGTTCTCGAACTTGCCGGTCGGCCCGAAGCGGCTGCCCTGGTCGTCGTAGCCGTGGGTCATCTCGTGGCCGATCACCGCGCCGATGCCGCCGTAGTTCATCTCGTCGGTGGCCTCCGGATCGAAGAACGGCGGCTGCAGGATGGCGGCCGGGAACACGATCTCGTTGCGCAGCGGGCTGTAGTAGGCGTTGACCGTCTGCGGCGACATGCCCCACTCGTCGCGGTCCACCGGCTGGCCGATCTTGGCGATGTTCCAGCGGTAGTTGAACTCGCGCGCGGCCAGCACGTTGGCCAGGTAGCTGTCGCGGCCGGTCTGCAGGCCGGTCCAGTCACGCCACTTGTCCGGGTAGCCGATCTTGGCGGTGAAGCCGGCCTGCTTGGCCAGGGCCTTGGCCTTGGTCTCCTCGCTCATCCACTCCAGGTTCTCGATGCGCGCCTTCAGCGCATCGCCCAGGTTGGCGACCAGGGCCTCCATCTTGGCCTTGGACTCCGGCGGGAAGGCCACCTGCACGTACAGCTGGCCCAGCGCCTCGCCGGCCAGCATGTTGATCGTGCCCAGCACGCGCTTCCAGCGCGGGCGCATCTCCTTCTGGCCACGCAGGGTCTTGGAGTAGAAGTTGAAGTTCTCCTCGACGAAGGCGTCGCTCAGGAACGGCGAGGCGCCGTCCACGGTGTGGAAGCGCAGGTAGGCGCGCCACACGGCCGGGTCGGTGTCGGCCAGCGCCTTGTCCACCTCGCGGTGGAAGTCGGGGATGGCCAGGGAGAACTTCTCCGGCACGGCCACGCCCTGCGACTCGAAGAAGCGCGACCACGGGAAGTTCGGGGTCAGCTTGTCGGCCTCGGCCACCTCGACGAGGTTGTAGAACAGCGACACGTCGCGCGAGAGCTCCTCGCGGGACTTGGAGACCTTGGCCAGGCGCGTCTCGAAGGCCATCACGTCGGCCGCCTGCCTGGCCGCCTCGTCGGCCGGCACGCCCGACAGCTCCAGCACCTTGGCGATGTGGGCCACGTAGGCCTCGCGGATGGCCTGCTTGTCGGCGTCGAAGTAGTACTTGCTGTCCGGCAGGCCCAGGCCGCCCTGGGAGGCGTAGGCGATGTTGATCTCCGGATTCTGGAAGTCCGGCTCGGCGGCGAAGTCGATCAGGAAGCCGCCGCCCTTGGCCGCGGTGGTGCGCAGGTACTCGGCGATGGCGGCACCGTCGGCCAGCGCGTCGATCGCGGCCAGCTCGGCGGCCAGCGGCTCGATGCCCTGGGCATTGATCCTGGCCTCGTCCATGCCGGTGGCCCAGATGTCGCCGACGATCTTCTTCACGCCGGTGGCGGCGGTGTCGGCGGCAGCCTGCTCGGCCAGCTGGTGCTGCACGGCGGTGGAGCGCTCGTCCAGCATCTCGAACGCGCCCCAGCTGGTGCGGTCGCCGGGGATCGGGTTGGCGGCCAGCCACTTGCCGTTGGCGTAGGCGCCGAAGTCGGTGCAGGCGTCGATGCCCGGGTCCAGGTCGTCGATGCTGAAGCGGTTGACCGGCGGGAGCTTGCTCTCGTCCAGGGTCAGGGCCGCCGGCTCGGCGGCGGTGGTGGCCGCGTCCTGCTTGGAGCAGGCGGCCAGGGCCGCGGCGATGGCCAGCGGCATCAGCAGGATCTGGGGTTTGCGGATGTTCACTTGCGGGTCCTCCGGCCCGGGGTGCGGGCATGGTCAGGCACCCCGGTCGGGGCGCATCGGGCGACTGTACGCCCGCGTCCGGGCAGGCCGGCACTGCCGGAGGTCATGCATGCACAATGGGCGGCAGGTCCTGGGGAGGGAGCGCGATGCTGGTCGAATTCCACGGCGCGGCGGGCGAGGTCACCGGTTCCATGCACCTGGTCGAGGCGGCCGGCCGGCGCCTGCTGCTGGACTGCGGGCTGCTGCAGGGCCGGCGCGAGCTGGAGGCGCGCAACGCAGGGGCCTTCCCGTTCGACCCGGCCGGCGTGGACGGGCTGGTCCTCAGCCACGCCCACATCGACCACGTGGGGCGGGTGCCGCTGCTGGTCAAGCGCGGCTTCCGCGGCCCCATCTGGCTGCAGCGGGCCACGGCCGACCTGCTGCCGGTGATGCTGCTGGACGCGGCCTCGCTGGCCGAGGCCGATGCCGAGCGCGCCAACCGCCGGCGCGAGGACGACGAGCCGCCGCAGGCGCCGCTGTTCACCCGCGAGGACGTGGCCCGGGTGTTGCCGCTGCTGCGGCCGCTGGACTACGGCGCACGCACGCCGATCCTGCCTGGGGTGGAGCTGGCCCTGCGCGACGCCGGGCACATCCTCGGCTCGTCCATCGTCGAGCTGTGGGCCGACGGCCGCAAGCTGGTGTTCTCCGGCGACCTGGGGCCGAAGGGCACGCCGATCCTGCGCGATCCGGAAGCCGTCGCCGAGGCCGATCTGGTGCTGATGGAGTCCACCTACGGCGACCGCCGCCACCGCGACCGCGCCGCCACCGTGCGCGAGCTCGGCGCGGTGTTCGCCCAGGCCTGGGCGGAGGGCGGCAGCGTGCTGATCCCGGCCTTCGCCGTGGGCCGCAGCCAGGAGCTGCTGTACTGGTTCGCGCGCTACTGGGACGAGTGGGGGCTGGCGCGCTGGCGCATCTTCCTGGACAGCCCGATGGCCGGAAGGGTGGTGGAGGTGTACGAGCGCCACCAGGAACTGTTCGACGAGCAGGCGCGGGCGGTGTGGCGGCGCCGGCCCTCGCCGTTCCGCCTGCCCAACCTGCGCCTGACCGACAGCAGTGACGAGTCGCGCGCGATCAACGTGCTGCACAACGGCGTGATCGTGATCGCCGGTTCGGGCATGGCCAACGGCGGCCGCATCCTGCACCACCTCCGCCACCGCATCGAGCGCGACGACACCCACGTGGTGATCGTCGGCTACCAGGCCGAAGGCACACTGGGGCGCAAGCTGGTGGAACGGGTGCCGTGGGTGCGCATCCACGGCCAGGAGTACCGGGTGCGGGCGCAGGTGCACACCATCGGCGGGCTGTCCGCGCACACCGACCAGGCGGGCCTGCTGGAGTGGTACGGGCAGTTCCGCGGCACGCCGCCGCTGGCCCTGGTCCACGGCGAGGATCCGGCCCGCGAGGCGCTGGCCGCCGAGCTCCGCCGCCGGCACGGCGTCCAGGCCACGCTGGCGCGGCCGGGGATGCGCTTGGCGGTATAGCCCGCTGCCCGCGGCCGGCGCTTGCGGTAACGTGCCGGCGTGGTACCCACGGCGGAGGACGGATGGCACGGTCCGGTTCACGAACGCAGGACGTGGTGCTGGTCGGCGGTGGCCACAACGGCCTGGTGTGCGCCTTCTACCTGGCGCGCGCCGGGCTGGAGGTGACCGTGCTCGAGCGCCGTCAGATGGTCGGCGGCGCGGCGGTGACCGAGGAGTTCTTCCCGGGCTTCCGCAACTCGGTGGCCTCCTACACCGTCTCCCTGCTGCAGCGGAAGGTGATCGAGGACCTGGACCTGCACGGCCACGGCCTGCGCATCGTGCGGCGCCCGCGCGACAACTTCCTGCCGCTGCCGGACGGTGGCTACCTGCTCACCGGCGCGGGCAGGACCCGGGCGGAGGTGGCGAAGTTCTCGCGGCGCGACGCCGCGGCGCTGCCGCTGTACTCGGCGCGGCTGGAGGCGATCGCCGACGTGCTGCGCGCCCTGGCCCTGCAGCCGCCACCCAACGTCACCGACGGCGGCTGGTGGCAGGCCCTGCCGGAGCTGCTGCGCGCCGCCCGGCTGGGGCGCGGTCTGCACGCGCTGGAGCCGGCGCTGCGCCAGGACCTGCTGGACCTGTTCACCGTGTCGGCGGCCGAATACCTGGACCGGTGGTTCGAGAGCGCCCCGATCAAGGCCCTGTTCGGCTTCGACGGCGTAGTGGGCAACTACGCCAGCCCGTACCACCCCGGCACCGGCTACGTGCTGTTGCACCACGTGTTCGGCGAGGCCAACGGGGTCAAGGGCGCCTGGGGCCACGCCATCGGCGGCATGGGCGCGATCACCCGGGCCATGGCGCGCGCGGCGCAGGCCGCCGGCGTCACCGTGCTCATCGGGGCCGGTGTGCGCGAGGTGCTGGTGGAGGGCGGTCGCGTGGTGGGCGTGGCCACCGAGGACGGCCGTACGCTGCGTGCCCGCGCGGTGGTGGCCAACGTCAATCCCAAGCTGCTGTACGAGCAGCTGCTGCCGGCCGGGGCGGTGCCCGAGCCGGTGCGCGAGCGCATGCGCCACTGGCGCTGCGGCTCCGGCACCTTCCGCATGAACGTGGCGCTGTCGCGGCTGCCGGATTTCACCGCGCTGCCGGGCGCGGGCGAGCACCTCGCCGCCGGCATCATCCTGGCCCCCAGCCTGGACTACATGGACCGGGCCTGGCGGGACGCGCGGGAGCACGGCTGGTCGCGCGAGCCGATCGTGGAGATGCTGATCCCCTCGACCCTGGACGACTCGCTGGCGCCACCGGGCCGGCACGTGGCCAGCCTGTTCTGCCAGCACGTGGCCCCGCAGCTGCCCGATGGGCGCAGCTGGGACGACCACCGCGAGGAGGTGGCCGACCTGATGATCGCCACGGTGGACCGCTACGCGCCGGGCTTCGCGGCCTCGGTGCTGGGCCGGCAGGTGCTCTCGCCGCTGGACCTGGAGCGCGAGTTCGGCCTGGTCGGTGGCGACATCTTCCACGGCGCGCTGAGCCTGAACCAGCTGTTCTCGGCGCGGCCCATGCTGGGTCAGGCCGGCTACCGCGGCGCCATTCCGGGGCTGTACCTGTGCGGTTCCGGCACCCATCCCGGCGGCGGCGTCACCGGCGCGCCGGGACACAACGCCGCGCGGGTGGTGACCGCCGACCTGCGTCGGGGCCGCCGCGGCGCCCGCACGCCCGCGTGAGGCGGAGGCGAAAGAACCGGCCCCGTGCGTGGCGGGGCCGGTCCGGGGTCATTGCACCAGGGTGACCCTTCGGCGGTTGTCGCCGGAGGAGCGGTCGATGAGCTTGTTGTACGGGTCGATGCCGGCCTCGTACGGCAGCTCGTCCACCACCAGCTCCAGCGTGGTCTCCGCCTGGGTGATGCGGTGCTTGGCCAGGTACAGGACCTTCTCGTCGGCCTCGCCGCCGCCCGGCGGGCGGGCGAACACGCCGATGTCCACCAGCACGTCCACTGGCTCCTGGGTCTCCTTGCCCTTGCCGTCGGTGGAGACCTTCTCCGCGTGCACCTGGAGCGTCACCACGTACTTGCCGTCCTCGCGCTTGCGCGCTTCGGCCCGCGTGGTGCGGTGGTTCCAGAACACGATCCGCTCGAACAGGTCGCGGATGAACGGATGGTGCCGGGGCTCGGTGCGTGCGTACAGCAGGTCGAGGAAGTCGCGTGTGGTCGGGTAGGGCGGGCCCTTGAACGCCCACTGCTGCAGGAACTCGGCCAGGATGGCGTTCAGACGCTCCTCGCCGATGGCGTCGCGCAGCGCGTAGAACACCACCGAACCCTTGCGGTAATGGATGTACTGCTGGTTCTCGTTCAGGGCCAGCGGCAGCTCCTGCACCCGCTCGGTGGCGCGGTTGGTCAGGTACTGGTCCAGCTCGTACTTGAGGAAGCGGCGCATCTGCCGCGGGCCGTACTCCCGCTCCATCACCATCAGCGCCGAGTACTGCGCCAGCGACTCGGCCAGCATGGTTGCACCCTGCACGTTGGCCGGGAGTACCTGGTGCGCCCACCACTGGTGCGCGGCCTCGTGCGCGGTGACGTAGAACACGTAGTCGATGTCGTCCTCGTCGCGGAGGTCGGCGATGAAGCCGATCGACTCCGAGTACGGGATGGTGCCGGCGAAGGCCTGGGCGAACGACTGGTAGCCCGGGAACTCCAGGATGCGGAACTGGCGGAACTGGTACGGCGAGAAGTTGCGGGTGAAGTAGTCCAGCGACTTCTTCGTCGCCTCGACCATCCGCGGCACGTTCCAGGCGTGGGCGGGGTGGTGGTAGACCTCGATGGCCACGTCGTTCCAGCGGTCGCGCACCACCTTCCAGTCGGCCGACAGCCACGAGAAGAACGGCAGCACGCGCGCCTCGGACCTGTAGTGGTAGCAGCGGCGGCCGTTCTCCTCCCAGGTGCGCTGCAGGTAGCCCGGCGCCAGCGCGATCTGCCCCGACGAGGTCGAGACCACGGTCTCGAACTCCACCCAGTCGGCGGCGGCATCCAGGACGTTCGCGTTGCGGCCGGCCGGGTCGTCGATCGGGTTCATCCGCGGCAGTTCCGGCAGGCCGTGCTTGCGGCGCTTGTTGCGGTCCTGTAGCTGCCGGCCTTCGTCGTAGCCGAACTGCGGCAGCACGGCGTGGTTGTTGAAGAACGAGCCGTTGTACACCACCCGGGTGCCGCCGCCGTCCACCGGGAATCCCTCCGGGCGCACGGACAGCTCGAAGGCGAAGTCCATGGACGCGCCGGGGGTCAGCGGCTCGGCCAGGCGGTAGATGGTATAGCCGTGCACCTCGTCGGCGCTGGCCACGGTGTGCGGGCCGAACTCCAGCCGGCGTACCTGGTGGCGCGGATCCACCCGCACGTGCAGCTCGTCCACCGGCGCGCCGGTGCGGTTCTCCAGGCGGTAGCGGCCGCGGATTTCCAGCCGGCGCTCCTCCGGGAAGATGTCCACGTCCGCGCGGATCGAGGCGATGCGCGGCTGCGCCAGGTCCTTGTAGCGGCGGTACTTCTTCTCGTAGTCGGCCGCGCGTTCCTCGGCCAGGTCGCCCGGCACGTACTCGTTGAGCACGTTGGTGTTGTAGAAGATCCAGCCGCCCAGGCCGGCGAAGGCCAGCAGGGAGACGGCCAGCGTGGCCGCCGCCGGCGCACGCAGGCGGGCCCGGGCCTGGCGCAGGCGGTCGCGCCAGGCCAGCGAGGTGCCACGCGGCCAGAACAGCGCCGCCACCACCAGCAGGGCCAGTGCCAGCGCCGCCCAGTAAGCGTTCACGGTCAGGTACGGCGCCAGGAAGTGGCCGTAGCCGTTCATGTCCGAGTACGGCAGCGGCGTCGCCGAGGCGTAGGCATACAGGACGTGGTCGAAGTGCAGCATGGACTGGGCCGCGTCCGCGACCAGGTACACGATCATCAGCAGGTAGCCGACGAACTTGTTGCCGGTCACGACCTGCAGGAACAGGGCCAGCGCCGCCAGCAGCACGAACGGGATCGCCGCCAGGGCGATGCCCTTCAGGTACAGGCCCGGTTCGATGGCGGTGAAGCCATGGCCCAGCTGCCAGAGCACGGTGAACAGGGCGCCGGCCACGAACATGGCCAGCACCAGGCCCACCAGTGCGGTCATCTTCGAGGCCAGCGGCACCCAGTCGGGCAGGGCGATGGCGTCGGTGGCCTCGGCCACGCGGCCGGCGCGCTCGCGCCAGACCAGCTCGCCGGCGTAGAAGGTCACCACGACCACCAGGAACACGCCCATGGCGTTGTTGATGGTCTGCAGCATCTGCCGGGTCACCGGATAGACGTCGGTGCCGAACAGGCTGGAGCCGAACTGCAGCGCGGTGAAGATCACCAGCAGGCCCAGGACCAGCATCACCAGGAACGGTGCGCCCAGCAGCGCGGCGCGCAGGTCGAACAGGGCCAGGCGCAGGTACTGGGTCCAGCGCGCGGCGGGGCCCTCGCGCACCTGTACGNTGGGCAGGCGCAGCGTGGCGGCGGCCGCCGGGGCGGCGGCGGGGGCGGCCGCTCCGGCGTCGGCCTTGCGCCGGCGCAGCACCAGACCCTCGCGGTCGGTGCGGAACAGGCGGAAGGCCAGCACCAGCAGCAGCACCGCCATGCCCAGCCAGAGCAGGCGGTTGCCCAGCAGCAGGCCGCCCAGCTCCGGCAGCTGGCTGTTGTACTGGGCGGCGGACCAGTAACGGATGTGCTCGGAGAAGGCGTTGCCGCCGGACGGGTCGACCAGGGCGCCGATCCAGCGGCTGTCCAGGTCGGATACCAGCGAGTCGGACGCCGTCCACAGCACGAGGAAGGCGATCGCGCCGATGTAGGTGTGCAGCATCGAGCGCGTGGCCACCGCCAGCAGGAACTGCAGCGCCGACAGGAACAGCAAGTTGGGGACCACAAGCACCGCGAACGACCAGGCGAAGGCCGCCCAGGGCGTCGGTCCAAGCCGCTCCTGGTCCAGCCACGGCATCAGGCTGCCCAGCCACAGGCCGGCGGCGGCCAGCATGATGGCCAGGCTGGCCAGGAAGCCGCCGCCGAAGCGGCCCAGCAGGTAGTCGCGCCTGCGCAGTGGCGTGGAGAAGAACAGCTCGCCGGTGCGCTGCTCGAAGTCACGCAGGGCGATGCCCGCCACGAAGATGGTGGACAGCAGCACGCTCAGCACGCTGAAGCCGCCCAGCAGCGCGATCACCACCGCGGGCGCGTTGCGCAGGATGTTGCCGACGCCGCCGCCGAAGCTGACGTTCTCCGAGGCCATCGCGGTGAAGCCGATCAGCCCGAACACCGCCAGCACGATCCAGAACACGCCGTTGCGCAGCAGCAGCCGGCCCTCGAAGGCAAGGATGTGGCGCAGCATGGCTCAGGCCGCCTTCGCAGGGGTGGAAGCCAGGGCCGCCCTGCGCAGCTCGCCGAAGTACACGTCCTCCAGGCTGGCCGGCACCGCGTCGAAGCCCTCGCCCGGGTTGGCGTCGGCCAGGACGTGGACCACCGGCTTGCCGGCGACCAGGCGGGTGGACAGCACGGCGTGCTCGTGGACCAGCCGGTCCAGCTCCTCCTTCTCCACGCGCTTGCGCCAGACGCGGCCCTCGAGCGAGCGGATCGCCTCGCGCGGCTCGCCGGCCAGGCGCACCTGGCCGGCGGCGATGATGGCCATCCGCGGACACAGGTCGGTCACGTCCTCGACGATGTGGGTGGACAGGATCACCACGGTGTTCTCGCCGATTTCGGCCAGCAGGTTGAGGAAGCGGTTGCGCTCCTCAGGGTCGAGGCCGGCGGTGGGCTCGTCCACGATGATCAGCGAGGGCTGGCCGATCAGCGCCTGGGCGATGCCGAAGCGCTGGCGCATGCCGCCGGAGAAGGTGCCGAGCTTGCGCTTGCGCACGTTCCACAGGTTGACCTGCTGCAGCAGCGCCTGCACCAGCTCGCGGCGCTCGCCGCGGGCGGTGATGCCCTTGAGCACCGCCAGGTGGTCGAGCATGGCCTCGGCCGAGACCTTCGGGTAGACACCGAAGTCCTGCGGCAGGTAGCCCAGGCGCTTGCGCGCCTGCTCCTTGTGGGCCAGCACGTCCAGGCCGTCGAGGGTGATGCTGCCGGAATCGGGATCCTGCAGCGTGGCGATGGTCCGCATCAGCGTGGACTTGCCGGCGCCGTTGGGGCCGAGCAGGCCGAACATGCCGCGCGGGATGTCGAGCGAAACGTCCTTGAGCGCCTGCACGCCGTTGGCGTAGGTCTTGGACAGCGAACGGATCTGGAGTATCCGTCATCCTCCTTGGAAGCCGGGAAAGGGTGGGGCGTACGTGTCGGCGGCACCATCGGCGGAAGGCGCGGCCGATGGTCCGGAAATTCCCAGGGTCAGGGCGCGCCGAACAGGCGGCCGATGGCCAGCGCCAGCGGGTAGGGCTCCGGGTCGTTGCGGTTGGTCAGCACGACCACGGTCAGCCGCTGCCGCGGCCAGCGCACGATCACGTTGCGGAAGCCGATGGTCTCGCCGCTGTGCCAGACGCTGTCGCCGTTCAGGCGCCAGCCGAAGCCGTAGTGCGGCACGTCCGGCTCGTCCGTGGCGGTGGCCGGGGAGAACATCAGCGCCAGCGACTCCGGGCGCAGCAGGCGGTCGTCGTACAGCGCCGCGTCCCAGCGCGCCAGGTCGTCGAGGTTGGAGTAGATGCCGCCGTCGCCCAGCACCGCGCTGGTCGGGCTCTGGTCGGTGCGCACCCAGACCCCGTCCACCAGGCTGTAGCCCCAGGCGCGGTGCGCGACCACGTCCACGCCCTCGCGGTGGGCGACGGTGCCGGCCATGCCCAGCGGCCGGAAGATGCGCCGGCGCAGGAAGGTGGCGAAGTCCAGCCCGGAGGCGCGTTCGACCACCAGCGCCAGCAGGGCGTAGCCGCTGTTGCTGTAGCGGTAGGCGGAGCCGGGCGGGAAGCAGGTGCGGTCCTGGCCTTCGAGCAGGCGCAGCACGTCGGCGTCGTGCACCTGCCGGTCCTGGCCCTCCGGCATCACGTCCTCGTAGTCCACCAGGCCGGAGGTGTGGCTGAGCAGGTGGCGCAGGGTCACCGCGTCGGCGGCCGGCGGCAGCGAGGGCAGCCAGCGCCTGACCGGATCGTCCAGGGACAGGCGGCCGTCCTCGGCCAGCAGCAGCACCGCGGCGGCGGTGAACTGCTTCGTCACCGAGGCCAGCCGGTAGTTGGTGTGCGGGCCGGCCGGGATGCCGGCCTCCAGGTCGGCCAGGCCCCAGCCGCGCCGCACCAGCGGCTGGCCGTCGCGCAGCACCAGCACCGAGGCGCCAGGCACCTGGCCCCGGTAATCGCGCATGAGCGCTTCCAGCCGTTCCATGGCGGTGTCCGGCGCGGGCGCGCCGGCGAGCATCAGCAGGGGCAGCAGTCGCAGCATCGGTAGCCTCCGGGCCGTCGTTGCCGGCAACTTAGCCCGGCGCGGCGGCCGCGGCGATGTGCCGGAAGATGGGGTCAGGCCGCGGCGGCCTGCTCGCGCAGCTGGCGCGCCCGCTCCGGGCCGAGGTAGGCCTGGATGCCGCGCCGCATCAGGTACAGCAGCGGGATCAGCGCGACCGCGCAGGCCATCTTGTACGCGTAGTTGAGCGTGCTCACCGCCAGGAACAGCGAGGTGGGCCACTTCTGCGGGCCGAGCACGAAGGCGATCCAGATCACCACGAAGCTGTCCACCAGCTGTGAGACCGCGGTCGAGCCGGTGGCGCGCAGCCATACGTGGCGCTCGCCGGTGGCGCGGCGGATGCGGTGGAACACCGACACGTCGATCAGCTGCCCGACCAGGAACGCGGTCAGCGAGCCGGCGATGGTCCACAGGCCCTGGCCGAACACCGCGGCGAACGCGGCCTGGTAGTCGGGCACACCCTGCGCCTGCGCGGCCTCGCGCCACCAGCCGGCCGGCGCCAGCTCGATGGCGGCGAAGGCGAACAGGAAGCCGTAGCCGATCAGGCCGGCGGCCAGCCAGGAGATGAAGCGCACGCCGCGGCGGCCGAAGAACTCGTTGATCGTGTCGGTCATGACGAACACGATCGGCCACAGCAGGGTGCCGGCGGTGAAGCTCAGCGAGCCGCTCTGGCCGAACAGGTTCCACTCCAGCGGTGCCAAGCCGAGGGTGTCCTCCAGGGCGAAGATCTTGACCCCGATGAACTCGGCCAGCGCCGCGTTGACGCAGAAGAACGCGGCCAGGGCGATGAACAGCCTGACCGCGCGGTCGTCCAGCGTGCGCGGGGCCGGCGCGCTTACCGGCGCTCACCCGCCCGGGTGAAGGGCATGCTGTCCGGCGCCACCGCGCCGCCGGAGATGATGAAGGCCATGGCCTGGTCCACGGTCCAGTCGGTGGGCGTGAGCTGCTCCACCGGCACCACCTCCAGGTAGCCCGAGGTCGGGTTGGGCGTGGTGGGCACGTACACCGCCGCCAGCTCGCGGCCGGTGCCTTCCTCGCGCAGCACCCGGGTGACCAGGCCGATGGACTTCATGTCCCGGTGCGGGAAGTCGATCAGGACCACGCGCTGGGTGCTGCCGGGCTTGGTCTGCAGGATGTCCAGCAGCTTGCGCGCGCTGGTGTAGATCACGTTGGCCAGCGGCACCCGCGCGATCAGCGCCTCCAGCCAGTGCAGCAGGCGCTGGCCGATCACCCGGCGCGCCAGCACGCCCACGCCCAGGATCACCAGCAGGGTGGCGAGCATGGCGATGGTGTTCTGCACCCACAGGGCGTTGATCCAGCCCAGCGCGTCCGGGAACGAACCGGCGATGCGCTGCGACACCGGCACCACCCACGGGCTGCTGATCCCGGACAGCAGCACGAACACGAACTTGATCACCACCCAGGTCAGCCACAGCGGCAACAGGGTCAGCAGTCCGGTGAGGAACAGGCGTTGCAGCGAGGCGCGCTGCGGCGCGGCGGGGGCGGGCGACATGGGCTGGATTGTAGCCTTCCGCCTTGCTAGCTTGCCGGCCCGCGGGAAGGCCAAGGGAGGTCGGAATGGGGCGTCGCCTCGAGCGGCTGGCCGGCGGGCTGGCGCTGCTGGTGCTGGCCGCCGCCGGGCTGTACGCACTGGCGCGGGCGCTGGGGCCGGCGCCGGAGGAGCGCCGGGCGCTGGCCCTGCTGGAGGCCCCCGTGCCGCCGCCGCAGGGACGCGACGGTTTCGCCGCCCTCTACACCGGCCGCCACGACGTGCCCGAATCGCGCCAGGTGCCGCTGCTGGCCGAGGACCTGCGCCGCTACGCCGCGGCCGGTGCGGATGCCTCCGGGATGCCGCGCTGGCGCAGCGCCCTTGACGAGTGGCCGCTGCTGGAGGACGCGCGCGAGGGCGATCCGCCCTGGTGCGCGCCGCAGGCGGCGGACTGCCTGGAGCGGGGGCGCGCCCGCCCCGCCGCCTACGCGGACCTGCTGGAACGCAACCCCGGCCTGCTCCGGCGGGCAGAGGCCCTGCGCGGCTACGACCACTTCCGCAACCCGTTCCCGCCGCGCCTGGACCTGCCGTTGCCCGGCTTCCAGGGCCTGGCCCGGCTGGCCACCCGCACCGCATGGCGCTTCGCCGCCGGCCAGGTGGACCTGGCCCTGGCCGACGCCTGCGCCGACCTGGCACTGGGGCGGCGGCTGCTTGAGGGGGGCGACTCCCTGGCCGGCAGTGTCATGGGCGGCACGCTGGTGGAGAGCAACGCCACCCTGCTGGCGCAGATGCTGGCCGAACTGCCGGCCGACCATCCGCTGCCGGCGGCCTGCGCGCGCGCCGTGGCCCTGCCGCTGGCGCTGGAGGAGGGCGTGTGCCGGGCGATGCTGGCCGAGGGACGGATGGTGCTCGGCACCCTGCGCGCGGCCACGGCCGAGCACGGCGGGGTGGGGAGCGGGCCGGCGGGATGGGCCGGGCGCCTGCTGTTCGACCCCGGGCTGACCGCCGCCCGGATCGCCCCGCGCTTTGCCTGGTACTGCGGCGCGCAGGCGCGCGCCAGGCTGGCCCGGGACCTGCCGCTGGACGGCCCGCCGCCGCCGCCGCGCCGACCGCTGCGCTGCCTGGCCAACCTGGTCGGCTGCCGGGCGGCGGACGTGGCCGTGCCGGCCCATGCCGGATACGCCCGGCGCCTGCAGGACGCCGCCGCCCAGCTGCGCGCCGTGGCCGCGCTGCTCTGGTTGCGGGGGCAGGGGACGGTGGAACCGGTCCTCCTCGAGCGCCTGCCGGCAGCCATGCGCAGCCCGGCGCGCCCGCTGCGCCTGGATCCACGGGCCGGCACACTCGGCACCGCCCGCTACTGGCAGCGGCGCCCGGAGGCGGCCGACAGCTGGACGGTGCCGCTGCCGGCCAGCCGGCTTCAGCCGGCCGCGCCCCGAGGGCGGCGGTCGGGCTTGCGCCGCCCGTAGACCTGCTTGTGCACCCGGGCCACCACCTGGCCTTCGGCGTCCACCACGTCGTTCTCGAACCAGTGCAGGTACTTGTCGCCGCCGGCGGTGGCCTGGCGGATCTGCGCCAGCACCGCGTCGCCGATGCGGAACTCGGTAGACACGTGGCTGCGGCCCGGGCGCAGGAACTCGATCCGCCCCTCCCGGTCCCAGACGTAGTAATCCCGGCCCAGGCAGTGCATGAGCAGCAGCATCCAGAACGGGTCGGTCATGGCGAACAGGTTGCCGCCGAAGTGGGTGCCCACGTAGTTGCGGTTCCACGGGCGCAGGCGCAGCTCGACGCGCGCGTAGCGCCAATCCGGGGCGATCTCCGCCACGTGCACGCCGGAGAACAGGAACGGCGGCCACAGGTTCATGCCAAGGCGCAGGGTGGACGGCTTCATCGGGATGGTGCGGGGTGGGGCGGGGGACCAGTCAGGTTACCATACGCACTGGTACGGCTGCTTCCGGCCAGGCCGGGCCGGGGTCCGCTGGGCTAGACTGTCACCCTTTACCGGCCGGTGACGGCCGCCATACGGAAAACGACATCCGCCAATGAGCTGGCTCAGCAAACTGATGCCCTCCGGCATCCGCACCGAGGCCGCCGGTGGGCGCAAGCGCAGCATCCCCGAGGGCCTGTGGGAGAAGTGCGACCGCTGCGGCGCGGTGCTGTACCGCCCGGAGCTGGAGGAGAACCTGGAAGTCTGCCCGAAGTGCGCCTTCCACCGGCCGATCCGCGCCCGCGCGCGGCTGGCCGCCCTGTTCGACCCCGGCTCGACCCGGGAGATCGCGCCGAACCTGGCGCCGACCGACGTGCTGAAGTTCCGCGACCAGAAGCGCTACGCGGACCGCATCAAGGCCACCCAGAAGGCCACCGGCGAGTTCGATGCCCTGGTGGCGATGGAGGGGCAGCTCAAGGGCCGGCCGCTGGTGGCCAGCGCCTTCGACTTCGCCTACATGGGCGGCTCGATGGGCTCGGTGGTGGGCGAGAAGTTCGCCCTGGCCGCGGAGCGGGCGCTGGAGCTGCGCGCCCCGTTCGTCAACTTCTCGGCCAGCGGCGGCGCGCGCATGCAGGAGAGCCTGTTCTCGCTGATGCAGATGGCCAAGACCTCGGCGGCACTGGGCCGCCTGCGCGCGGCCGGCATCCCCTACATCTCGGTGCTGACCCACCCGACCACCGGCGGCGTCTCGGCCAGCCTGGCCATGCTCGGCGACATCAACATCGCCGAGCCGGGGGCGCAGATCGGCTTCGCCGGCCCCCGCGTGATCGAGCAGACCGTGCGCGAGAAGCTGCCCGAGGGCTTCCAGCGCTCGGAGTTCCTGCTCGAGCACGGGGCCATCGACCAGATCTGCGACCGCCGCGAGCTGCGCGACCGCCTGGCCACGCTGTTGGCCCTGCTGACCCGCCAGCCGCGTCCGCAGGAAGCCGCATGAGCGGGACACGGCGCTACTTCGGCACCGACGGCATCCGCGGCCGGGTCGGGCAGGGGCCGGTCTCGGCCGACTTCGTGCTGCGCCTGGGCAACGCCCTGGGCCGGGTCCTGGCACGCGGCCGCAGTGGCCGCCGCTCGGTGGTGATCGGCAAGGACACCCGCATCTCCGGCTACATGTTCGAGGCCGCGCTGGAGGCGGGCCTGGTGGCCGCCGGCGTGGACGTGCAGCTGCTGGGGCCGATGCCGACCCCGGCGGTGGCGTTCCTGACCCGCACCCTGGGCGCGGACGCCGGCATCGTCATCAGCGCCTCGCACAACCCGCACCACGACAACGGCATCAAGTTCTTCTCGGCCGAGGGCGAGAAGCTGGACGACGCCACCGAGCTGGCGATCGAGGCCGCGCTGGACGAGCCGTTCGCCACCGTCGAGTCCGAGAACCTGGGCAAGGCCACCCGCGCGCGCGACGCGGTCGGCCGCTACATCGAGTTCTGCAAGGCCTCGGTGCCGCGCGGCTTCGACCTGCGCGGGATGAAGCTGGTGGTGGACTGCGCGCACGGCGCCACCTACCACATCGCTCCGCTGCTGTTCCGCGAGCTGGGCGCGCACGTGGTGGCCATCGGCAACGCCCCCGACGGGCTGAACATCAACGACGGCGTCGGCTCCATGCACGTGGAGAACCTGGCCGCGCACGTGCGCCAGGCCGGCGCGGACCTGGGCATCGCCTTCGACGGCGACGGCGACCGCGTACTGATGGCCGACGACCGCGGCCAGGTGGTGGACGGCGATGGCCTGCTGTACGTGCTGGCCCGCGACTGGCAGGCCAGCGGCCGCCTGCACGGCCCGGTGGTCGGCACGCTGATGACCAACTACGGGCTGGAGCGCGCCCTGGCCGAGGCCGGCATCGCCTTCCAGCGGGCCAAGGTCGGTGACCGCCACGTCCACCAGGCCCTGGTCGAGGGCGGCGGCGTGCTTGGCGGCGAGGCCTCCGGCCACCTGCTGTGCCTGGACCGCGCCACCACCGGCGACGGCATCATCAGCGCCCTGCAGGTGCTGGATGTGCTGCGCCGGTCCGGGCGCAGCCTGCGCCAGGCCCTGGACGGGCTGGCCACGGTGCCGCAGAAGACCGTCAACGTGCGCCTGGACGGCGTCCCGGCCAGGGCCGTGGTCGAGTCGGATGGCGTGCGCCGGGCCCTGCAGGCCGCCCAGGCCGCGGTGCAGGGCAGGGGCCGCGCCTTCCTGCGCCCGTCCGGCACCGAGCCGGTGGTGCGGGTCACGGTCGAGGCCGACGACCAGGCGCTGATGCAGGCCACCCTGGAGCGCCTGGCCGAGGCCGTGCGCTCGGCCGCCGCGGGCTGAGTGCCGCGGCGGCGCGTTTTCTCCCGGCCGCCGCGGTGCCGGCGCCGGTTCCCCACTGGAGCATTCCCATGAGTTCCCGCATTCCCACCCTCGACATCACCCGCTACGACAGCGACCGCGACGCCTTCGTCGCCGAGCTGGGCGCGGCCTACCGCGAATGGGGTTTCGCCGGCATCTGCAACCACGGCATCCCGCAGGAGCTGGTCGACAACGCCTACGCCGCCTTCCAGAAGTTCTTCGCCCTCCCCGAGGAGGTGAAGATGAAGTACCACATCCCCGGCGGCGGCGGCGCGCGCGGCTACACCCCCTTCGGCGTGGAGACCGCCAAGGGCAGCCAGCACTACGACCTGAAGGAGTTCTGGCACATCGGCCGCGAGATCCCGGACGACTCCAGGTACCGCCCGGTGATGCCGCCGAACGTGTGGCCGGAGGAAGTGCCGGAGTTCAAGGAGTACGGCCTGGCGCTGTACAACGCCCTGGACAACCTGGGCTCGCGCGTGCTGGCCGCGCTGGCGCTGCACATCGGCCTGCCGGAGGACTTCTTCGCCGACAAGACCAACTTCGGCAACTCGATCCTGCGCCCGATCCACTACCCGCCGATCACCCAGCCGGACATCCCCAACGTCCGCGCCGGCGCGCACGGCGACATCAACTTCATCACCCTGCTGGTCGGCGCCAGCGCCGCCGGCCTGGAGGTGCTGTCGAAGAAGGGCGAGTGGGTACCCTTCACCTCCGAGGGCGACACCATCGTGGTCAACATCGGCGACATGCTCGAGCGCCTGACCAACCACGTGTACCCGTCCACCATCCACCGCGTGGTCAACCCGCCGGGGGAGGAGGCGCGCAAGCCGCGCTACTCGGTGCCGTTCTTCCTGCACCCGAACCCGGATTTCCTGATCAAGACGCTGCCGTCCTGCGTGACCCCGGACAACCCGGACCACTATCCGGAGCCGATCACCGCGCAGGAGTTCCTCGAGCAGCGCCTGCGCGAGATCAAGCTGAAGTAGGCGGCGCCGGGCGGCTGTCCTGCGCTGTCAGCGCGCAGGACGGCCGCGCCGCGGGTATCCTTCCGCGCCACGTTTCCCAGGGAAAGAACACGCATGCGCCGCAAGATCGTCGCCGGCAACTGGAAGCTGCACGGCACCCGCGAATTCGCCCGCCAGCTGGTCGGCCAGGTGGCCGCCGCCGCCCCGGTGGAGGGTGTGGAGCTGGTGGTCCTGCCGCCGTTCCCGTACATTGAGGGGCTGGTCCGGGAGTTCTCCGGCAGTGCCGTGGCCTTCGGTGCGCAGGACGTGAGCTGCCACGACAAGGGCGCCTACACCGGCGAGGTCGCCGCGGCCATGCTGGCGGACGTGGGCGCCCGTTACGTCCTGGTCGGCCATTCGGAGCGGCGCGCCTACCACGGCGAAGGCAGCGAGCTGGTGGCCCGCAAGTTCCAGGCGGCGCTGGCCGCCGGCCTCACCCCGGTGCTGTGCCTGGGCGAGCGTCTGGAGGAGCGCGAGGCCGGTCGCACCGAGGCGGTGATCGCCGCCCAGCTGCAGCCGGTGCTGGATCTGGTGGGCGTGGCCGGCTTCGCCGGCGCGGTGGTGGCCTACGAGCCGGTCTGGGCCATCGGCACCGGCCGCACCGCCACCCCGGAGCAGGCCCAGGCGGTCCATGCCTTCATCCGTGGCCAGATCGCCGCGCACGATGCTACAATCGCCGATTCGCTGCCCATCCTGTACGGCGGCAGCGTCAAGCCCGACAACTGCGCGGCCCTGTGCGCGCAGCCGGACGTGGACGGCGGGCTGATCGGCGGTGCCTCGCTGGTGGCTGCCGATTTCCTGGACATTGCCCGCGGCGTGGCGGCGGGCCGGTAAGTCGAGACAAGACGATGCTGATGGTGATCCTCAACGTGGTGTACGTGCTGGTGGCGGTGGCCATGATCGCGCTGATCCTGCTGCAGCGCGGCGCCGGCGCGGCCGCCGGCTCGGGCTTCGGCGCCGGTGCCTCGGGCACGGTGTTCGGCGCGCGCGGCGCGTCCAACTTCCTGTCCAAGACCACCAAGTGGCTGGCCGTGGTGTTCTTCGGCATCAGCATGTTCATGGCCTGGTACGCCACCCACAATGCCCGCCCGGCCGCCGGCCCGGACCTGGGCGTGATGGGCGAGGCGGCGGTCCCCGCGGTGCCGGCCGCCGCGCCGGGCGAGCTGGCGGTGCCGCCGCCGGCTGTCGCCGCCCCGTCCGAGGTGCCGGCCGCGCAGCCGGCCCAGGCGCAGGGCGAGGCGGCGGTTCCCGCCCCGCAGCAGGAGGGGGAGGCTCCTCCTCCGGCGCAGTAAGGCGGTACAATACGGCGCCGGCCGAAACCGGCAGGTTCCATGCCCAGGTGGCGGAATTGGTAGACGCACTACCTTGAGGTGGTAGCGACGAGAGTCGTAGGGGTTCGAGTCCCCTCTTGGGCACCAAACACAGCGCGGGTGGCGCAGGGGTTCCGGCGCCGCCCGGTGGAAGCCGCAAACGGACCCGAGGCCCGCTCCGGCGGGCCTTTTTTCATGGTTGTGTTGAAGGTTTCCGGCGGCCGCGGCGGGACGTGATAGCGTTTACTCGCGTGCGTGCGAACGGCTACAATTCCGCAGCTGTGCACAATCGCAGCGGATACGGCGCCAAGGCCCGTATTCATGCGGGCGCGGCGCATGCACGCGGCCCCTCCGCGGCATGAAGTACAAAGGGCGTGGGCGGAAGTCCTCCGCGCACGCGAACCCAGGCCCGGCACGCCGGGCAGAGGCAAGAGAGAACCACACGTGCTGGCCCAATACCTGCCGACCCTGTTGTTCCTGATCGTGGCCACCGGGATCGGCGTCGCGCTGATCATCGTCGGCCGCGTGCTCGGCCCGCGGCGCCCGGACGCGGAGAAGCTGTCGCCGTACGAATGCGGCTTCGAGGCGTTCGAGGACGCGCGCATGAAGTTCGACGTGCGCTACTACCTGATCGCCATCCAGTTCATCGTCTTCGACCTGGAAATCATCTTCATCGTGCCGTGGACCCTCGTGTTCCAGGAGCTGGGGCCGCGCGCGCTGGTCACCATGGCCCTGTTCGTCGGCATGCTGTTCCTGGGCTTCGTTTACGTGTGGAAGAAGGGAGCGCTCGAATGGGAGTGATCCAGACGCTGGACCGGCTGATGAACAACCCGATCCCGGAAGGGCGGGTGGACGACATCCTGCGGCCGGAAGGCGAAAACCCGCTCCTGGAGAAGGGTTACGTGACCACCAGCGTGGACGCGCTGGTCAACTGGGCGCGCACCGGCTCCATGTGGCCGATGACCTTCGGCCTGGCCTGCTGCGCCGTGGAGATGATGCACGCCGGCGCCGCGCGCCTGGACCTGGACCGCTACGGCGTCGTGTTCCGTCCGTCGCCGCGCCAGGCCGACGTGATGATCGTGGCCGGCACCCTGGTCAACAAGATGGCCCCGGCGCTGCGCAAGGTCTACGACCAGATGCCCGATCCCAAGTGGGTGATCTCCATGGGCAGCTGCGCCAACGGCGGCGGCTACTACCACTATTCCTACTCGGTGGTGCGCGGTTGCGACCGGATCGTGCCGGTCGACATCTACGTGCCGGGCTGCCCGCCCACGGCCGAGGCGCTGGTCTACGGCATCCTGCAGCTGCAGAAGAAGATCTGGCGCACGCAGACCGTGGCCAAGAAGCCCAACACCATCGCCCGCTGACCCCCATTTCCGGAGCCGCCAAGCCCCATGGCCGAGCCTGCTGCTTCCTTCGCCCAACGACTGCGCGACCGTTTCCCGGGCGCCGAGGTCACCGTGGCCGAGCCCCGCGGGGAGGTCACGCTCATGGTGCCGTCCGGCCAGTGGCTGGACACCTGCCGCGCGCTGCGCGACGAGTTCGCCTTCGAGCAGCTGACCGACCTCTGCGGCGTGGACTACCTCGGCTACGGCAGCGCCGAGTGGGACACCCATGACGTCTCCTCCGGCGGCTTCAGCCGCGGCGTGGAGGGTCGCAACGTCGGCCGCTTCCGCTGGGGCGAGCGCCCGGCCCGCCAGGCCGGCGCCCAGGTCGCCGAGATCGCCGCGCCCGAGCGCCGCTTCGCGGTGGTCGTGCACCTGCTGTCCTACGCCAACAACCGCCGCCTGCGGCTGCGCTGCTTCGCGCCCAACGACGAGCTGCCGGTGGTGCCGTCGCTGACCGGCATCTGGCCGGGCGCCAACTGGTTCGAGCGCGAGGCGTTCGACCTGTACGGCATCGTCTTCGAGGGCCATCCGGACCTGCGCCGGATCCTGACCGACTACGGCTTCGTCGGTCATCCGTTCCGCAAGGACTTCCCGCTGATCGGCAACGTCGAGGTGCGCTACGACGAGGAGCGCCAGCGCGTGGTGTACGAGCCGGTGACCTCGGTCGAGCCGCGCGTGGGCGTGCCGCGCGTCATCCGCGACGACGCCCGCTACGAGACCGCCAGGGGCGAGGCCGAGCAACGGGAGGCCGCCAAGTGAGCGTCACCATGCACCACGAACAGGCTCCGCAGGCCGCGGGCGCGCAGGCGACCCCGCGGCAGGAGATCCGCAACTTCACCATGAACTTCGGCCCGCAGCACCCGTCCGCGCACGGCGTGCTGCGCCTGATCCTGGAGATGGACGGCGAGACCGTCGTCCGCGCCGACCCGCACGTGGGCCTGCTGCACCGGGGCACGGAGAAGCTGGCCGAGTCCAAGCCGTTCAACCAGTCCATCGGCTACATGGACCGGCTGGACTACGTGTCGATGATGTGCAACGAGCACGCCTACGTGCGCGCGATCGAGAACCTGCTGGGGATCGAGGCGCCGGAGCGTGCGCAGTACATCCGCACGATGTTCGACGAGATCACCCGCATCCTGAACCACCTGATGTGGGTCGGCTCCAATGCCCTGGACCTGGGCGCGATGGCGGTGTTCCTGTACGCGTTCCGCGAGCGCGAGGAGCTGATGGACGTCTACGAGGCGGTGTCCGGCGCGCGCATGCACGCGGCCTACTACCGCCCCGGCGGCGTCTATCGCGACCTGCCGGACCGCATGCCGAAGTACAGGGAGTCGCCGTGGCGTAAGGGCAAGGAGCTCAAGCGCCTGAACGAGGCGCGCGAGGGCTCGCTGCTCGACTACCTCGAGCACTTCACCCGCGAGTTCCCCAAGCGCGTGGACGAATACGAGACGCTGCTGACCGACAACCGCATCTGGAAGCAGCGCACCGTCGGCATCGGCGTGGTCACCCCGGAGCAGGCCCTGAAGTGGGGCATGACCGGCGCCATGCTGCGCGGCTCGGGCATCGCCTGGGACCTGCGCAAGAAACAGCCGTACGCCAAGTACGCCGAGGTCGACTTCGACATCCCGGTCGGCACCAACGGCGACTGCTACGACCGCTACCTGGTGCGCGTGGCCGAGATGCGCCAGTCCAACCGCATCATCGAGCAGTGCGTGAAGTGGCTGAAGGCCAACCCCGGCCCGGTCATGGTGAAGAACTTCAAGGTCGCCCCCCCCCCCGCGAGGAGATGAAGGACGACATGGAGGCGCTGATCCACCACTTCAAGCTGTTCTCCGAGGGCTACTGCGTGCCGGCCGGCGAGACCTACGCCGCGGTCGAGGCGCCCAAGGGCGAGTTCGGCTGCTACCTGGTGTCCGACGGCGCCAACAAGCCCTTCCGCGTGCACCTGCGCGCCCCCGGCTTCGCGCACCTGTCCTCGATGGACGAGATCGTGCGCGGGCACATGCTGGCCGACGTGGTCGCGATGATCGGTACTTATGACCTTGTGTTTGGTGAGGTGGATCGATGAAGGCCACCGGTAACTTCGAGAACGCGCGCAACGTCGACCCGATGGTCGTGCTGAGCGACAAGACGCGCGCGCACATCGACCACTGGCTGACCAAGTTCCCGCCGGACCGCAAGCGGTCGGCGGTGCTGCAGGGCCTGCACGCGGCCCAGGAGCAGAACGGCGGCTGGCTGACCGACGAGCTGATCGCCGCGGTGGCCAGGTACCTCGACATCCCGCCGGTGTGGGCCTACGAGGTCGCCACCTTCTACTCGATGTTCGAGACCCAGCCGGTGGGGCGCAACAACGTCGCCTTCTGCACCAACATCAGCTGCTGGCTCAACGGTGCCGAGGAGCTGGTGGCCCACGCCGAGAGGAAGCTGGGCTGCAAGCTGGGCGAGTCCACCGCCGACGGGCGCATCTACCTGAAGCGCGAGGAGGAGTGCGTGGCCGCGTGCTGCGGCGCGCCGGTGGTCGTGATCAACGGCCATTACCACGAGAAGCTCACGCCCGAGAAGGTCGACGAGCTGCTGGACGCGCTGGAGTAAGCACGGCATGGCACATCATCCGCACTCAGAGGGCTACGGCCCGGTCGGCCCGGCGCCGAAGGAGCACCAGGCGGTCTACACGACGCTGCACTTCGACAAGCCCTGGTCGTACGAGAACTACCTGAAGGTCGGCGGCTACCAGGCGCTGCGCAAGATCCTGACCGAGAAGATCCCGCCGGCCGACGTGATCGAGATGGTCAAGCAGTCCGGCCTGCGCGGCCGCGGCGGCGCGGGCTTCCCCACGGGCCTGAAGTGGAGCTTCATGCTCAAGGGCGACATGCAGAAGTACATCCTCTGCAACTCGGACGAGTCCGAACCGGGCACCTGCAAGGACCGCGACATCCTGCGCTACAACCCGCATGCGGTGCTGGAGGGCATGGCGATCGCCTGCTATGCCACCGGTTCGACGGTGGGTTACAACTACCTGCGCGGCGAGTTCCACCACGAGCCGTTCGAGCACATCGAGGAGGCCCGCGCCGAGGCCTACGCCCACGGCTGGCTGGGCAAGAACATCCTCGGCTCCGGCGTGGACATCGACATCTACAACGTGCTGGGCGCCGGCGCCTACATCTGCGGCGAGGAAACCGCGCTGATGGAGTCGCTGGAGGGCAAGAAGGGCCAGCCGCGCTTCAAGCCGCCGTTCCCGGCCAACTTCGGCCTGTACGGCAAGCCGACCACGATCAACAACACCGAGACCTATGCCTCGGTGCCGGCGATCATCCGCAACGGCCCCGAGTGGTTCCTCAACCTCGGCAAGCCGAACGCCGGCGGCTGCAAGATCTTCTCGGTGTCCGGCCACGTGAACCGGCCGGGCAACTACGAGATCCGCCTGGGCACCCCGTTCGCCGAGCTGCTGGAGATGGCCGGCGGCGTGCGCGGTGGCCGCAAGCTCAAGGCGGTGATCCCGGGTGGATCCTCGATGCCGGTGTTGCCGGGCGAGGTCATGATGGGCCTGACCATGGACTACGACTCGATCCAGAAGGCCGGTTCCGGCCTCGGCTCGGGCGCGGTCATCGTCATGGACGAGACCACCTGCATGGTCCGCGCCTGCCAGCGCATCGCCCGCTTCTACTACAAGGAAAGCTGCGGCCAGTGCACGCCGTGCCGCGAGGGCACCGGCTGGATGTACCGCATGCTGACCCGCATCGCCAACCTGGAGGCCACGCTCGACGACCTGCACATGCTGCGCACCGCGGCCGGGCAGATCGAGGGCCACACCATCTGCGCCTTCGGCGAAGCCGCGGCGTGGCCGGTGCAGGGCTTCCTGCGCCATTTCTGGCATGAGTTCGAGTACGCGATCGTGAACCGCCGCTTCCTGGTCGACGACCAGCGCGCCGGCACGGTCAACGGAGGCAAGGTGGCCGCATGAGCGCGCAGCCCGTCAATCCCAACCTGCCGCCCGACCACGTCACCGTCTTCATCGACGGCGTGGAGCTGGCCGCGCCCAAGGGTTCGATGATCATCCAGGTCGCGGACAGGGCCGGCATCCCGATCCCGCGCTTCTGCTACCACAGCAAGCTGGCGGTGGCGGCCAACTGCCGCATGTGCCTGGTCGAGGTGGAGAAGATGCCGAAGCCGGCCCCGGCGTGCGCCACGCCGGTGATGGACGGCATGAAGGTTTACACCCGCTCCGACAAGGCGCTGCGCTCCCAGCGCAACGTCATGGAGTTCCTGCTGATCAACCACCCGCTGGACTGCCCGATCTGCGACCAGGGCGGCGAGTGCGAGCTGCAGGACCTGTCGCTGGGCTACGGCCGCTCGGTCAGCCGCTTCGCCGAGCCCAAGCGCGTGGTGCCCGACGAGGATCTCGGCCCGCTGGTGGCCACCGAGATGACGCGGTGCATCCAGTGCACGCGCTGCATCCGCTTCACCGCGGAGATCGCCGGCACCTATGAGCTGGGCGGCATGTACCGCGGCGAGAACCTGCAGATCGGCACCTACGACGGCAAGCCGCTGACCACCGAGCTGTCCGGCAACGTCATCGACGTCTGCCCGGTGGGTGCGCTGACCAACAAGGTGTTCCAGTTCCGCGCCCGCCCGTGGGAGCTGATCGCGCACGAGTCGCTGGGCTACCACGACGCGCTGGGCTCCAACCTGTTCCTGCACAGCCGCCGTGGCGAGGTGCTGCGCGTGGTGCCGCGCGAGAACGAGGCGGTCAACGAGTGCTGGCTGTCCGACCGCGACCGCTACTCGCACCAGGGCCTGTACGCCGCCGACCGCGCCACCGTGCCGATGGTCAAGGGCGCCGACGGCCAGTGGCGCGAGGCGCCGTGGAACGAGGCGCTGGCCGCCGCCGCCGCGATCCTGCGCGAGCACAGGGGCGACGACCTGGGCGTGCTGGTGCACCCGGCCACCTCGAACGAGGAGGGCGGCCTGCTGGCGCGCCTGGCCAGGGGCTTGGGCACCGGTAACCTCGACCACCGCATCTTCAACCGCGACTTCTCCGACGCGGCCGTGGCCGAGCCGTTCGCCGCCGCCCCGGCGGACATCGAGCAGGCCGACGTGGTGGTGCTGCTGGGCACCAACATCCGCCACGAGGTGCCGTTGCTGCATGCCCGCCTGCGCAAGGCCCAGGTCAAGCGCAACGCGCGCATCCACGCGATCAACCCGGTGGACTTCGAGTTCACCTTTGCCCTGGCCGGCAAGCAGATCGTGCCTCCGTCGCGCTTCGCCGAGGCGCTGGGCGACGCCGCGCTGCGCGAGGCCGTGCGCGGTGCCACCCGTCCGGTGCTGATCGTCGGCGCGATCGCCGAGAACCATCCGCAGGCCGCGGCCATCCGCGCCGCCGCGCGCGAGTTCGCCGCCGCCACCGGCGCGGCGCTGTGCCGCATCCCGCAGGGCGCCAACGCCGTGGGCCTGGCCCGCGCCGGCGTGCTGCCGGCCGGTCGCGACGCCGCCGCCATGCTGGCCGAGCCGCGCGGCGCGTACGTGCTGTACGGCATCGAGCCGGGCCTGGACTTCGCCGACACCGGCGCCGCGCTCAGGGCGCTCAAGGGCGCCAGGGTGGTGGCCTTCAGCCACTTCGCCTGCGAGTCCACCCACGAGGTGGCCGACGTGATCCTGCCGATCGGCCTGCTGCCGGAGATCGAGGCCACGCTGACCAACCTGGCCGGCATGGACCAGGGCACCCGAGCCGGCGGCAAGCTGCCGGGCCAGGCCCGCGAGGGCTGGCGCGTGCTGCGTGCCCTGGGGGGCGAGCTGGGCCTGGAAGGCTTCGACTTCACCGACCTGGCCGGCGCCCGTGCGTCCCTGGCCGGCGCCGCCGCGGTAGCGCCGACGCCCGGCCGTGCCGGCGAGGCCGGGCAGGGCGGTTTGGAGCTGGCGCTGGTGCCGGCCATCTACCGCACCGACGCGGTGGTGCGCCGCGCCGCCGCGCTGCAGGCGCACCCGCTCAACACCGCCCCGCGCGTCGTGCTCAACCCGGCCGATGCCGAGGCCGCCGGCGTGGCGGGCGGCCAGGTGGCCAGGGTGAAGGCGGCCAACGGCACCGCGACCCTGCCTGTGGCGGTGGACGCGCGCGTGGCCGCGGGCGTGGCATGGATCGAGGGCGGGCACGGCGCCACCGCGCCGCTGGGGGCCGGCCGTGTCGAGGTAGTCAAGGCATGAATGAGCTGCTGATCAACGCGGTCGGACCGCTGCGCGAGTGGTTCTACGGGCTGGGCGAGCTGGGCCCGGCGCTGTGGATCGTGCTGAAGATCCTGACCATCGCCATGCCGGTGATCATCGCCGTGGCGTTCTACGTGGTCTGGGAGCGCAAGCTGATCGGCTGGATGCACGTGCGCCACGGGCCGATGTACGTCGGCATGGGCATCTTCCAGGCGTTCGCCGACGTCTTCAAACTGCTGTTCAAGGAAGTCATCCAGCCGGCCAACGCGCACAAGGCCATGTACGTGCTGGCGCCGCTGATCGTGCTGGCGCCGGCCTTCGCGGCCTGGGCGGTGGTGCCGTTCGACTACCAGCTGGTGCTGTCCAACGCCAACGCCGGCCTGCTGTACCTGCTGGCGATGACCTCGATGGGCGTGTACGGCATCATCATCGCCGGCTGGGCCTCGAACTCGAAGTACGCCTTCCTGGGCGCGATGCGCTCGGCCGCGCAGGTGGTCAGCTACGAGATCGCCATGGGCTTCGCCCTGGTCGGCGTGCTGATCGCCGCCGGCAGCCTGAACCTGACCGACATTGTCATGGCGCAGGCGGGCGACGCCGGCTTCTTCGAGTGGTTCTGGCTGCCGCTGCTGCCGCTGTTCGTGGTGTACTGGGTCTCCGGCGTGGCCGAGACCAACCGCGCCCCGTTCGACGTGGTGGAGGGCGAGTCGGAGATCGTGGCCGGCCACATGGTGGAGTACTCGGGCTCGGCGTTCGCGCTGTTCTTCCTGGCCGAGTACGCCAACATGATCCTGGTTAGCTTCCTGATCTCGATCTTCTTCCTGGGTGGCTGGCTGAGCCCGCTCCAGGGCTGGATCACCGCGGACGTGTCGCCGTGGGTGGACTGGATCTGGAAGGGCGGGTGGCCCTGGCTGTTCGTGAAGGTGTTCTTCTTCGCCAGCGCCTACATCTGGTTCCGTGCCAGCTTCCCGCGCTACCGCTACGACCAGATCATGCGCCTGGGCTGGAAGGTGTTCATCCCGCTGACCATTGCCTGGATCGCGGTCACCTCGCTGATGGTGTTCTACGGCGTGTTCGAGAAGGGCGCCTGATTCCATGAACAAAGTCGTCCACTACTTCAAGAGCCTGCTGCTGCTGGAGCTGGTCCAGGGCCTGTGGCTCACCCTCAGGTACCTCTTCCGTCCGAAGTACACGCTGATGTACCCGATGGAGAAGTTCCCGCAGTCGCCGCGCTTCCGCGGCCTGCACGCGCTGCGCCGCTACCCGAACGGCGAGGAGCGCTGCATCGCGTGCAAGCTGTGCGAGGCTGTGTGCCCCGCGCTGGCGATCACCATCGAGTCGGCGCCGCGCGCGGACGGCACCCGCCGCACCACGCGCTACGACATCGACCTGTTCAAGTGCATCTTCTGCGGCTTCTGCGAGGAAAGCTGCCCGGTCGATTCGATCGTGGAGACGCACATCATGGAGTACCACTTCGAGAAGCGCGGCGAGAACATCATCACCAAGCCGCAGCTGCTCGCCCTCGGCGACCGCCTCGAGGCGGAGATCGCCGAACGCCGCGCGGCCGACGCCGCCTACCGCTGAGGTCGAGATGGACTGGATCAAGATCTGCTTCTACGCATTCGCCTCCGTCGCGGTGGTTTCCGCCGGCGCGGTGATCAGCGTGCGCAACCCGGTCTACGCGGTGCTGTGCCTGATCCTGACGTTCTTCTCGGTGGCCTGCACCTGGCTGCTGGTCGGCGCCGAGTTTCTCGGCGTGGCCCTGATCCTGGTGTACGTCGGCGCGGTGATGGTGCTGTTCCTGTTCGTGGTCATGATGCTGGACATCGACGTGGCCGCGGTCCGCGAGGGCTGGGTGCGCTACCTGCCGGTGGGCCTGGTGGTCGCGGTGGCCATGCTGGTGCAGCTGCTGGCCCTGATCGGCGTGCGCGCCCGCGCCGCGGCGCCGTTCCCGGACAACGCCGCCCAGGCGGCCGCCGACGCCTCCAACACCAAGTGGCTGGCCGGCGAGCTGTTCACCCGCTTCATCCTGCCGTTCGAGTTCGCCGCGGTGATCCTGACCGTGGCGGTGATCGCGGCGGTGACCCTGACCCTGCGCCGGCGCACCGGCGTGAAGACCCAGAACCCGGCCGAGCAGTCGCGCGTGCGGGCCCAGGACCGCCTGCGGCTGGTGTCGATGCCGGCGGAGAAGCCCGCCCCGGCCCAGGCCGAGGCCCCGTCCCAGGAGGGCAACGCATGATCAGCCTCGGACACATGCTGGCGCTGGGCGCGGTGCTGTTCTGCATCGCCCTGGCCGGCATCTTCCTCAACCGCAAGAACGTGATCGTCCTGCTGATGTCGATCGAGCTGATGCTGCTGGCGGTCAACATCAACTTCATCGCGTTCTCGCGCGAGCTGGGTGACGCGGCCGGCCAAATCTTCGTGTTCTTCATCCTGACGGTGGCGGCCGCCGAGGCGGCCATCGGCCTGGCGATCCTGGTCGCGCTGTTCCGCACCCGCGGCACGATCAACGTCGGCGAGGTGGATGCGCTGAAGGGCTGACGGGGCCGGGCAGGGCGCCCGGCCCGGCCGGCGCCCGGCGAGGGAAGGCCGGGCAGGGCCCCGCGAGGGGTCCGCGGTGCCGCCAGGGAAGGCGGGGAATAGGCATCAGGCGGTGCTCCGGGGACGGAACGCCGCCGCCGGCCGGGGAACCGGCCGGCGCGAGTTTGGAAGTTGCGCCATGCACGGCGGCGGACGCGGGTCCGGGCCGGCATCGACAGGCACGAACGGAAACAGACGGCACACCATGATCATCTCCAAAACCCACCTGCTGCTGATCGTGCTGGCCCCGCTCCTGGGCAGCATCATCGCCGGGTTGTTCGGGCGCCAGGTCGGCCGCAGGGGCGCGCAGAGCGCGACCATCCTCGGCGTGGCGGTCAGTTGCGCGCTTTCGTGCTGGGTGCTGTACCAGCTGGTGTTCGGCGGCGCCTCGCCGTTCAACCAGAACGTGTACACCTTCTTCCAGGTGGGCGAGTACGCCGCGCACGTCGGCTTCATGGTCGACCGCCTGACCGCGATGATGATGGTGGTCGTCACCTTCGTCTCGCTGCTGGTGCACATCTACACCATCGGCTACATGGCCGACGACCCGGGCTACCAGCGCTTCTTCAGCTACATCTCGCTGTTCACCTTCTCGATGCTCATGCTGGTCATGAGCAACAACTTCCTCCAGCTGTTCTTCGGCTGGGAGGCGGTGGGCCTGGTTTCGTACCTGCTGATCGGCTTCTGGTTCAAGCGGCCGAGCGCGGTGTTCGCCAACATGAAGGCGTTCATCGTCAACCGCGTTGGCGACTTCGGCTTCCTGCTGGGCATCGCCGGCGTGCTGCTGTGGTTCGGCACCCTGGACTACGCCACCGTGTTCGCAAACGCGCCGCTGCTGGAAGGCGCCCAGGTGCAGATCTTCGAGGGCCACAGCTGGCAGGTGGCGACCATCATCTGCGTGTGCCTGTTCATCGGTGCGATGGGCAAGTCGGCGCAGGTGCCGCTGCACGTGTGGCTGCCCGACTCGATGGAGGGCCCGACCCCGATCTCGGCGCTGATCCATGCCGCGACGATGGTGACCGCGGGCATCTTCATGGTCGCCCGCATGTCGCCGCTGTTCGAGCTGTCCGAGACCGCGCTGGCCATGGTCCTGCTCGTGGGCGCCACCACCGCGTTCTTCACCGGCCTGATCGGCATCGTCCAGTACGACATCAAGCGCGTGGTCGCGTACTCGACCCTGTCGCAGCTGGGCTACATGACCGTGGCGCTGGGCGTGTCGGCCTACTCGGCGGCGGTGTTCCACCTGATGACCCACGCCTTCTTCAAGGCGCTGCTGTTCCTGGCCGCCGGCTCGGTCATCATCGGCATGCACCACGAGCAGGACATGCGCAAGATGGGCGGCCTGCGCAAATACATGCCGGTCACGTATTGGACCAGCGTGATCGGCACGCTGGCGCTGGTGGGCACGCCGTTCTTCTCCGGCTTCTACTCCAAGGACACGATCATCGAGGCCGCGGCGCACCACGCGCAGCACCACGGTGGCTGGATCGCCACCTATGCCTACTGGGCGGTGCTGGGCGGCGTGATCGTGACCAGCTTCTACAGCTTCCGCCTGCTGTTCCTGACCTTCCACGGCGAGGAGCGCTTCCGCAACGTCCACGCGGAGCGTGGCCACGGCCACGACGCCCACGGCGCGGATGCGCATGGCCACGACGACCACGGCCACGGCGCGCACGAGCCGCACGAGTCGCCGAAGGTGGTGACCATTCCGCTGATCCTGCTGGCCATCCCCTCGATCCTGATCGGCTTCTTCACCATCGGTCCGATGCTGTTTGGCACCGACTGGCGCGGCCACCACGGCGAGGCGCTGGTTCCGGGGCAGGAGGTGTCGTTCTTCACCGGCGCCATCGACTTCCTCGACCCGGCGCGCGACACCGTGGCCGCACTGGGCCGCGAGATGTGGCACGGGCCGGTGGCCTACGCCCTGCACGGCATGATGATGCCGGCGTTCTGGCTCACCGTGGCCGGACTGCTGCTGGCGGCGCTGATGTACCTGTGGAAGCCGGACCTGGCCGGCCGTGCCCGTCGCGCGTTCGCGCCGCTGGTGCGCGTGCTGGAGGAGAAGTACGGCTTCGACCACCTGTGGATCAAGGGTTTCGCGGGCGGCGGCCTGCGCCTGGGCCGGGTGTCGCGCTGGATCGACAGCAACATCATCGACGGTGTCGTCAACGGCGCCGCGCGCGTGGTCGACCTGTCGGCGGCCCTGCTGCGCCGCACCCAATCCGGTTACCTGTACCACTACGCCTTCGCCATGATCGTCGGCCTGATCGCTCTGCTGGCCGTGCTCATGCGTTTCTGGCGATGAACTGAACTGCACGGAAGAACACGACGTGGCGAACCACCTGTTGAGTGTCCTGATCTGGCTGCCGATCGTCGGTGGCGCACTGGTGCTGGCACTGGGCAACCGTGCCTCCGCCGCGCGCTGGACCGCGCTGGCCGTGGCCCTGGCGACCCTGGTCGCCAGCCTCGGCCTGCTGACCGGCTTCGACTACGCGAACCCGGGGCTGCAGTTCGTCGAACAGCACGCCTGGATCCCCGCGTACGACATCCACTACAACCTCGGCGTCGACGGCATCGCCGTCGCGCTGATCCTGCTGACCACCATCGTCACACCGTTGACGCTGATCGGCGCGTGGACTTCGGTGCAGAAGCGCGTGTCGCAGTACATGGCCGCGTTCCTGCTGCTGGAGGGTGTGACCGTGGGCATCTTCGCCGCCACGGACGCCATCCTGTTCTACGTGTTCTTCGAGGCCATGCTGATCCCGATGTTCCTGATCATCGGCGTCTGGGGTGGCCCCCGCCGCATCTACGCGGCGATGAAGTTCTTCCTTTACACCTTCCTCGGCTCGGTGCTGATGCTGGTGGCGCTGGTCTACCTGTACCTGAAGGGCGGCAGTTTCCAGCTGGCCGACCTGTACGCGCTGCCGCTGACCGCCAGGGAGCAGACCTGGCTGTTCTTCGCCTTCGCCATCGCCTTCGCGGTGAAGGTGCCGATGTTCCCGGTGCACACCTGGCTGCCGGACGCCCACGTGGAGGCGCCGACCGCCGGCTCGGTGATCCTGGCGGCCATCGCCCTGAAGATCGGCGGCTACGGCTTCCTGCGCTTCAACCTGCCGGTCACCCCGGACGCCAGCCACGAGTGGGCCTGGCTGATCATCGCCCTGTCGCTGATCGCGGTGATCTACGTCGGCCTGGTCGCCCTGGTCCAGGACGACATGAAGAAGCTGGTGGCGTACTCGTCCGTGGCGCACATGGGCTTCGTCACCCTGGGCACCTTCATCGCCTTCACCCTGGTGCGCGACTTCGGCTCGGTGGACGCCGCGCGCCTGGGCCTGCAGGGCGCGATGATGCAGATGATCTCGCACGGCTTCGTCTCCGGCGCCATGTTCTCCTGCATCGGCGTGCTCTACGACCGCATGCACTCGCGCCAGATTGCCGACTACGGCGGCGTGGCCAACGTCATGCCCTGGTTCGCCGCGTTCTCCATGCTGTTCTACATGGCCAACGCGGGCCTGCCGGGCACCAGCGGCTTCGTCGGCGAGTTCATGGTGATCCTCGCCAGCTTCCAGAAGCACCCGGTCATCGCCTTCCTGGCGGCCACCACCCTGGTGATCGGCGCGGCCTACACCCTGTGGCTGTACCGCCGCGTGTACTTCGGCGAGGTCGGCAACGCACACGTGGCCGGGCTGAAGGACATCAACGGCCGCGAGGCGCTGGTGCTGGGCGCGTTCGCCGCCGGCGTGCTGCTGCTCGGCGTGTGGCCCAAGCCGCTCACCGACCTGATGGAACCGTCGATCGCGCACCTGGCGACCCAGATCGCCACCAGCAAGCTGTAAGGATTCCCCGAAGATGATCACGTCCCACGCCATGCCGTCCGCAGCCGAGCTGCTGCCGCTGCTGCCAGAACTGGTGATGATCGGCGGCGCCTTCGCGCTGTTGATGGCCGACCTGTTCATCGGGGTCCGCCACAAGGTCTGGACCCACTTCCTTTCCGTGCTGGTGCTCGCGGTCGTGCTGGCCATGCTCGCCGCCGGCAGCGGTGGCCAGGGCGAGGTCTTCAACGGCATGTTCGTGCGCGACACCGCCGCGGACGTGATGAAGATCGCCATCGTGGCGATGAGCGGCCTGACCCTGGTCTACGGCTGGAGCTACCTGCGCGAGCGCAACCTGTACAAGGGCGAGGTGCCGGTGCTGGTGCTGTTCGCCACCTCCGGCATGATGATGCTGGTTTCGGCCGGCAGCCTGGTAACCGTGTACCTGGGCCTGGAGCTGCTTGCGCTGTGCTCCTACGCCCTGGTGGCGGTGGACCGCGACAACGGCAAGGCCACCGAGGCGGCGATGAAGTACATCGTCCTGGGCTCGCTCGCCTCCGGCCTGCTGCTGTACGGCATGTCGCTGGTCTACGGCGCCACCGGCACGCTGCAGCTGGGCGCCATCAACGCGGCCATGGCCCAGTCCGACGAGCGCGTGCTGCTGCTGACCGGCGTGGTGTTCATGGTCGCCGGCGTGGCCTTCAAGCTCGGCGCGGCCCCGTTCCACATGTGGCTGCCGGACGTGTACCAGGGTGCCAGCGCCCCGGTCGCGCTGTTCGTCAGCACCGCGCCCAAGCTGGCCGCCTTCGGCATGGCCTGGCGCCTGCTGGAGATCGGCGCCGGCCCGATGGCCGAGGAGTGGCGCTGGCTGCTGGCCGCGCTCTCGGCGGTGTCGCTGGTGGTCGGCAACCTGATGGCCGTGGCCCAGTCCAACATCAAGCGCATGCTGGCCTACTCGACCGTCTCGCATATCGGCTTCCTGCTGATGGGCCTGGCCGGCGGCGACGAGCGCGGCTACGCGGCGGCGCTGTTCTACGCCATCGCCTACGCGCTGATGTCGGCCGCGGCCTTCGGCGCGATCATCGCCCTGTCGCGGCAGGGCTTCGAGGCCGAGAACATCGACGACTTCAAGGGCCTGAACGCGCGCAACCCGTGGATGGCCGGCCTGGTGCTGCTGGTCATGGCCTCGCTGGCCGGCGTGCCGCCGCTGCTGGGCTTCTGGACCAAGGTGGCCGTGCTGGGCGCGGCGGTGCAGGGCGGCATGCTCTGGCTGGCCCTGCTGGGCGTGGTCTGTGCGGTGATCGGCGCGTTCTACTACCTGCGCGTGATCAAGGTCATGTACTTCGACGAGCCGGTCGGGGCGCCGCTGGCGGCCAGCAACGACCGGGTGCTGGGCGTGGTGCTGGGCGTCAACTCCCTGGGCCTGCTGGCCCTGGGCCTGGCCTGGAACCCGCTGATGGTCTGGTGCCAGCGCGCGTTCATGTGAGCGCCGCTAGCATTTCCGGCCGCCGCACGGGCCCGGCCTCGTGCCGGGTCCCGTGTTTCCGGAAGGCGGGGACGGGGCGGTACGGAAGCCGCCGGAAAGGCTTGCAAAGCGTCCCGGAATCCCCCATAATCTCAATCTCTGCTGCGGGGTGGAGCAGTCTGGCAGCTCGTCGGGCTCATAACCCGAAGGTCGCAGGTTCAAATCCTGCCCCCGCTACCACATTTAGCTGCACAGGCGAAGCGGCGATCTCGGCGACGAGGTCGCCGTTTTCGCTTGTGGTGACGGTGATGCCGTCCGGAGCCAGTTCGGCCAGCACTTCGCGGGCGGCGAGGGTGTCGGTACGGTACGCGGTCAGGGTCAGCAGGGCATGCCGCCAGCGTTCGGCCAGGCGCGGGACGATCTGGGCAGGTTGCCAGGTGCGGGCCCCCTCGAGTTCGGTGCGAATCCTGGCGATCTCCGCCTCCGCGCGTTCCAGCTCTTCGCGGGTGGTCGGGGTGATGATGCCGGCGCGCAGGGCGGCGGCGATGTTCTCGCGCACGCGCTCGGCTTTGGCCAGCTGCTGCCGCAGCCCCGCCAAGTCGGGGCCGGCGCAGGCCAGCGCCTCGCTGACGGCAGTACGGAGCGCGGCGAAGATCTCCGGCCGGTCCAGATGCTCGACGAGGTGCTGCAACAGCCCGCGCTCGAGCGCACGTCGGGGGACGCCAGAGGTGTGGCTGCAGCCTGTGCCGCCGGTGGCCTTGGCCCGGCTGCACCCGTAGCGGTATGCGTCCACGATCACCATCGGGCCGCGGCATTTGGGACAGCGCAGCAGCCCGGACAGCAGGTAGCGCGGGCTGCGGCCCGGCCCCCCGCGCCGGCCGTTGGCCGGGCGGTGCTGCCGGGCCTGCAGGCGCGCCTGGGCGGCATCCCAGGTCGCAGCGTCGACGATGGCCAGCTCCGGATGCTCGCTGATGATCCACTCCTGCGGTGGCCGCTCTTGCCGCACCCGCTTGCCGGTGTCCGGGTGCTTGATCCAGCGTGAGCGGTTCCAGATCTGCCGGCCGGCGTAGATGGGGTTGGCCAGGATGCCGATGCCCCGGCGCGTGTCGCCGTAGATGGCCGACATGGCCCACGCGCCGCCGCGCGGGGAGGGCACGTGCTCGCGGTTGAGTCCCGCAGCGATCTCGCGCGGGCTGCGGCCGGCCAGGTACTCCTGGAAGATGCGCCGCACCACCGCGGCCTGGTCCGGGTCGATTTCGCGTTGCCCGGTGCCCACCACCCGGTAGCCGTAGGGCAGGCCGCCAGCGCTGGCCCCTGCCAGGGCCCGGCCGGTCAGGCCACGATGGGTCTTGTCGGCCAGGTCGTCCAGGTACAGCTCCGACATCAGCGCCCGCATGCCGACATCGAGCTTGTGCGATCGCCGGTCGGTGTCCACGCCGTCGCTGATGGCGATCAGCCGCGCGCCGTGGAACTTCATTCGCCGCACGGCGTGCGCCAGCTCCGCGCTGTCCCGGCTCAGGCGGGAGAGGTCATCGACCAGGATCACGTCGAACAGATGCGCGTCGGCCAGCAGGGCGCGGTAACCGGGACGGTCGTTGCGGGCGCCGCTGATCGCCGCGTCGGTGTAGGGCCTGGGTTCCGGCCAGCCCTGGCGCCGCGCGTAGGCGCGGCAGTTGCGCAACTGGTCGTCGATGGAAGCGTCGCGCTGGTTGTCGCTGCTGTAACGGGCGTAGGCGGCTACACGCATGGCGTCGGATGCTAGACAGGCCGTAGCGGCGTCGGCAACGGGACAGGATTTGGACGCATGGGGCCATCTGCCTGCTGCCGCTGGGCTTTTTCGTGCAGATAGCCGTCCACGATCCGCGCCGCGAGGGCGCGGACCAGGGCCAGTTCGGCGGGCGTGATGCGCGGATCTCGGGCCATGGATCAGGTCCGCCGCTCGAACACCCAGCACTTCACCGTGCGCGGCACCCGCTGGTCGCCGAAGTCATCGTGCGGGTCGGGCCGGCTGAACAAGGCGCTGGACACCGGGTGGTTGATGCGCACCAAGCGGTGCCGCCGGCTGTTGGGCAGCAGGGCCCGCAGGGTGTTGAGGTCGGCGATGCGCTGGTTGTGCTCCATCGCCTTCTTCTGGAAGTGGTTCAGATTGATGGCGATCAGTTCCGGGTCCCGGGCGTGATTCACGACCGGCCCATCGGCGACCGATTCCAGGTACTCGAACACTTCCCAGAACTCGTGCACCAGCGGGTGGTCGGCGTTGAGCGCCCACTGCCGCTGCACGGCCATGCCCACCAGCGCCTGGCGGGTGGCTTCCAGCCAGCTGGCGGGGATGTCCACCACGAAGCGCAGGCAGTCCAGCAGCGCCAGCATCTGCGCATGGTTCTTGGCGATACGCTCCATACGCAGCTCCGGATGGCGGCGCAGCTGCTCCTCGTAATGGCGGAACTGCGCCTGGTAGGTTTCCAGGATGCGTGCTTCGGCGCGGATCGCCTTGAGCATGAAGTGGCTGACCTCCTCCACGCCGACGTGGTTCAGATTGTCGGCCGCGATCCGGCTCTCGGTGGTGACCGTGGGCCGCACGAAATGCAGCTTCACGATGCGGCTGAGGATGGCCTCGCTGGCATCCACCGCCGCGTTCTGGCTGATGATGATGGTGCCCCGGAACGGCGGCTCGTAGGTCTCGTTGCCGCCGTTCTTCACTCCGCGCGTGCGCAGCGTGCCGCCGTTGTAGAAGTCCTTCAGCTCGTCCCAGTCGAAGCTCTTGGCGTGCGACTTGTCCGGCGTGCTGCGGTCCGACTCCAGCAGCACCACCGGCATGTTGCTGATCTGCCCCATGGCCCGGCTGCGCCCGGGCAGCGAGGATTTGTTCGGGTCGAAGCCCTCGTAGTCGCTGCGGCCCAGCAGCTTCCAAAGGAACGTCAGCAGCGTGGTCTTGCCCGCGCCGGCTTCGCCGGTCACCTCCAGGAAGGGGAAGCTCTTGTGCGCGGCGCGGATCTGCTCGGCGAACAAGCTGCCGAAGAAGAACGCCAGCGCCACCATCCCGTGCGTGCCGAAGGCCGTCCACAGCCACTGCACCCAGTCGGTGCGGAACGCCTCCGGATCCCGGTTCACCGCCAGCGCGATGCTCTTCTGCGTGGTCTTCAGGCGCAATTTGCCGAACTCGAAGAACTCCTCCGCGTTGGCCTCGATCACCGCCCCGTCGCGCACGGCAAAATCGTTGAACACCCAGGCCCCGTGCTCGCGCGAGTAGCCCACGAAGTCGACCGTTTCCACCTGGCGCAGGTTGAACAACTGCCGGTCCATGATGGTGTCGAACTGGTGCTGGTTGCCGCTGAACCCCGCGCCGGCGGCGATGCTGCGCAGGCGCGCCTTGAAGTCGGCCACACTGGTGGTCTGCTTGCCGGTGAAGGTGTTCTTGACCGACGGCCCATCGTGCGGGAAATCCACGCGGAAGAAGTACCAGCTCTCGTCCGTCACCGGATTGCGCTGGAAGTACAGCGCCTGGAAGCGGCATGGCGCGATCTCGGTCACGCTGCTGCACGCCGCTTCCAGCTTGGCTTCGGCTTCGTCGTCGAGCTCGTCCAGGTCGTGCTGGCCCAGGTACTCCGCCTTTTTCTTCTCGAACGCCGCCGCGTTGATCTGGAACCAGTACATCCGGTGGCCGAACTCAAGGTCGAAGGCCGTGCGCCGGGTGTGCCGGTACATCAGCATGGCTTTGGCCTTGGGGCTGTCGGCCAGGGCCAGCGCCCCGTGGTAGCGGGCCTCCTCGATGTCGCGCTGCCAGCGCTTGGCGCCTTCCGCAGGGTCGGCGATGGCCAGCGCCCGCAGGTGCAAGTCGTTCCAGTCCAGCTTGCGGCCGGGCGGCTGCGGAATCAGGGCCGCCCGGCTGGTGAACCCGAGCTTCTTCGCCTGCCGCACGTGGCCATCCAGAAAGCCCTGCCCGGCCACGTCGTTGTCCAGCGCCCACACCAGGGTGGGCAGATGCCCGGCGCGCACCTTGGCCAGCGCCTCCAGGCTCTCGCCGGGGAAGGCGTTGCAGCTCAGCGCCGCCACCGCATCGATGCCGTGCTGCATCAGCGCGATCGCGTCGAAGATGCCCTCCACGATCCAGATTTCCCGGCATTCGTGGGAGGCCAGCCGGTTCTTGAGCGTCGGCGCCACCCACCACACCCCGCGCCAGCTCTGGCCCGGCGCGAACCGCGCCTTCTGCTTGCCGAAGCGGCCCGGCCGGTCGATCAGCCGCTCCCAGTACCCGCCCTTGTCCAGCGGGAACCGCACCGTGGCCGTGCCCTGGCCGATGGACCGGTCGTAGTACGTCTCCTGCGTGTACCAGCCGGCCATGGCCCGGATGTCGAAGCCGCGGTTGAACTGCAGGTAGGCATCGGCCGCAGCGTTGGGCTTGGCGTCGCTGCGCTGGAACCGCTTGCTCCAGTCGTCGAACAGATCCGGGTAGAGCTCCTTGACCGGGAACTCCTGCCCGCAGTTCTTCAGCCGCCCGCAGCGCAGCACCCACGGCCGGCTGGCGTTGGCGTACAGCTCCTTGCGTCCGCAGGCCGGGCAGCGGCCGCCGCGCAGGTATTCCCCGCGCGGCGGCTTGAAGCCGTAGTCCTGCTGCACGCGCGCCAGCACTTGGTGCAGCAGATCAGCCTCCATCGCGGCCCTCCGCCTGCGTGGACGCGGCCTCCTGCCCCGCGGCGTCCTGGAGCGCGCCGTCCAGCCCGCCGACCAGGTGGTCCAGCAGCAACGCCACCCGCCGCCGGCCCGCCGCGTCCAGCGTCGTGTCCGGATCCATCAGATCGCACAGCGCCTGCAGGCACTCGCGGTAGTGGTCGGCCCGGTCGCGCGGCGCCAGGCCTGCCAGGAACCGGCCCCACCTCATGGCAGCACCTCCCCCGGCCCGTACGCGAACATCCATACCCGCATCGGGTTGCCGCTGCGGCGGGGGCGGGTGGCCACGTTGCTGGTGGGGAAGCGCGGGCGCAGGCTGGGGCGCAACAGGACGCGCAGCGACGCGGCCGTGGCGGGCAGCGGCTGGCCCCAGCGCCGCGCCGCCTCCTGCACCTCGGTCAGGTTGAGCCACACGTCGGCAGGGTCTGGCGCATGGTTCAGCCGCCCGCCCTCGGTCTCGTTCAGCCCGTGGAACGCCTGCCAGAATGCCGCCACCAGGGGATGGTCGGCAGGCAGGCCGGCGGTCGCTGGTGGCCGCGTTGCCGGCGCCGGCGCGGGTGCCACCCGGAGGCGGGACTGCAGCTCGATCACCCGCTGCTGGGCAGCGATCAGCTCATCCCGCAGATCCGGGCCGACAGGGGCACGGCCGGCACCCACCAGCGCGTCATAGGCCCGGATCACCTGCACGTGGAACGCCGGGCTGATCCACATGGCGTAGGCGTAGACCAGCTCCTTGCAGACGTAGGTGCCGTTGTTCCTGCCATCGTTCACGGTGGAAACGGGGGTCTGCAAATTTGCAGAGGCCCCGATTTCCTCGATCAGGGCCTGGGTCTGGGCGTTCCGGAGCCAGAACGCGGGCTGGTGCCGAGATTCGCCCCCTGCCGCCCGGTGTAGGTCGTTCAGGCAGTAGCGGCCCGCTGCGTCGGTGCGGATGCCGGTGCCGGCGATGGTCAGCGCGTTCATGCCCGCGCCTCCTGCGCCAGCCGGCGGCAGAACTCCGCGTGTGCGCCCTGGTGTTCCCACAGCAGCGGCGGTGTGGCCGCCAGCCAGCGGCGGATGATCTCCCGCCCGATGTGCTCGGCCAGCCGCCCGGGCGCGTCCTGCTCGATCGGCGCCGGGTTGGCTTGCGCCACGTGCCACAGCGCGGCCAGGTAGTCGTCGCGCAGGCAATGCAGGGCGTCGGTGTCGATCTGGAAGGTGACCGTGGCCTTCATGCCGCACCTCCCTTGCCGCGCCAGCCGGCGGCGAGCAGGGCCAGGTCGAGGAGGGCGATCAGCTCGCCCACGGTCATCCGCTCCAGCGGGCGGCCTGCGGACTCGATCAGGTCGGTGAGGCGCTGCCAGTCCTCGATCGCTAGCTGCCGCACGCGGTCGAGCTTGTGCAGCAGGCTGAACAGGTCGTGGTAGGGCGCGTCCTGGTTGGCCGCGGGCGCGGCGGACGCAATGCGGGTGCAATTACGCATGGTGGACTCCTTTGATGGTTGGAGTCCGCCACTTCGACGCCAATCGAAGGTGGCGGACGGTGCGGGTTGGCGTACCGGTCAAAGGCACCCGGCGGGCCGAAGCCCCCACGCACCGCCCGCCATGAAGCATGCGAGCAGCCGCCCGCTGCGGAGCGGGCATGAAAAAAGCGCCGGCTCGGCAGAGGGCGCTTGATGCGCCTTTGAAGTCCGGGACGCCAATCCCGGCACCCGATTTGGCGGGTGCGGGGCCGATGGTGGGCCGGCTGTAGGCGGTTGTCAAGGGCGAAGCCCCGGTGCAGGCTTGGCGACGCCGATCGACCTCACCTGCACCGGGGACTTCATGGACTTCTCGCTCATCACCGCAGCGGTTGGCGGTGCGGCCAATACCGTTGCCATCGCCAGGGCGGCGCTGGAGGTACGGGACTTCACCGCGTCGGCTGCCGCGCTCGCAAAGGCCAACCACGCCATGATCGACCTCCAGCAACGCATGCTCGACCTGCAAGCCGCGTACGCCCGCCTGCAACAGGAGAACGCCGAACTGCGCGCCCGTCTGCACACCATGGCCGATGCGCGCGACCGCTACCGCCTGGCCGAAATTGCGCCGGGTGTCTTCGTCATGCAGTCCATCGCCGTGCCGCACGCGGTGGAACCGCCGCATTACGCCTGCCAGCCCTGCTTCGACCAGGGCCGGCGCGCGGTGCTGCAAAAGCGCCATGGCCGCTGGGAATGCCCGGCCTGCGGCAAAGCGGTGGGCGGTGGCGGCGGCAGCAGTTTGCTGATCACCTGAGCCGTCGCCATTCAACAGGTCGTGGTAGGGCGCGTCCTGGTTGGCCGCGGGCGCGGCGGACGCAATGAGGGTGCGATTACGCATGGTGGGCTCCTTGTCGTTGAAGGAGTCCGCCAGCCAAGCTGCCAAGCATGGGGTGGCGGACGGTACGCGGTTGGCAGACCGGGACAAGGACCGGCAGGGCTTGCGCCCTCCGCGCACCGCCCGCCGTAGAGCGAGCATCAGCCCGCTGCGCGCGGGCATGAAAAAAGCGCCACACGGCAGCGGCGCTTAGTGCGCCTTGTCCATTCGGGCTGCCAAGCCCGGCAGCGGATTGTGCCGCTGCGGGGCCGATAGTGGGCCGGCCGGCGGCGGCTGTCAACCCTCCCGCTGCGCCTGGCCAGGCATACTCCGCGCCGCGCATGGTGTTGACAATAACCACCAAGTGGGTATCATACACACCATGAAGAGCGCGGACCTGATTCGGGAACTGGAAGCCGATGGTTGGCAACTGCGCGGCGTGAAAGGCAGCCACCACGTGTTCCGACACCCGGCCAAGCCAGGTCACGTCAGCGTGCCGCACCCGAAAAAGGATCTGGGCAAGGGCCTGGTCCACAGCATCCGCAAGGCCGCCGGCTTGAAGTGAGGTGAACCCATGAAATTCTTGATTGCGATTGAACCGGGCAACGACACCACCGCCTTCGGCGTGGTCGTTCCGGATCTGCCGGGCTGCTTTTCGGCCGGAGATACGCTGGAGGAGGCCTTCGAGAACGCGAAGGAGGCCATCGACCTGCACGTGGAAACCCTGCTGGAGGACGGCGGCACGATTCCGGTGCCCAGGCCGTTGGCCGAGCATCAGGCCAATCCCGATCTGGCCGGCTTCGTGTTCGGCTTCGTGGACGTGCCGGTCGAGAAGTACCTGGGCCCGGCGGAGAAGATCAACATCACCGTGCCGGCGCGCGTGCTGGCACAAATCGATGCCTTCGCCAAGGCGCATGGCGCCACGCGCAGCGGCTTTCTGGTGGAGGCGGCCCGCGCGGCGATGGGCCGCAGCCTGACCGATCCCCGCGCGAACGGATAGGCCCGCCTGGAGGCATGAAATGGACGAGAAAACCCTGACCATCAGCGTCGAGCCCCTGGAAGACGTGAAGCGCCGCATGCTGGCCTCGCTCCGGGGGGCGGCCGACGCCACCGCACGGCACACGTTCGCTTCGGCGGAACTGATGTCGCGCACGCTCACGCCGGCGCGCTGGAACATCCTGGAAGCCATGACCGGCGCCGGCGAAATCGGCATCCGCGAATTGGCGCGCCGGCTGGGCCGGGACGTGAAAGCCGTCCATACCGACATGGCGGCCCTGGTCACGGCGGGGCTGGTGGAGCGCACCGCCGCGGGCAAGTACCTGTTCCCGTACGACCGGGTGCGGGTGCATTTCGAGTTCGGCGCGCCGGCCATGGCGGCGTGATGGGGCCGGGCCGTCATGCCCGGCCCTCCGCCACCGCCCGCGCCACGCGGCCGCAGTCGACCAGCTCGATGCCGGCGTCGGTGGGGAGAATTCCGACCAGGGCGTGACGCAGCAGGCCCCGGTCGATCAGCGGTTCGACGGTGGCGCGGTAGACGAAGCCGCGCCGGGCACTGCCCGCACGGGCCAGGGTGCCGGTCCACAGGTGTGGCTGTACTTCGGTCAGGCCGGCGCAGCGCACGGCCGTTTCCAGGCAAAGCTGCTGTTCGGCGGACAGGTCCGCCAGTTCGATCACCGATTGCATGGACGTTCTCTCCTGGAGCAGGCCGGGACGCCAGGGGCGGCGCCCTCGGAGGACTCGAACAGTTCCTGCTGGCCGTCGGCCCGCGCGCCGCGCCAGGCGGCCTCGGCCATCCGGCGCAGGCAGACCGGCGTGGGCGGCAGTTCGCTGGGCGGGGCGTCGGGCAGGCCGCTGGGACTGGCCAGCGATGTCAGCTCGCTGAAGCCGACGTAGCTGGCGCTGCACAGTGGGTTGGTGCATTGCCAGAGGTCGTGCCGCAAGAACTGGTGGGAGCGGAAGCTGCTGCGCTTGCGCAATGCGCCTCCGCAGGCCTCGCAGCGGAAGACCACACGTGTGCCGGTGGTAGACATGCCCGCGGACCGCTTACAGGCCGTCGCCGCGCAGGACGCCAGGCGTGACTTCCTGGCCGATGGTCCGGGACAGGTCGCGCAGGATCCGGTACGACTGCCGCCCGCGGGGCAGCGTGCTGGCGCCGGCATAGCGCCTGACCACCAGGGCAACTGCATGGGGGTCGAAGCCCCGCGCGAGTGCCCACTGTCGGTAGGACAGGCCCTGCTCCATCAAGCGGGCGCGGACTTGGTTGGGATGCATGCTCGCTTCTCCGGTGGGGTACTCTGAACCCATCGGGGCGGATGATGTGATCGTTCGTGCCCATTGTCAATAATTTGAGGGAGCGAATGTGACCATAGGGAAGCGGCTGGCCGAGGAGCGGACCCGGCTCGGCATGACCCAGACCCAGTTCGCCGAGGCCGCAGGGCTGAAGTCGCGGCGGACGCTATCGCAGTACGAAGCGGACGAGCGGAGCCCGGACGCGGCCGCACTGGCCGCCTGGGCCGCTCACGGCGTGGATGTGCTGTACGTGCTCACCGGGCAGCGCAATGCCAGCCAGCTGACCTCGCGCGAGGCCGCGCTGCTGGCCAACTACCGCGCCAGCGACGCCAAGGGCCGCGCGGCGCTGGATTCGGCCAGCGCTGCGTTGGCGCAATCGGGGGCAGCGGCACCGGTAGCCGCGCAGCGGAAGGCGGGTTAAGCTGATCCTATTGGAGCGTTACGCATTCAGGGGGAATGCTATGGACAGTGTGCTGGGGCTGGCCGGTCAGTTGGCCGCCTGACTCCCGTCTCCCGCGTCGCGCTCCATCTCCACGCGCGTGGTGAAGCCGCTGTCGCCGGTCACGGTGTGGCTGGTGCGCACGACCAGCCAGCCGGTGCCGTCGATCTCGGGCTTGAAGCCGGTCACGGTGACGCGCTGCTCGGGAGACAGGTCGGCGCGGCCCAGGGCCAGTTGCAGTTCGAAGCGGGCGGTGCCGCGCTGCAGGCGTTTCCATTCGGCGTCGGCGTGCTCGCGGGCCACCCGTTCGCTGCTGTAGGTCTCGCGCAAGGCCCGGACGTTGCCGTCGTCGCCCACCAGCACGGAGCGGCGGCGGGCGCCCGGGCGGTCGTTCCAGTACGCGCGCACGCCGGTGTAGGTGTCGCGGTCGGCCGTGCTATAGCGGTGGCGGTCGCCGTCGGCGCGGGTCAGGGTGATGCCGGGCAGCGGGTCGCCGCCGGCGGTGGTGCCGCTGCCGATGGGGACGAAGACCAGAGCGCCGGCCTTGACCGAGGCCACGGCGTCGAAGCGCTGGCCCAGCCGCGTCAGCAAGGCCACGTCGCTTTCGTTCTGCTGGTCCAGATGCGCCAGCGGGGTGCTGGCCAGGGACGGTGCGATGCGCGGGATCAGGCCATGCTCGCTGGCCATCGCACGCAGCACGGCGCCCAGGGTGGTGGCATGCCAGCTGCGTTCTCGGCGGGTGCGCATGCCGGCGGTGAGGTCGGCACTGCGCGCACGCACGGTCACGCTGTCGGGCGCGCCGCTGTGCTCGACCTCGTCGACGCGGAACGCGCCCTTGTCCACCAGTCCGCTGCCGTGCCAGCCCAGCGCCACGCGCAGCACGGCGCCGCGTCGCGGCAGGGCCAGGCGGCCGTCGTGGTCGTGCAGGGCCAGGCTCAGCTGGTCGGCCTCGCCGCCGCGGCATTCGGTGAGCTCCAGGGACAGCAGGCGCGGGGCGATGCGGGCGGTCAGGTCGGTGCCGTCCAGGGTCACACGCCACGCGGGGGTCGGGTAGCGTGCGGTGCTCATGGCTTGGCGCTGGCCCCGGGGCCGGCCATGGTGTCCTCCGCCACGCGGCGCAGGGCCAGCTGGAACTCCACCCGGCGTGGGGTGCCGTCGGGGTAGAACAGGGTCTGGGTCTGGTCCAGGCCGGTGATCACGAAGGCGCCATGCACCTGGCCGGTGCCGTCCACCAGCGCCTGCGGCTGGCCGGCGTCGGCCATGTCGCGCAGGGCGTCCAGCGAGAGCAGGGAGCCGGCCAGCTCCGGGGCGATCCAGCCCGAAAGGGTGACGGTTTCCTCGCCCACGCCCAGGAACTGGTGCGCGGCGCGGGCGCCGATGCGATCGCTGGCCGCATGCCGCCATGCCGCCTGCCGTTGCAGTTGCTGGTAGGGCAGGGTGGTCAGGCCGAAAACGAACGTGCCCAGGCACATGAGCATGCGGCGGTCCTCAGTCGATGTCGCCCAGGGTGGACCGGCGGCGCGCGGCGCGGGCTGCTTCGCGGCGGTCCAATTCGGCGGCCACGGCGCGGGCCACGGCCTGCGCGTCCATGCCCGGGGCGGCGTAGACGTGGATCTCGTAGTGCGGCGCAGCGGCAGGTCCTGGCGTACCGGCCATGGCCACGGGCGCGGCCAGGCTGCCGGCGGCCAGCGCGGTGCCGGCGGCCCGCGTGACCTGTCCGGCAATGCCGGCCACCGCCGCCACCGGTCCGCGGCGGGCGGCCTCGATGCCCTGCGTCAGGCCGGCGATGGTGTGCTGGCCCAGCTGGGCGAACACGCGGCTGGGGCTGTTGATGTCGAGCAGCGTCTTGAGCGTGCCGATGGCGCCGTCGGCCATCTCCGCCAACGCGCGCCCCGGGGCACCGAGCATCGAGCGGATGCCGTCCACCAGCCCCTGCACCATGGCCACGCCGAAGCTGGCCAGCCTGGCCGGCAGGCCGCCGAAGAACTGGTTGATGTTCTGCCACAGCGCCAGGAAGCCGGCCATGACGGTGCCCGCATCCAGGGTGAACACGCCCTGGAGGATCGTCCCCAGCGCGGACAGGTGGCCGACGATGAAGCCGGCAAACCGGCCGATCTGCGTGCCGACCCACTGGATGAACATGACCAGGCCCTGGAGCGCCAGCCCCAGGGGGACGATGACGAGGGTCGCCAGCCGGCCAAGGATGTCGCCGACCAGCTGGCCGACGTTGGCGATCCTGAGCAGTGACGCCTCGCCGGTCGCTGCGGGTGCGAGGATCTTGCCCAAGGTCTCGCGCAGCATGCCCAGCACGGGCAGCACCGGCTGCAAGCCCTGCACGAACCCGTCCCACACCCCGCTCAGGAAGGCCTTGATCGGCTGCCAGAACTTCCAGATCAGCAGGCCGGCGCCGGCCACCAGCAGCAGGGGGGGCAACAGGCCGCCCAGGGTGCCCAGCAGGCCGGCCAGGCCGGCGCCGCCGGACAGCAGGCTGGCCACCTTCAGGATCTGCCCCAGGGCCATCGCGCCGAGGCCGCCGACGGTCAGCAGGCTACCCAGGGCGGTGACCAGCGCCGCACCGCCGGCCGCGGCCAGCGCCAGGGCACGGACCAGACCGGGGTTGGCGCGGACCCACTTGACCATGCGCTCGATCATCCCGGCCACGCTGGCGGCCAGCGCCTTGATGGTCGGCAGCAGGGTCTCCCCCACGCCGGCGGCCAGCACCCGCGCGGCGTTCCTGGCCAGTTGCAGGGCGTTCTCTGAAGCGCCCATGCGGGTGGCGTACTCGGCGGCCATGCTGCCGCCGTAGCGCTGGGCATCGGCCACCTTGTCCAGGTTCTCGCGCAACTGGGGCAGGTTGGTCAGCAGCGGGGCGATGGCCCCGACCGATTCGGTGCCGAACAGCTTGCTCAGCACGGAGGCCTGCACGTCGGCATCGAGGGTGCCGATGCGCTCGAGCACGTCCAGGATGGTGCCCTTGGCATCGGTCTGCATGGCGGCGGCCACCCGCTCAGCGCTCAGGCCCAGTTTCTCGAACGCGGCGCGCTGGCTCTTGGCGGCGGCCTCGCCGGCGGTCAGGCGCAGCAGCAGATTCTTGATGCCCGTGGCGGCGATCTCCTCCTGCACGCCCACGCCGGTAATGGTGGCGCCCAGCGCCGCCAACTCGCCACGCTGCAGGCCGGCCACTTCGGCCAGCGCGCCGATGCGGGTGACCACGTCGCTGATCTTCTGCACGCTCGCCGAGGTGGTGTTGCCCAGGTAGTTGATCTGGTCGGCCAGTTCCACCACCTCGTCCTGGGTGGCGCGGAAGGCCGTGCGCCAGGTGGCCATCATCTGGCCGGCCTCGTCGGCGGTGATGTCGAATGCCACGCCCATCTGCCCGGCGTCTTCGGCAAAGCGCAGCAGCTCTTCGCGGGCGATGCCGGCCTGGCCGGCGGCGGCGACGATCTGGGCGATGCCCTGCTGCGTCATCGGCAGGCGCATGGACAAATCCTGGATGTCGCGGCCCATCTGCCGGAAGGCCACCGGATCCTCCAGCCCGTCCACCACCTTGCGCACGTCGGCCAGCGCCGACTCGAAGCTGATCGCCTCGGCTACCGGGGCGGCCGCGGCGCGCAGGACGCGCTGGCCGGCGAATGCCATGCCGGCGCCATGGGCGGCCACGGTCATACCGCCGCTGTGCAGCTTCTGGGCGCGCGCCTGGGCGCTGGCCAGCCTGTCCAGCTGGGTTTTCTGCTGTGCGATGGCGGCCGAGGTGCGTTCGAGCTCGCCGCGCAGGCGGCGCTCGTGGCTGCCCAGGTCGCGGGTGCCGATGCCGGCCGCGGCCAGCGTGCCGCGCAGGCGTTGCAAGGCCTCGGCCTGCTGCTGGTGGGCGGCCTTGAGCCGGGCGGCCTGCTGGCGGGCCTGGTCGAAGGCCCGGGTCAGTTGCTTGCCCGGCGCCTCGGCGGCGCGCATCTGGGCCGCCAGCTCGCGCACCTTGGCCTGTTGCGCCTCGAAGGCGGCGTGGGCACGGCGCACGGCATCGGTCTGGGTGCGGAAGGCGCGGATGTCCGCCAGCTGGGCTTTCAGCTGGCGCTGGGCGTCGTACTGCTCGCGCAGGGCCGACGCCACGCCCTGGCTGCCGGCCATGAGCTTCTTCAGCGGGCCGGTGGCCTTGTCGATGGCCGACAGGACGACCTTCAGTTGCAGGGTGTCAGCCATGCGCGGCCCTCCCGCGCACGGCGCCGCCCCGCGTCAGATCAGGCCAGACAGTTGCAGGGCGGCGCCCACCAGGGCGGAGGCCAGCAGCACCAGCAGCACGCGGTCGCGCAGGCGCGTGCGGTGCGTAGTGGTCGGCGCCTGTGCGGTTTCCGCCGTGGGCAAGGGGCCGGCGGGCGCCTTGCCGATGAACGGCTCGACCATGAGCGAGAGCGCCCACAGCACCATCAGGCCGAGGAAGGCCAGGCCGGTCCCCGCGAAGACGAGAATGAGCAGCGTCATGGGCGCACTCTAGCATCACTCGCCTCCGCTGCGCAGGCGGGCCCGTTCCCGCCAGTCCATCAGCTCGGCCAGCGACCAGGCGGCCATTTCCGAAGGCGGCCAGTGGAACACGGCGGCGATGTCGGCCATGGCGTCGTCCACGGTCACGGGGAGGCCGTGGCGGGCTCCTTCGGCACGAAAAAAGCGGCGACCTCGGCGCCCAGCTTGAACAGGTCCGGGGCGGACAGGGCCGCGACGTCGGCGCTGGTGAGGGTGGGGGCGGTGATGCGCGGCAGCAGGGTCTGCAGTGCCAGCACGTCCATCTGCACCACGTCGAACAGCTTCAGGCCGCGCAGGCTGCCGGCGTCGGGCCGGCGCAGGGTGAGGCTGTCGATGGTCTGCTCGCCGCGGGTGATGGGCGTGTCCAGCGGCACGGTGACGACGTCGGGGTTGCTCATGCGGATCTCCAGGCAGGGGAATGGGGTGTTGCGCCGGGCGTCGGCCGGCGCTCCCGAGCCTCACTGTCGGGTGGCGCTCCACCGGCTGGCATCCGGGGCCGCTCCGGCGGGGGTGAGGCGCCCGTCCGTCGCAGCGTCCGGCGCGCGCGGCCGGCTTCCCGGCGCGCTCGCAGGGAACGGTTACATGCCGATGGCGTTGCGGATGGTGCGCATGACGTCGGTGCCGCCGTAGGTCTCGACCATGTTGGGCAGGTCGATCTCCACCACGACGGCGCCGTTGACCGTGAGCTTGTAGTAGCTGCACTGGGTCGTGACCGTGAACTCGGTGTCCTCGCCGGCGGCGGCATCGCCGAATTCGATCTCGCTGTGGCGGCCGCGCACCACCACTTCCACGGCGTCCACCGCACCGGTGTCGTCGCGCTGGTAGGCGCCGGCGAAGCGAATCTGCACGCCGTCGTGGGTGGTCACCCCGTACTGGGCCAGCAGGGGGCGCATGAGGCCGCCGTAGACGGCCTTGAACTCGATGGGCTCCTGGCCGAGGTCCGCCTTCACCGGGCCGGACATGCCGCCGCCGCGCCAGTCTTCCATCTTGCGGGTGAGGGTGGGCAGGGTGATGGTTTTGGCCTGGCCGATGAAGCTTTCGCCATCGACGAAGACGTTGAAGTTCTTCAGCTTGCGGGGCAGTGCCATGGGCGTCTCCGGGGAGTCGGAATCAGGTGCCGGCCACGCGGGCGGCGAAGTCGGCGAAGTAGCTGTCGGTGATGCGCTGGTTCAGGCCCAGTTGCTCGATCGGCGGCACCGGGGTGTAGTCGTAGTCGATGCGCAGCTGGCCGGCAGACAGGCCCGAGACCGGATTGTTGTCGGCGTCGTACCAGCAACTGGCGCCGATCAGGTAGCCCTGGGCGACCAGGCTGCGCAGCTTGGCGTTGATGGATTCGACGATGTCCTTGACGATCGAGGGGTGCAGGGGCTTGTCGACGAATCCGGCAATCCCGTGGGCGATGGTGTCGGCGATGATCTGGCCGCTGCGGGTGGCGCTTTCGAAGGCGAACAGCGGGTCGTCGCTGCAGGTGCGGCTGCCCCAGAATCGATAGCCGTTCATGTTGACCAGGGTGGTCACGTCCGCGGCATTGAGCGTGCCTGCGTCGGTATTGGGCGACTGGAGGTTGAAGCTCACGTCCTTGCTGATGCCGGTCACGCCGTTGACGGCCACGTTGGAGAGGGTCTTGTGCCAGCCCTGTTCCTGGTCGATCTTCGCCCGCAAGCCCAGGGCGCGGGCCACGGCGGGCACGGCCACAGTGGCCGAGGCGGCGGTGTCCCATGCCAGGAAGTCCGGCCAGATCAGCATCAGCTCGCGTGCGGCGAACTGGTCGCGGTAGAGCACGGCCTCCGCCACGTCCTTGCAGCCCCAGGCCGCGGCATAGGCCATGGCGCGCAGTTGCTGCGCGATGGTGACCAGCGCCGTGGCCACGGGCGGGGTGTCCAGGCCGGGCGCGCCCAGGATCCGCGGCCGCACGCCCAGTTGCGCCTCGGCCACCAGCAGGGCCTGCAGGCCGGTCTTGCCGTCGGCGGTGTCGGTGCCGATCACGTTGCTGGTGGTTGCGGCTTCGATCTCTTCCGGGCTCTCGCCGGTCCCTTCGGCCACGCGCACCACCACCACCACCGGGCTGCACTGGTCTGCGATGCCCTGCAGGGCCGGGCGCAAGGTGCCCGTGGTGCCGGCTGCGGCCAGCGCGGCCGCCACGTCGGTGACCAGGGCCGGGCGGTCCAGCGGGAAGACGGTCGCATCGGCGTCGTCGGCCGTGGCCACCAGACCGATCACGGCGGTGGAGACGGTGCGGATGGGGCGGGCGCCGGTGTTGATCTCGTTGACCAGTACGCCGTGGTGGTAGATGTCGGGCATGGATCGGCTCCTCGATGCGGCCTAGCGGAAGATGAGCGGTAGGGACAGGCGCGTGTATTCGCTTGCCAGGGGGACGTCGGTACGGTGGCCGTCCAGGTGGACGGTGAACGCACCGTGGGCGCTGCCGCTGGCCAGGGCAATGCGGGTGATGCGCAGGCGGGGCTCCCAGCGCATGAGCGCGCCCGCGATGGCACCGTAGATGCGGGTGAGCACGGCGGGGGTGATGGGCTGGTCGATCAGCTCCGGCAGCAGCGAGCCGTAGTCGCGTCGCATGACCCGGGTGCCGACGGGGGTGGTGAGGATGTCGGCGATGGATTGCGCCACGTGCGCGGCGCCCTCCAGCGCTTTGCCGTTAGCGGCGCTCATGCCCCTCACTGCGGACCTCCGGTCACGCCGCTGCCGGTCTGGACGCCGGTGTGCTTGTGGCCCTTGAGGCTGATGCCGCCGCCCACCACGTCGGTGCTGGCGGTGAGGGTGCCGCTGCTGTCGATGTCCGCCGCGACAGTGAGCGTTTCGCTGATATCGCAGGTGCCGTTGATCGTCACCGGGCCGTTCAGGGTGATGCCGCCATCGGCGGTGAGCGTGGCGGTGGCGCCGGCGGGCAGGGTGGCGGTCAGTGCGTGCGCGGCGGCGTCGTACTCGACCACCGCGCCGTCGGCGTAGACGCTGCGGTGCACGTCCCCGGCGTTGGCCGGGGGCGCCACGTCGTCGGAGTACAGGGCGCGCAGCACGACGCCCGCAGTGGCATCGCCCTCCACGCACAGGACCAGGACCTGTTCGCCCAGCGCGGGCGGCGACCAGTCGGTACGCCCGGCCCCGGCATGCGGCACCAACCACGGAAGCCAGTCGCTCAGCAGCCCGCCGCTGCGCACCCGCACCAGGGCGCGTGTCAGGTCGCGCTCGGCAACGGTGCCGAAGCGGATCAGGTTGGCAATGCGGTCGAGTGCAGCGGAGCGGGTCATGCGAGCATCCTGCCGCGACGGTGGCGGCGGCGGCAGCGTTGTGTCGTGTAATGGCAGTGCATACGGACTTGCGTATGTCGATAATTCGCGCCGCGGGAATGTCCGCGCTTACTCCAAGATCGGCGGCCCGCCACCGCCGGCGGAACTCCAGCGCGCGCTAAGGCTGGCCGTCGTGCTGGCGACGATGGTCGTCGTCCCGACCTTGCGAATCTGAACCGTGCAAACGGCGGTATAGGTCGTGTCCAACACGTTCACGTCGTAGCCGAACCATCGGGACGTGCCCAGGTTCTGCCACGACCCCGCGTTCTCGACAGTCGCGTTGCCGGATGTCTTCGTGACCAGGACTTCGTATTGCGACAGCTTCGACGGATCGGAAACGTAGTTCGCAAGCTTGTTCGCGACCGCGCCTGGGTTGTTGACGTAGGTCCAAATTTCCCCGTTGTTGCGAAGTTCGAACGAGGCGTGGCCGTTCGGGTGAAGCTGATTCGAATTGCCGGCCGCGACGATTGGCGGCAAGTTCCAGGTGATGTATTGCGCCGTGCCCCGCGCCGCCCACAGGTTCGACAGGTCCAAGCCGGCGCTGTTGCGGTACCCGACATCCGGCCCCTTGCTGCCGTATGCGAGCGGTGCATATCGCTCGCACAGGTCAGCGCCATCGGACGTGCGATAGCCCGTGGGTGCCGGTTTTTCGCCCTGCTCGTATGGGTCGAAGAGTTCGTCGAAGTCGACGCCGGCGCTGTTGCGGTACCCGGCAGGCATCATGCTGCGCCTTCAGGATCGGCGACGCCAGCGGCATGGGCCAGGTTGTGCTCGGCGTCGTACACCGCGCGGATGATCTGCGCGATACCAGCGGGGCTGATCTGCGACAGATTGGCCCCGGTCACAGGGTCAGTGCCGGCGTCGTAGGTCTTGGCGGCAATGTCCGCCAGCTCGATGCGGAGCGACTGCCGGCCGTCGATCTTCGCGACGATGGTATCGCCACCGGCATCGGTCAGGTATTCCTCGCCCTGGAAGACGATCTGCGCCGTGGCGGGATGGGCCGGGTCATAGAAGATGTGAGTCTCTGTCGCGATGCGCTCGATGCGATTGCCGAGTGCGTCGGTGCGGATGCGGGTGTTGGTCATGCGTTGCTCCGGTGTTCGAGCGCCGCCACGCGAGCGGCCAGGTCGCGTAGCTGGGCGCGGTCGTGCTGGATCGTTGCGATCAGCAGGGGTACCAGCTGGCCATAGTCGATGCCGTCTTCGGTACACGCCAGCGGGAAGATGTCGGCGACATCCTCGCGGATCAGGCCGGCGACTTCGCGTTCGGGCGCGGCCTTGTACCGGAAGGTCACGGGCTGGAAGCGGTCGACGATGTCGGCGTCGACGTGTAGCGGCCTGATGTCGCGCTTCAGCTTGCGTGACGAGGCAACCGAAAACCCGCTTGCCGTCACGTAGCTTGCATAGACGGTTCCGCCAAAGCTGGCGCCGTTGTTTGGCACGACAAACCTTCCGTCCGCATTGAACGAAAACCAGCCGTGCGGCCCACCTTCGGGACCAACACGAACGCCAAGGCTGCCGTCGCTGCTTTTCTCGTACAGATAGATTGCCTGCGAGCCAAGGGCAAGACCTCCCTTGATCGTGCAGCTGTCCAGGAACGTCTTGCCATGCATCGTGCTCGGCAGCCGCGCGTCAGAAAGCGTGCCGCTGGTGATGTCCGAAGCCGAGTGCGTGTGATCGGAGTTGGCCTTGCCGTCCAGCGCGCCCTGCAGGCCCGCCACTTTGGATATCGCCAGCGTCGGAATACGGTCGGCATTCAGCGTGCCGCTGATGATGTCAGCCGCCGCGTGCGTGTGGGCGGCCGGAGGGAAAGCGGTGGGCGTGCCGGTGATGTCGGTCCAGCCGTGCGTATGCGCGGCCGGAGGGAAAGCGGTGGGCGTGCCGATGATGTCGGTCCAGCCGTGCGTATGCGCGGCCGCTGCGAACTCGGCTGCGTGACGTCCGTCGACGGTGTCGGCGTCCAGGCCTTTGCCCGCGCCTTCGTCCTTCAGCGCAGCCGACTTGATGGACAGGGCGGCGCGCAGGGCGGCAGCCGTGGCCAGCGACAGCAGGCCCTTGATGAACGAGGATGGGGCCGCCGGGCCCAGGCGTGCGTCCAGTGCCGCTTTGAGCGCGCCCGGCGGTACCGCGCGGGTGCGGTCGGTGCCGGCGATGGCCTGGGCGTCGGTGGCCAGGCGCAGCACGCCGGAGACGGTTTCGGAGGCGGGCGGGTTGGCGAAGCTGGCATCGCCGAATGTGATGCTGGCGGCATCGATGTCGGCCAGCTGGATGTCGGCCGACAGCAGCAGCATCGTGCTGGCCGTCTTGGCCAGGATCACGTCGGGTTGGGCGTGGACGGCGAACAGGGTGCCGTCATCCAGGTACAGGCCGAAGCCGCGCAGGTCGTAGGCGTCCGCGCTGTCGTCGCGGAGGGTCACGTGGATCACGTCGGCGGCCACGACCGTGCCGGCGATGGTGGACAGGGTCTTGAGCTGACCGGGCAGGGCCGGCGGGTCGGTGGACGGGTCGAACCAGGTCTCGGTGACGCCGACGCTGGCGATCGTCACCGGGGCGGTGCCGGTGTGGGTGGCGTTGACCAGGGCGGCGCGGCCCTGGGCCGTGATGTGGATGGGCAGGGTCGTCATGGGGCAGGTTGCTGCAGGTGCAGGCGGCGGTAGGCGATCAGGCGCGCCGCAGCGGCCAGCCCGAGGGCGCCGGCCGCCGACAGGCCCAGGGTGAATGTGAAGTGGCTGCGGACCGGTTTGGTGCGGTGGACGCCGAGGATGACGGCATCGATGAACGCTGGATCGGCCGCAGTGCCGGCAGCGACGGTCAGCGTCATGTCGAACGTGTGCGGGGTGCCTGGCGGCGATTGCTGCCACCACTCACGGAGGGCGATGTTGCCGCCGAAGGCGGCCACCAGTTGCCGAACGCTGGCCGCGGTGCCCTTGCGGCGCTGGATCGGGATGGCGTTGGCGACCTGGGCGCGTTTGACGGCCACGGGCCAGTCGGCCGACCAGTTGTCCACCGACAACGCCCAGGCCAGCCACGGCAGCAGCGGCTCGGGGCAGGTGGCGGGGTCGATCAGCGCAGGCAGCGGGATGGGAACGCTGCCGATGCGGGCTGTGACGGCCTCCAGCGCACGTTCGGCCTGGGTGGCATTCGGCGGCAGCAGGCTACTCATCGACGCCTCCATGCGCGATGTCGATGCTGGCGCACCAGGCCGCCTGGGTGCGGTCGACCACGATGTCGGCAGTGGGAGCAGACAGGGCCACGCGCTGGACACCTTCGGCATGCAGGGCGGCCAAAATGCCGGAGAGGGCGACGTCGCGGCCCAGCCGATGGGACTGCGACACGTAGGCCTGCAGCCGGCGTTGGGCCGTGGCGAGCACCACGGCCGGATCCGGGCCGGCGTAGGTGTAGAGGGTGGCGGCGATCGCGTAGGGGACGATGGTGGCCCCCTGCACGGTCACGTGGTCGGTCATGGGGCGCACGTCGTCGCTGGACAGCGACGCCGATACGGCATCGAGCAGGGACGAAGATGCGCTGCCGTCACCATGCCGCGACAGCACGGTGACCACCACCTCGCCGGGGGAGGGGCTGGTGGCGCTGGCATCGAGCACGTCCGGATGGGCCGCCAGTGCGTGGTAGACGTATGCGCCCTCGGGGCCGGCGACGGAGAATCCCTCCGGCGCCAGTTGGATCCGGCGGCGGAAGTCGGTGTCCGATTCGAGCGTTTCGGGGATGCCGTTGCCTGGATCGCCCGGGTCCAGGACGAGCCGTTGCACGCCCATCAGCGCGCCCAGGTGGTCCAGGGCCGCGCCGGTGGCGTAGGCCAGCATGGTGCCCTTCAGGCGTTCGTTGAAGTCCTGCCGCAGCAGCAGTTCGCGGTACACCGCAACTTGCAGGATCTTGTAGGCGGGATCGGATTCGACCAGGGCGTCGAAGGTCGGGTCGAGGGCGCGCAGTTGGGCCAGCGCATCGGCGAGCAGCGTTTCGTAGTCGAGCTGCTCGATGATGTCCGGGACGGGCAGGCGCGAGAGGTCGACCGCGGTGAAGGTCATGGCTGGCATGGTCGCCCCGGAATCGGGATCGCGCATCCATGCCATGCGGTAAGCCGGGGCGGTACAACCGGGCGCCGTACATGCCGTGCGGGATCATGCGCCCAGGTGCTCGAACAGCAGGTGTCGGATCCGGTCACGGTCGGCGTCGGTGAACCCCAGCAGGACGCGCCGCGGGTAGCGTACGCGCGGGCCCCCTGGGGCCACGGCATCGACCAGCCCCTCCTGGTGGACGCGGGCGATACGGGCGGTGCGACCGATGAACCCCACAGCGACGCTGTCCGGGCCTGCCCGGACGATCAAATACCGGGCCTTGCGCAGGCCGGCGAACATCGCCCGGGTGCGGCGGATGCGGCCGGCCTTGTCGCGCACGCGTGCACGTGTGCGACGCGGGGCGTAGGGGCTGCCGTCCGGGTTGCGCTGGCGGGCGATGCGTTGGCCCTGGCTGCGCCGCAGGGCAGTGCCGATGGCGCGGGCCAGGCGGGTGCGCTGGGCCGGCTGCAGCCGCGCCAGCAGCGGCGCCGCCCAGGTTTCCAGTGCGTCCAGCTCGCTCATGGGGCCGGCCAGCGGGGCGGCTCGGGGTAGTGTTCGATGGCGGTGCCGCCTTCGGCGTCGGTATGCACGCCCACGCGTTCGGTCAGGGGCAGGGCGATCGACAGGTCCACGGCGTCGTTGGCCAGCACGTCCACTTCGAAGGTGATCCGCTCGTGGTGGGTCCAGTTGGCCATCAGTTCCGGCTGGTGCTCGCGCACCCAGTCCAGCAGCGGGATCATCACCGCGTCCGGGTCGCCGGTGAAGTCGGTGATGATCATGTTGAGGGTGTAGCGGTATTCGAAGCTGCGCCCCTCGGCGTGGGTGGAGACGACGCTGCCGGCGTCGATGAAGACCAGCAGCCGGTCCGGGTCGCGGGCCAGGTCGGGCAGGGCGGCGGTGAGCGCGGCGCGCAGCGCGGCAGGCTTGATCATCGGGTCACCATGGCATCGGCAGCCGCAGTTTCCGGCTGCTGCTCGGTCGCGGCTTGGCGCTGCGCCCAGTCTTGCAGCGCGGTCAGTTGCTCGGTGATGGCGTGGCAGGTGGCGTAGTTGTCGGCGACGGTGTCGGCGACGGTAGAGAGCGCAAGGCCGGGGGCGGGCGCATCAGGATCTCCGGCGGCGGGGTCCGGGGCGGGCAGGCCGGCGGCCGCGGCGTCGTGGATGCGCACGAAGCCAGCAGGCACAGGGCAGGCAGCATCGGCAGCAGGCGTGACATGGGCAGGGATCTCCTGGCGGATGGCGTGGGCGGCAGCCTGGACGTGCTGCACGCGGTCGACGTAACGGGTGATGAGGGTGGGCGTGGCGCGGGCGGCATCGAGTTCGGCCCGCAGGCGCGCCAGCGTGGCATGCAGGGCCTCACGTTCGGCGGCGGCCTGTGAGACGGCCGCCTGCGCGGCGGCCAGACGGCGCGCCTGCCACCAGCCACCGGCGGCGGCCAGGGCCAGTACCGCCACCAGGGCCATCGAGGAGAGCAGGCGCAGCGACGGCATCAGGCGGCCTCCAGCAGTGCCAGGGCGCGGCGGGTGCGGGTGATCCGGTCCGACAGCCCATTGGGCATGCGGTGGGTCCGGGTGGTGCCCAGGTTCACCCGGCGGCTGACATCGAGGATGTCGCCGGTGTCGGCCAGCGTGTTCAGTCCCGCGTCCTGCCACCACGCCGCGGCGATCAGTGCGCCCGCGTCGATCTCGGCGGCTAGCGCTGGTTGGGCCTCCAGGGGCAGGCCGGTGATCCGGGCCATGCGGCGGTAGTTGGCGCGGCCGGTGAGCTGGATCGGTCCGCGGCCGCGGTAGGTCCAGCCGTCGCCGCTGGCTTCGTCGCCATTGCCCAGGCGGTTGGCGTAGACGCGGTTGGCGATGCGTTCGGGCTGGCGGGCGTAGGCGCGGGCGGTGGCGGCGTCGAACCGGGATGGCCAGACCTCGCGCAGACGGGCGGCGCTGTAGTCGAGGTTCTCCTCCAGGCGCGAGAGGCTCGCGCTCTCGTGTCCGATCTGGGCCAGGAAGTGCGCGGCGCGACGGGGGGTGGTGATGCCGTGGCGTTCCATGGCACGGGCAAGAGGGGTGGCCCAGTGGGCGGCGCGGCGCATCGGACATCCCATCACGTGGGACAAGGTGGCAGCGTCAAGCATGGGGTCCCATGCGGTCGAACATGCGACGCAGGCGCTGCTCGGCCAGCAGCACTGCGCGACTGCCCATATGCCCGCAGATGCCGACCAGGGCGGCGGTCAGCATCGGATCCAGCTGCGACCACGTGCACAGGTAGTAGGTGATGATGCCGGCGAAGGCGCTGATCACCAGTTCGCCGACAAGCTCGGTGATGTTGATCGCGCGCACTTCGCCGCGGCGGTACTTGCCCAGGAAGCTGGCCAGGCCGCCGAATGACGACAGCGCAATGACCCAGGCGTAGGTCAGCAGGCTGATGCTGGTGGGGTCGCGTGGGGTGTGCATGGGTCAGTTCCAGAGCTGTACGAGGCGTTGGACGTGGGGTTCGGTGGCAGGGGGGGTGTCCGGCAGGATGACCACGGTGCCGATGGGCAGGACCGGGCCGAGCGCGGCCAGGCCGGGGTTGAGGTCCAGCGCCTGTTCGACGACGCCGGCGGTGCGGCCCAGGTGGCGCCAGCACAGGGCGTCGAGGGTGTCGTGCTGGCGTGCGGCGACGCGCATCAGATCAGGTCCACGGTGACGCGGCCGGCGCCGAGCAGGTCGCGGATCGCCCAGCGCTGGTTGCGGCGCAGTTCGTCGATCGAGGGGGTCAGGGCGTCGGCGCGCTGGTTTCCCGCGCTGGTCGCATCGAAGCTGCGGTACTGCTCGGCGATGTCGGCCGCGGCGCAGCACGCGGTGGCGCGCAGGTACAGCCGCACCAGGCGCGACGCGCCGCCGATCTGCGGGGCGGGTACGTCGGCCAGGGTGGCGTGGCCTTCCGCTTCCCGGGCGGCGCGCCAGGCGGCCAGTTCGTCGTTCACGGTCATCACCGCGGCCAGCAGGGCGGCCTCGAGGCGGGCTTCGGTCACGGTGCCGTCCAGGCGCAGCTCGTCGCGCACGGCCTGCACGGACACGTCGGGCCACCAGCCGTCGTTGGCGAGGCCGGACGCGGTGGACGGGGCGGTGGCGATGAAGCCGGACATGGTGGTTCCTGTTCAGGTCGCCGGTGGTCCGGGCAGCGCACGCGGGGAGAGAGGCCGCGTGATGCCCGGAGCCGGCGGGTGCGCGGGGGCGCCTGGTCAGCCGGCAGGGCCGGCCTGTTTCTTCAGGAGGCGCTGGGCGCGCTCCAGATCCTTCTTGCCGCCGCATCCGGCGTGCAGGGCGATGGCCTGTTGCAGCCAGTCCACGGCATGGGACAGCGATTCGGCGCCGGGCGCGTCCCCGGCGTCCCCGGCATTCGCCAGCACGCTGCGGCCCAGGGCGAGGAAGAGCTTGGCGCGCACTTCGTCGGGCATGTCCTGGCCGGTCACCAGGTCGGCAGTGCGGGCCAGCACGTCCACGGGCACGTGGCCGACGGCGTCGCCTGCGGCCAGGGCGTCCAGCGCGGCCTCGGCGATTTCCTCGGCCACCAGGGTGCCGAGGGTGCGCCTGAAGCGGTCGGCGGTTTCCAGGCCGTGGCGGAAGGCATAGGCGGCCAGCTCCAGGGCACGCTCGAACCGGCCGGCATCGATGTTCCACACCAGCAAGGTGGTCAGCACTTCGTCGGGGGAGCCGGTGTCGGCGGCCAGCACGCCGTCCAGGTAGGGGTCGTATTCGGCCACCAGCTCGCGCTTGATCTGGGACTTGGCGGCCTTGGACTGCACTTGCTTGAGCCGCAGCCGGTCCTGCTGGAGCTTGGCCAGGTGCTGTTCGTACTGGGTGAGGTCGCCTCGCAGGGCGCTGCCATCGGCCTGCTCCACCGTCACCTGCTTGCGTACCCGGGTGCGCTGGGCCGGGGTCTGCACCGGTGCCGGCATGACCGCCGTGGCGATCGCGGGCTGGACGCGGGTGGGCTCGGCCGCGGCGGTGGCCTTGCGCGCGACCTCGGCCGCGGCGGCGGCGCGCGCGCGCCGGTGGGCGGCCGCTTTGGCCTCGAAACTGCGTCGGGCAATGCTCATTCGGGCCTCCGTCAGTCGCCCAGCTGGATGTTCTCGATCAGGCAGCCGAAGCCGTAGTCCTCGACGACGTAGGCGTCGTTGGACGATTCGTAGTTGGCGACGCGGTTCTTCTCCGGCTCGTCGCGGATGTAGCGGCGGCGGCCGTCCTCCTGCCAGTACAGCGAGAGGTTGGACAGGGCCGTGATCAGGATGGTGCCGGTGGGGAAGTACGGCACGCGCACCGCCGGCAGGCCGCCCAGTTGCTTGCGGCTGGTGATGATGTCGGCGGCCAGCTGCTCGGTCGGGTCCAGGTTGCGGTTGACGATCTGGAAGTACTTGTCGTTGAGCAGGTCGCGGCCGACGATCGCCACCAGGCGGGTGTCGTCCTGGTACCAGGGTTCGATCAGGCTGTTGACGGCGTCCATGACCAGCGCGTCGAGGTTGGCGTAGTCCGGGTTGGTGCCGCCCACCTTGACCACGCCGCTGGTGGCGCCTTCGTCCAGCACGCGGGCCGGGGCGTCGTCGCGGTAGTGCTGCAGCCAGCCGATGTTCACGTCCTGCAGCAGCGGATGCGTGGCTCGGTCCGTGGTGGCCGCGGCGCTGACGCCGTTGAAGCCGATCATGATCCGGTCCAGCGCCTGCTGGCGCAGGATCGCGTTGCTCAGGCGCGTCTGGAAGTCCGGGAACTTCGCCCAGGCGTCCAGCAGGGCATAGGGGATGCCGGTGTCGAAATTGGTCTGCTTGCACTCGTAGCCCCGGGCGTCGGTGTCGGCCACATTGATGGGGCTGCGCACGCCGCTGCCGCTGGTGTCGGTGCGGCTGGCAATGGTGCTGGTGATGGTGAGGCCCACTTTCTGGCCCGCCAGGTCGCGCACGCCGATCATGTTGATCTGGCGCAGGAATTCGCTGGACTCCTGCATCTTCGTCTCCAGCGTCTGCTGGACGCTGGGGCTGGTGCTGAAGATGCGGGTGGCATCGGACACGCCGTTGAGCTGCGCGATCCGCGACAGATAGGCGTCGAAGTGGGTTCGGGTGGCAGTGCGCATGGGGGCTCCGGATCTCAGAATTCGGTGAGGGCGATGTTGTGGGCGCCGGCGACGACCGGACGTGGGGGGCTGCCGTCCGACGTGGCGGACAACTGGTCGCGCAGGGCGGTGACGTCGGCGCGCAGCTCCGCCAGGGCGGTGGCGTTCCGGTCCAGGGCGGCGCGCAGTTCCGCGACATCGCTGCGCGCGGTCTCAGCGAACTCGCGCACCAGGGCGGGCAGTGGTTCCGGGCCCGGGTCATGACGTGCCGGCTTGCCGCCCAGCAGGGTCTCCAGCCTGGCGAACAGCGCATCCAGCTTCGAGGGCGCGTCTGCTTCCTCGAACTCGATCAGCGTCTCCTCGCCGGGGCTGTAGACACGGTCGCCGCGCTGCCGGCGCACGGCGCTGAATACCAGCGCTTCAGTGCCGAGGCTGGCCGGGCTGTCGGTGACGCCCAGGCCGGTCAGGTAGGCCTGGCCGGTGTCGGCGAATTTCGGTGTGATCTCCACGCTGGTGTAGATCTTCTGCTTGCGGGTGTTGACGATCTCCACCAGCTTTTCGGTGGGTTCGATCTGCGCGTACAGGGCCAGCTTCTTCTCGCCGCCGATGGACACCTCCTCGGCCTTCAGCGCAAGCACGTCGCCAACGGCCGGGAACAGGCTGCTGTCGTCCGCAGTCAGACTGCGCAGGTGCTCGATCCACACGCGCGCGCCATAGGTGTTGCGGTCATAGTTGGCAGCGGCTTCCTCGATCCACTTACGGTCGATGCTGCGCCCGTCGATCGTGGCGCCTTCGACCGCGACGCGGAACCACTTGCTGCGGTACTTCTTGCTCATGCTGGCCTCGTTCCCAACGCGCCTGCGGCGCTATCTCGGTTCAGCAGGGTGGGCAGGCCGGCAGCCGGCGGCAACGCGGGCGCGGTGTAGATGGACGATTTACGCCGTGGAGAACTTCGGAGGTTGAGCCGCATCACGCAGGCTGGCTGCCGTGATCGAGAATGCTGCCTACGTCGACATGGACCCGCGCCGGCGTGCCCGTTTCCTGTACTGGACGGGATGGCGCGTGTGCGAGATCGCGCGCGAGCTGGCACTGAACGAGAAAACGGTCCATGCCTGGAAAGCCCGGGACGGGTGGGACGACGCCGGCAACGTGGAGCGGATCGGCGGGGCGCTGGAGGCGCGGCTGGTGCAGTTGATCCTGAAGGAGGGCAAGAGCGGAGGGGACTTCAAGGAGATTGACCTGCTGCACCGGCAGCTGGAGCGGCAGGCGCGCATCCAGCGCTACCAGGGCGGGGGCAACGAAGCGGACCTGAACCCCGCGGTGGCCAACCGCAATGCAGGGCCGAAGAAGCCGCCGAAGAAGAATGCCTTCAGCGATGATGAAATCGAGCGGCTGAAGGATGCGTTCCTGGACGCCTGCTTCGAGTACCAGCGGGCGTGGTATCGCGAGAAGAACCAGCGTACCCGGGTCATCCTCAAGAGCCGCCAGATCGGCGCGACGTTCTACTTCGCCCGCGAGGCGCTGGTGGATGCGCTGGAAACCGGCCACAACAAGATTTTCCTGTCGGCCAGCAAGAACCAGAGCTTCATCTTCAAAAACTACATGCAGGACTTCGTGCGCCAGGTTCTGGACCGCGAGCTGCGCGCCAACGATGACCTGATCAAGCTGGACAACGGTGCGGAAATCCGTTTCGTCAGTACCAGCAGCCGAACCGCGCAGGGCTACCACGGCGATTTCTACTTCGACGAGTTTTTCTGGGTGCCGAGGTTCGGCGAGCTGAACAAGCTGGCCAGCGCCATGGCCACACACAAGCATTGGCGAAAGACCTACTTCAGCACGCCCAGCACGTTGGCGCACGAGGCCTGTCCGTTCTGGGATGGCACCCGGCTCAACAAGGGGCGTACTGCGGCGCAGCAGATCGAGATCGACGTGAGCCACAAGGCGCTGGCCAGCGGGCGGCTGTGCGAGGACCGCATCTGGCGCCAGATCGTCACCATCGAGGATGCCGAGCGCGCCGGCTGCACGCTGTTCGACATCGAGGAATTGCGGCTGGAGTACAGCGCGGAGGATTTCGCGAATCTGTTTCTGTGCAAGTTCATCGACGACAGCGCCAGCGTATTTCCGCTGGCGATGCTGCAGCCGTGCCAGGTGGACGCCCTGGTCGATTGGGCCGGGGACTTCAAGCCGTTCGCCGTGCGGCCTTACGGCGATCGTCCGGTGTGGGTGGGCTACGACCCGGCGGAGACCGGCGACAGCGCCGGACTGGTGGTGGTGGCTGCGCCGACCACGCCGGGCGAGCCGTTTCGGGTGCTGGAGCGGCACCAGTTCCGGGGCATGGACTTCGCGGCCCAGGCGGAGGCGATACGCAAGGTCACCGATCGGTACTGGGTCACCTATATCGGCATCGATGCCACCGGCATGGGGTCCGGCGTGGCGCAGTTGGTGCGGCAGTTCTTCCCGGCGGTGACGGCCATGCAGTACTCGGTCGAACTGAAAAACGCCCTGGTGCTCAAGGCCTACGACGTGATCAAGAACCGTCGTTTGCAGTACGACGCCGGCTGGACCGATCTCACCCAGGCGCTGCTCGCGATCCAGAAGACGGTGACCGCCAGCGGCCGGCAGGTGACCTATACCGCTGGGCGCAACCGGATCACCGGCCACGCCGATCTGGCCTGGGCGCTGATGCACGCCCTGCATAACGAACCGCTGGAGAGCCAGGCCGGGCGCTCCGGCAGCATGATGGAGATCCTGTAATGATCCACGAGACCACGGCGACGCAGGAGCCGCGTATCGAGGCCTTCACGTTTGGTGACCCGGAACCCGTGCTCGATTCGCGCGGGTTGCTGGATTACGTGGAGTGCTGGAAAAACGGACGCTGGTACGAGCCGCCGCTGCCACTGCATGCGCTGGCGCGATTGACGCGCAGCAACGTCTACCTGCAGACCGGGCTGATGTTCAAGCGCAACATGCTGGCACGCACCTTCGTGCCGCACCGGCTGCTGTCGCGGGAGGCGTTCGAGCAGTTCGCCACTGACTGGCTCACCTTCGGCATGGCCTACCTCGAACGCCGCGACAATCGGCTGGGCGCGCCGCAGGCCCTGGTTCCGCCGTTGGCCCGGTACGTGCGCCGCGGCGTGGACCCGGGGCGGTTCTTCCAGGTCACAGGCTGGGGGCAGGACCATGAATTTCCGCGCGGCAAAGTGTTCCAGCTGCGCGAAGCCAGCGTGGACCAGGAGATTTACGGGCTGCCCGAGTGGTTGCCGGCCATGCAGGCGGCGCTGCTCAACGAATCGGCTACGCTGTTCCGGCGCAAGTACTACAACAACGGCAGCCACGCCGGGTTCATCCTGTACCTATCGGATCCACAGGTGAACGACGCTGACGTCAGCGCACTGCGCGATGCGCTCAAGAACGCCCGGGGGCCGGGCAACTTCCGCAACCTGTTCCTCCACTCGCCCAACGGCAAGAAGGATGGCATCCAGCTGATCCCGGTCAGCGAAGTCGCCGCCAAGGACGAGTTCACCGGCGTCAAGAACATCACGCGCGACGACATGCTCGCCGCGCTGCGCGTGCCGCCGCAGCTGCTGGGCGTGGTGCCGACGAATGCCGGCGGGTTCGGCGACATCGGCAAGGCCGCCCAGGTCTGGGCGATGCTGGAGCTCGAGCCGCTCCAGCACAGGATGCTCAAGGTCAACGACTGGGTGGGGGAAGAGGTGATCCGCTTCACCCGGTTCCAGCATCAACCGTAGCGCGCCAGGATATCTGCTGCCCCGCAGCAGCCCTGCCCGGCCCCAGCCCTCCCCACAAGCCGCCCTCGAGGCGGCTTTTTCGTGCCGCGGCGTCCGCCCCCACCGCCGGCACCAGCCGCGCGCCGCATTCTCCCCGCGCCACGCCGGCGCTTCGCATGCGGTTTTTTCTGCACACCCGCAAGTGGAGGATCGCCACGGCGCATCAGGCGTGGCGTCGCTGACGTGGGCGCGTGGAACCCTGCGATTCCCTGCGTGGAACATGAGGGGGGAGGGCCGGCCGCGGCGGGCCAATTTCTCCGTGCCCATCGGAAACGGGTTGCAAAGGTTACATGCCCCGAATTTCCAGGTTAAGTGATTGATTTGCATGAAGTAATCATGCAACCCGGAAAGGTTACATCAGGTTGCATGCGAGGTTATGTCATTGATTTTAAAGGGCTGTCGAGGTCGACGAAGCAACCTTCTGCAAGGTTGCATGACAACCTAAAAGTTACCCAAATGTAACCTTTAACAATGTTACATAAGTCATTGAATTGTAAGTGGTAAATCTCAATGAGAACCGGCATGTAACCTTTGTAACCCGTTTCCGATGGTCACAGATTTTTTTGAATCAGGGCGATCTCCGTCACTTCCATGACAAGCGCAACACATGGTCTCCTGGGCAGCCGGCAGAGCGGTGGCCGAGCGCTGCCCGGCCACGGCAAAGTCGATCGGCCCCAGCCCCGCGCCCGGAGCTCACAACAACGACGGAGCGTGTGGCTGCCGCCAGACTGGTAGCCGGGCGACTTGTCCTCTGACTGGTCGATCTGTAGAATGCCGCGCTCAGCGAAGGATGTTGATCCGAATCGGCTGTGACAGCCAGAGTACGGAGCGCCCCCCCGCTACCACATTTAGCTGCACAGGCGAAGCGGCGATCTCGGCGACGAGGTCGCCGTTTTCGCTTGTGGTGACGGTGATGCCGTCCGGAGCCAGTTCGGCCAGCACTTCGCGGGCGGCGAGGGT
>NZ_PDWK01000019.1 GCF_010093135.1 Pseudoxanthomonas taiwanensis | reverse complement strand
GCCTGGAAGTCCGAAAGCGGGCTTGTTTCAGAGCGCGGGACGCGCTTGCGGAGCGCTTGAGCAGCGAGAAATCCGCGCTGCCGACCGAGTCGGGGGCTTCGCCGGGTCGAATTTCAACAGGCTGCTAACCCCAAGAGGAGAGTCCGAGATGAAGCACAAGAAGGTCGAGTTGGTGAAGGAGCGCGGCCGCTGGTCGGCGAAGTCCAAGCGTGATGCGGTGCTGAGGCTGCTGCGCGGCGAGGACTTGGACACGGTGTCGCGGGAGTCGAAGGTCACGGCGGCGAAGCTGACCGAGTGGCGCGAGGCGTTTCTCGCATCGGGCATGGCGGGCCTGAAGGCACGCGAGACCGACGCGCGGGACGAGGAAATCGAACGGCTCAAGGCGGTGCTGGGCGAGATGACGATGCGCTGCGAACTGCAGCGCGACGCGATCCGGAGGTTGAAAGCCGGCCTCCCTTTGGGCGAGACGAGGTTGCCGAAATGAGCGCGGCGACGTCGGAGGGGACGGGCCGGGTGTACGGGGTCAGGCGCGTGTGCTCGGCGTGGGAGCTTGCCCGCTCGACGTGGTATGCCCAGGCTGCGGCCACGCGGCCGGACCGTGCCCCGCCGGCCAAGCGCGGCCCGAAGACGGCGCTCAGTGACGAGGCGCTGGTGGCGGCGATCCGGGCCGTGCTGGCGGTGAGCCCGTTCACCGGCGAGGGCTACCGCAAGGTGTGGGCGAAGCTGCGGGCCGAGGGCATCCGTAGCGGCAAGGCGCGGGTGCTGCGGCTGATGGGCGCGCACGGCCTGCTGGCGCCGCAACGCGGCGGCGGCCCGCGGGGACCGCGGGCGCACGAGGGGACGATTCTCACCGAGGCGCCGGACCTGATGTGGGGGACGGACTTCTCGACGACGGTCACGCTGCGGGAGGGTACGGCGGCGGTGTTCATCGCGGTCGACCATTGCACGGCCGAGCTGGTGGGCGTGCATGCGGCGGCCCGTGCGACGCGCTGGGAGGCGCTGGAGCCGATCCGGCAGGGGGTGCGGGAGCGCTTCGGGCGGATCGGCGCGAAGGTCGCCAGCGGGCTGCGGTTGCGCCATGACCACGGGACGCAGTACATGGCCGACGATTTCCAGCAGGAGCTCGCGTTCCTGGGGATTGCGTCGAGCCCGTCGTTTGTCCGCGCCCCGGAGGGCAACGGGTGCGCCGAGCGGATGATCCGCACGCTGAAGGAGCAGTTGCTGTGGGTGCGGACGTTCGAGACCGTGGAGGAGCTGCGCCAGGCGCTGCTGGCGTGGCAGAAGGTGTACAACGAGCACTGGATGGTGGGCCGGCACGGCCACCGCAGCCCGGCACAGGTGCGCCGGGATCACCACGCCACGATGCAGCGCATGGCGGCGTGAATTACGCCCTCAGGCGTGTCCAGGAAATCGGGAGCGGTTCAGAGTTGGCAGGAATGTTCTCTCAATAGGCCATGGACCACACCACCCTAAGCACCCTACGCGACCGCCACCCCGCCTGGCGGCTGCTGGCCTCGCCGCACGCGCCGCTGGTGGCGAGCTTCCTGCACCGGGTGTTCGTGGCGCCCAACGTGCGGGTGATGAGCGAGGCCGATCTTGCGGAGGCGTTGGAGGACGAGCTGTTCGCCCTGCGCGAGCAGTTGGGTGCTGAGTCGTACCCGAAGGGCGCGCAGGACTACCTGAACGACTGGGCCGCGCCCGACAAGGGGTGGCTGCGCAAGTTCTACAAGCCGGGCACGGACGAGGCGCAGTTCGACCTGACGCCCGCCACCGAGAAGGCCATCGCCTGGTTGCTGACGCTGACCGAGCGCCCATTCGTCGGCACCGAATCGCGCCTGCTCACGCTGTTCGCGTTGCTGGAGCAGATCTGCGCCGGCACCGAGGCCGACCCGATCAAGCGCGTGGCCGACCTGCGCAAGAAGCGCGACGAGTTGGACGCCGAAATTGCCCGCGTGCTGGCCGGTGACGTACCGCTGCTGGACGACACGGCGGTCAAGGACCGCTTTCAGCAGTTCCAGCAACTGGCGCGCGAGCTGCTGGCCGACTTCCGCGAGGTGGAGCACAACTTCCGCCTGCTCGACCGCAAGGTGCGCGAGAAGATCGCGCTTTGGGAAGGCGCCAAGGGGGCGCTCTTGGACGAGATCATGAATGATCGCGATGCCATCGGCGACTCCGATCAGGGCCGCAGCTTCCGCGCCTTCTGGGACTTCCTCATGTCCAGCCGGCGACAGGAGGAACTCTCCGAGCGGCTGGAGCGGGTACTTCGGCTCCCCGCCGTCGCTCAGCTTTCGCCCGACCCCCGCACCCGCCGCGTGCACCACGACTGGCTGGAGGCCGGCGAGCACACGCAGCGCACGGTGGCCCAGCTGTCGCAGCAGTTGCGCCGATTCCTGGACGACCGGGCCTTTCTGGAGAACCGCCGCATCCTGGACTTGCTGCACGGCATCGAGAGCAAGGCGCTGAGCATCCGCGGGGCCGTGCCCGCTGGCACCGTAATGCACATCGACGCGATGGCGGCAGACATCGAGCTGCCGCTGGAGCGGCCTTTATTTACGCCGAGCGCAAAGCCTCACCTGGCCGATCTGGCCGTGCTGGCGGGCGAGGACGACATCGACACCGCGCGCTTGTTCGATCAGATCGTGGTGGACAAGGCGCGTCTGCGGTCCGCCGTGCAACGCGCACTGCGCCAAAAGGCGCAGATCACGCTGCGTGAGCTGCTGGAGCTTGAGCCGCTGAAACAAGGATTGGCTGAACTTGTGGCCTACCTGGAGCTGGCCCATGCTGGGGACGGCGACGCCCTGGAGGGCCTGCGCGCCATGGTGGACGAGGCCGTGCAGGACACCATACGCTGGCAGGCCAGCAACGCCGAGGGAGAAGCCGTGACGCGCGAGGCGCGCTTGCCGCGGGTGATCTTTACGCGTTGACGGCGGTCACAAGTGGTAGATGGCCAGGTAGGGTAGAACATGAACGATGACGCACTGCACGAGAGCGATTCGGTGGAGTCGCCACCCAGCGCGCTGCCGGCGGTGCCCGAGCTATCGCAACTGATGGTGCACCTGCTCAAGGGTGTGCTCTACCGCGACGACGACGAGCGCTTGTGGGCCAGCCTCTTGCGCCTGCAGGCGCGGGTGCGGGAACAGGCCGCCGTGCTGCTGCTCGACCTGGTGCTGGACGAGGCCGAGGGCCATGCTTTTCTGAAAAGCCGCCCGGACCCGGACGAGGCCGAGGGGGCGCCGCGCCTGCCACGGCTCGTCGCGCGCCGGCCGCTTTCCTACCCGGTGAGCCTGATGCTGGCGCTCTTGCGCCGCCGCATGGCCGAGTTCGACGCAGGCGGTGGAGACACCCGGCTGGTGCTCTCGCGTGACGACATCGCCGAGCTGATGCGGGTGTTTCTGCCCGATGGCACGAATGAGGCTCGGCTGATCGACCAGGTGGACGCGACGATCACCAAGGTGGTCGATTTGGGCTTTCTGCGCCGTCTCAAGCCTGCTGCTGGCGGTGGGCAGGACAGAGGCCACTTTGAAGTGCGGCGCATCCTGAAAGCTTTTGTCGATGCGCAGTGGCTGGCGGAGTTCGACGCGCGGCTGGAGGTCTACCGCACGGCGCTGTCGGGCGGCGCGAGTCTGGGTACCGGCCAGGAGAAGGCGGATGCGTGAGGCACCGATGGACGCTGGGACACTGGGCCTGGACTTCGTCGCTGACGACAATCGCGTCGGCTTCCGCCTTGACCGGCTGGAAGTGCTCAACTGGGGCACCTTCGACAAGCGCGTGTGGCGGCTTACGCTTGCCGGGCGCAACGGCCTGCTCACGGGCGACATCGGTTCGGGCAAGTCCACGCTGGTCGATGCCATCACGACCTTGCTCGTGCCGGCGCATCGCGTGGCCTACAACAAGGCGGCCGGGGCGGATGCTCGCGAGCGCTCCCTGCGGTCCTACGTGCTGGGCCACTACAAGAGCGAGCGCAATGAAGTCACGGGGAGCAGCAGGCCCGTGGCGCTGCGCGATGCGTCGAGCTACTCGGTCATCCTCGGTGTCTTCCGCAACGAGGGCTATGACCAGGCCGTGACGCTGGCCCAGGTCTTCTGGCTGAAGGACCCGCAGGGCCAACCCGCACGCCTGTTTGTGGCGGCTGAGCAGGCATTGACCATCACGGATGACTTCAGGGTCAACGGCGGCGACATCACTTCCCTGCGCAAGAAACTGCGGGCCGCGGGCTGCGAGCTGTTCGACAGCTTCCCGCCGTATGGGGCCTGGTTCCGCCGGCGCTTTGGTATCGAGCACGAGCAGGCGTTGGAGCTGTTCCACCAGACGGTCTCGATGAAGTCGGTGGGTAACCTCACCGACTTCGTGCGCAGCCACATGCTGGAACCCTTCGACTCCGGGCAACGCATCGAGGCCCTGATCCGCCACTTCGACGACCTGGACCGGGCGCACCAGTCCGTGCTCAAGGCCAAGCGGCAGGTGGAGCTGCTGACGCCCCTGGTCCAAGACGGCGCGCGGCACCAGCAGCTGACGGCCGAGATCCAGGGCTGGCGAGAGGCGCGTGATCAGCTCAGGCCGTATTTCGCCCGGCTCAAGGGCGAGCTGCTGGACCGGCGCCTGGCCTTGCTGGCGGAGGATGCGGCCCGGCTCGATGCCCAGATCGAGCGCCTGGATGCGCAGCGCGAGACCGAACGCGTTGAAGTCGGCCGGCTGGAGCGGGCACTGCGCGACAACGGCGGCGATCGGCTGGAGGAGCTGGCGGCGGAGATTCGCCGGCTGGAGCAGGAGAAGGTTCAACGCCAGCAAAGAGCTGAGCGCTACCGTGCGCTGCTGGCGCGCATCGACGCCGTCATGCCGGAGGACGAGTCCGACTTTCTGATTCTGCAGCAGGGTATTACCGAGCGTGCGGAGGACTTGCGCGAGCGCATTGCCGACCTGGACAACCGCGAGCGCGAAGAGGACTTCACGTTCCGCAAGGGCCGTGAAGAGCACGCCGCCTTGTCGGAAGAGATCGACAGTCTTCAGCGGCGCAAGAGCAACATCGACGCCGCCCAGGTCCGCATCCGCGATGCGCTGTGCGCGACGCTGGCAATCGCCGAGGACGAATTGCCATTCGCTGGCGAGCTCATCCAGGTGCGCGACGAGGAGCGCGATTGGGAGGGTGCCGCCGAGCGGCTGCTGCGCGGCTTTGGCCTGTCGCTCTTGGTGCCGGATGCTTACTACCCGGCCGTTGCGGACTGGGTGGACCGGCAGCATCTGGGCGGGCGGTTGGTGTACTTCCATGTGCGTCCGCGAAAGCCGGTGCAAAGCGCGGCGCTGCATCCGCAGTCGCTGGTGCGCAAGCTCGCCATCAAGACCGATTCACCCCACTATGAGTGGCTGGAACAGGAGCTTCGGAGTCGCTTCGACGTCGCCTGCTGCGACACCGGAGAGCAGTTTCGCCGTGAGGCGCGCGCCATCACGCGCGCAGGGCAAATCAAGGACCCGAGCGGTCGCCACGAGAAGGACGACCGCAGCCGGATCGACGACCGCAGCCGCTATGTGCTCGGTTGGAGCAATGCCGACAAGCTGCGGGCCCTGCGAGACCAGCGCGAGCGTCTGGAGGCCAGACTCGCCACGCTTGGGCAGCGCATTGGCGAGATCAGCCAAGCGCGCAACGAACTGCGGGGCCGGCTGGATGCACTGAGCAAGCTGGAGGAGTTCACCCGCTTTGCGGACATCGACTGGATGAGTCTCGCTCGGCGCATTGCCGAACTCTCCGAGGAGCGCGCACGGCTCGAAGCCGCATCCGACACCCTGCAAGAGCTGGGGCGACAGCTCAAGGCCGCTCAGGAACGCTTGGGCGAACTGGAGGCAAAGCGCTCCGATGCCTTGGGCAAGCGGGGCGAGGTCAAGAGCAAACGAGAGACCGCGCAGGCAATGCGGGATCAGGCCGGCAGCGTGTGGAACGACTTGCCGCTGACCGATGCGCAGATGGAGCGCCTGGATGGCTGGCGCGCGCAGGCGCTGGGCGAGCATCAACTGTCGGTCGAGTCTTGCGACAACCGCGAGCAGGAGGTGCGCCAACGGCTGCAGCAGCACATCGACGCCGAGGACAAGCGCCTGGCGCGGCTCACCGAGCGCATCGTCAATGCCATGCGCGGTTTCAAGGAGGAGTTCAAGGCCGAGACCGTCGAGATGGACGTTGCACTGGCGGCGCTGCCGGAATACGAGCGGATGCTCGACGGCTTGAAGCGCGATGACCTGCCGCGATTCGAGGCGCGCTTCAAGGAGCTATTGAACGTCAACACGATCAACGAGATCGCCAATTTCAACGCCCAGCTCGCCCGCGAGCGCGAGACGATCAAGGAGCGCGTCGATTTCATCAACCAGTCGCTTGAGGCCATCGACTACAACCCCGGCCGGTACATCAAGCTGGTGGCCCAGCCCAGCCCGGATGCGGAGATCCGCGACTTCCAGCAGGATTTGCGGGCGTGCACCGAGGGCGCGATGACGGGCTCGGCCGACGAACAGTATTCGGAAGCCAAATTCCTGCAGGTCAAGGCCATCATCGACCGCTTCCGAGGTCGTGAAGGGCTGTCGGACGCCGACCGGCGCTGGGCCGCCAAGGTCACCGACGTACGCAACTGGTTCCTGTTCTCGGCCAGCGAGCGCTGGCGCGCCGACGGGGCCGAGCACGAGCACTATTCGGACTCGGGCGGCAAGTCGGGCGGTCAGAAGGAGAAGCTGGCCTACACCGTGCTGGCCGCGAGCCTGGCCTACCAATTCGGGCTGGAGTGGGGCGCCGTTCGTTCGCGGTCGTTCCGCTTCGTCGTGATCGACGAGGCTTTCGGGCGCGGATCGGACGAGTCGGCGCAGTACGGGTTGCGCTTGTTCCAGCAGCTCAACCTGCAGCTGTTGATCGTCACGCCGCTGCAGAAGATCCACATCATCGAACCCTTCGTGGCCAGCGTCGGCTTCGTGCACAACGAGGGCGGACGCGACTCGCGGCTGCGCTGCCTGTCGATCGAGGAGTACCGGGCTCAGAAAGCGGAAGGCATGGCCGAAGCCAGGGCCGCCGGAGACCGCGCGGCACCATGAGCTGGACCACGCCAGCCGATCTGCGCGCTCAGGTCCAGCGCTTGTGGGACCGGGGTGACTTACTGCGGGCCACAGTGACGGACGCCGTTTCGTGGCCCCTGCGCCTGAACGTGAAGGTCCCCGCGGCTTCCGACCTGTCCGATCGATTCGAGGCCGTTCGTGAATGGGTGCGCGCCATCGCCGATACCCCTCAGGTCCGAATCGAATGGCGCGAGTGGAATCACCGCGTCCAGGGCATGCAGCGGCTCCCAGCGACCGTCTGGATCGATACCCTGCAAGACGCCTTGGCCTTCATCGGCAAGGTTCGGCAAGCGCAGCGGTTCGCGGCGCTCTGGCAGAAAACGGCAGCCGCGCAGCCGCCGCTGCTGGCGTGGCTGTCTCGGCGGCCGATCCAGGCGCTGGATCTGGTCGACCGCTGGGATCGTCTGCTGGCCGTCGTCGCATGGCTGCAGGCCCATCCTCGACCGGCCGTGTACCTGCGCCAGGTCGACGTACCTGGGGTGGACAGCAAGTTCATCGAGGCCCACCGAGGCGTCTTGACCGAGCTGCTGGACCTGGCTCTGCCAACCGAAGTCATCGAGCTTGACGCGACCGGCGTCGCGCAGTTCACGCGCCGATTCGGCTTCCTGGATAAGCCCGTCCGGATTCGGTTTCGCCTGCTCGACCCATCGCTGCCCAGCCTTCCGGGCTGCCCATCTTCGTCGCAGAACCTGCCCGACATCACGCTGGACGCCGCGAGCTTCGCAGCCCTGACGCTACCGGTCCGGCGCGTCTTCATGACCGAGAACGAGACCAACTTCCTTGCCTTCCCGCCCGCTGCGGGTGCCATCGTCGTCTTTGGCGCAGGCTACGGTTGGGAGGCGCTGGCGCGCGCCGAGTGGCTGCATCGATGCCAGCTGCACTACTGGGGCGACATCGACACCCACGGATTCGCCATCCTCGACCAGCTGCGCGGCTACTTCCCCGGCGCGGCGTCCTTCCTCATGGACCGGGAGACGCTGCTTGCCCACCGCCTACACTGGGGCGAAGAGCCCAAGCCTGTGCGCTATGATTTGCCGCGTCTCACGCCCGAGGAGGCGGCTGTCTATGACGAGCTCCGGTTCGATCGCCTCCAGCCCCGGCTGCGTCTCGAGCAGGAGCGCGTGGGGTTTGGCTGGTTGTGCGATCGACTGGCCTGTCTCCCCTCGGGAGCCCTCGTGGCTCCGCTCCCTTGCTCGTAAGCTCGGGAGCCGCTTTTCCGCTGGGTAAACTCCCCGCCACCAAATCACACCGGACCCCTGACCGTCGTCAGGGGTTTTTTGTTGCCCGTCGAGGGCCCTGCAAGAGGGGCGGCGGCCTGGCGGGCGTATCCGGTGCGTCCAGCCGCCACGGGCCGGGGGACGGCGGGGCCTCAATCGATCCGCATCACGCCCTTGCGTGGCGGCCAGGGGCCGAGGGTGTCGGCAGCGAGCCTGGCGCCCAGGGAACGCAAGACCTGGCGCTGTTCGGGGATGGGCACGCGCACGATCGCATCCTCCAGCCGGGCCAGGTCGGCGAAGGCGGGCAGGGCCCAGGCGCGTTGCAGCAGGGCGGTCAGGCGCGGCCAGCGCGCCGGGTCCGGCTGCCAGCGCACGAACACGGCGTTGCGCAGCAGGCAGGCGATGGCGATGTCGGCGATGGACACCTGGCCGAAGATCCAGCCTTCGGCCGGCAGCTGGGTCTCCAGCCAGTCCAGCGCCGCCGGCAGTTCCTCGTCGCGGGCGCGGTTGAACACCGCCTCGTCCGGCGCCTCGCCGAACAGCAGGCGCTTGGCGCCGCGCTGGTAGAACATCTTCCACACCACCACCTCGCCCAGGCGGGAGTCGCAGAACTCCTCCAGCCAGCGCGCCTGGGCGCGGTCGCCGACGTCGGCCGGGTACAGCGCCGGCTGCGGGTGGCGGTCCTCCAAGTACTGGCAGATCACCGAGGAGTCGTTGACCACGCGCTCCCCGTCCAGCAGCACCGGCACGCGCCGCAGCGGGCTGAGCGCGGTGAAGCGGTCGTCGCCCACGAACGGGGCGATCGGGTCGATCTCGTAGTCCAGCCCCTTCAGCGCCAGGCACACCAGCACCTTGCGCACGTAGGGCGAGAGGTGGTTGCCGATCACGCGGTAACGCGGCGTGCCTTCCATCGTCGTCCTCCGGGGCGGGTGGCGGGGTGGGGTGGTCAGGCGTCCCTGTTGTGGCGGCGCATGACGCGCTGCTTCTCGCGCTGCCAGTCGCGCTCGCGGGCGGCGTCGCGCTTGTCGTGCTCCTTCTTGCCCTTGGCCAGGGCCAGCTCCAGCTTGACCTTGTTGCCGCGCCAGTACATGGCGGTGGGCACCAGGGTGTAGCCGTCGCGCTCGATCTTGCCGACCAGCTTGTCGATCTCGTGCCGGTGCAGCAGCAGCTTGCGGGTGCGGCGGTCGTCGGCCAGCACGTGGGTCGAGGCCTGGATCAGCGGGGTGATCTGCGCGCCGAACAGGTGGATCTCGCCGTTGCGCACCAGGGCGTAGGCCTCGCCGATGTTGGCGCGGCCGGCGCGGATGGCCTTGACCTCCCAGCCCTGCAGGGCCAGGCCCGCTTCGTAGCGCTCGCCGAGGTTGTACTCGTGGCGCGCGCGCTTGTTCAGGGCGATGGTGCGGGTGGCCGGTTCGGCCTTGCCCTTCGCCTTTGCCTTATCATGGGCCGGTTTCTTGCTCATTCCCCCATTGTCGCCCAATTCGGGTGCCCACAGGCGTCTTCCCATGCCCCGCATCCACCGCAGCGCGCTGGTCGAGCACCCGGCTTCCCGCATGTTCGACCTGGTCAACGACGTGGCCGCCTACCCGCGGCGGTTCTCCTGGTGCGAGCAGGCGCAGGTGCTGGAGGCCGGCGGGGACCGCATGGTGGCGCGGCTGGACGTGGGCCTGGGCTCGCTGCGCACCTGGTTCACCACCGAGAACCGGCTGCAGCGCCCGCACCGCATCGACATGCAGCTGCACGACGGTCCGTTCCGCCGGCTGCACGGGGTGTGGGAGTTCCAGCCGCTGGGCGAGTCGGCCTGCAAGGTCTCGCTGACCCTGGAGTTCGAGCCGGCCACGCGCCTGCTGGCGCCGGTGTTCGCGCTGGGCTTCCAGGGCCTGGCCGACCGCATGGTGGACGACTTCGTGCGCGTGGCCGACCGCGAGGGCTGAGCCGTGCTGCGGGTGGAGGTGGTGATCGCCTGGCCGCACCGCCACGAGCTGCGGGAGCTGCGGCTGGAGGAGGGGGCCACGGTGGCCGACGCGGTGCGCGCGGCCGGGCTGGGCCACGAGGACCAGATCGCCGGCTACGCCGTGTTCGGTGCGGCGGCCGCGCCGGAGACCCGGCTGCACGACGGCGACCGCGTGGAGCTGCTGCGGCCGCTGGTGATGGATCCCAAGGAGGCCCGGCGCCGCCGCGCGGCGGCGCGGGCGCGCCGCTGAGGCCTCAGCGGCGGCGGCCTTCCTTCTCGCGCGGCAGGTTCGGGCCGAACTGGCGCACGGTCTTGCGGGCCAGCTCCAGGTCCTGCTCCGGGAAGTACTCGCCTTCCCAGCTGACCAGGCGGTCGTTCTCGAAGTGCAGGGTCAGCGTCTTGATCTCGACGTCGCCGCGGCGGTTGGTGCGCTCGGAGGCGGCGTAGTCCCAGCGCTGGGCGTGGAACGGATCGGCCACCGACGGCGTGCCCAGCAGGCCCAGGACCTGCTGCTTGCTCAGCCCCGGACGCAGCTGGTCCACGGCCTCCTTCTCCAGCAGGTTGCCCTGGTAGATCGGCTGCTTGTAGAGGATGCCGCAGCCGGCGACGGCGAGCGACAGGGGGGCGATCAGCAGCAGGCGGCGGATGCTCGGCATTGCGTACGGTCGGGATTGGGATGGGGCGATGATACACTCCCGGCCGCGTCTCGCGGCCCCGCTCGGCGGCGCGCGGTAAACCGCCAGTGAACCGGAGGTAACGGCATGGAATCGAACGACTTGCGCCGCGTCGGGCTCAAGGTCACGCATCCGCGCATGCGCATCCTCGAGCTGCTGGAGCAGAAGGGGCTCGAGCACCACATGACCGCCGAGGACATCTACCGCCACCTGCTGGAGCACGGCGACGAGATCGGCCTGGCCACGGTGTACCGGGTGCTGACCCAGTTCGAGGCCGCCGGCCTGGTGCTCAAGCACAACTTCGAGGGCGGCCAGGCGGTGTACGAGCTGGACCGGGGCGGCCACCACGACCACATGGTGGACGTGGACACCGGCCAGATCATCGAGTTCGAGAGCCCGGAGATCGAGGAACTGCAGCGCCAGATCGCGGCCCAGCACGGCTACGAGCTGGAGGAGCACTCGCTGGTGCTGTACGTGCGCAAGAAGAAGCCGCAGAAGCAGGCCCAGCCGCAGCGCTGAGCCGCCGCCCCGCGCGCCCGCGCCGTCAGCGGGCGCGGGCGGCCCGCCGGGCCGGGCGCTGCGGCGCCGCGGCCTCGGCGTCGGAGGCCACCGCCTCCTCCAGCAGGCGGCGCGCGGCGGCATGGGCCTCGGGCCCGACCTCCACGCCGCCCACCATCCTGGCCAGTTCCGCCTCGCGGCCGGCCTCGTCCAGCCGCTCCACCGCGCTGCGGGTGATGCCATCCTCCGGCGCCTTGCTGACCCGGTAGTGTGCATGGCCGTGCGCGGCCACCTGCGGCAGGTGGGTCACGCACAGCACCTGCCGGGCCCGCGCCAGGGCGCGCAGCTTGCGGCCGACGATCTGCGCCACCGCGCCGCCGATGCCGGAGTCCACCTCGTCGAAGACCATGGTCGGCACCGCGTCCGAGCCCAGCGCGGCCACCTCGATAGCCAGGGAGATGCGCGACAGCTCGCCGCCGGAGGCGACCTTGCGCAGCGGCCGCGGCGGCTGGCCGGCATTGGCCGCCACCAGGAACTCCACCCGCTCGGCGCCGTTGGCGTCCGGGCGCGCCTCGCCGACCGGCTCCAGCTCCACCAGGAAGCGGCCGCCGCCCATGCCCAGCTCGCCGATCAGGGCGGTGGTGGCCTCGCCCAGCGCCTGCGCGGCGGCCTGGCGGGTGGCGGTGAGGGCCGCGGCGGCCTGGCGCCAGGCCTCGGCGGCGCGGGCGATCCCGCCGTCCAGCTGTTCCAGGCGCTCGCCGGCGCCGCGCAGGGCGTCCAGCTCGGCGGCGATGCGGTCGCGGTGCGCGGCCAGCTCGGCCGGGGCGGTGCGGTGCTTGCGCGCCAGGTCGTGGATCCGGCCCAGGCGGCGCTCCAGCTCCTCGTAGCGGGCCGGGTCCAGGTCCAGGTCGTCGCGGATCCGGCCCAGCTGGGCCAGCGCCTCCTCGATCTGCACCGCGGCGCCCTCCAGCAGCTGGTCCACCTCGAGCAGGCGCGGCTCGTCCGCGGCGGCGCGGGTCAGGCGGTTGCGCACCTGCTGCAGCCCCTGCACCAGCGCGGGGCCGTCCTCGCCGCCGAGCCGGGCCAGGGCCTCGTCGCAGGCGGCGGTCAGGCCGGCGGCGTTGGCCTGGCGGCGGTGGGCGGCGTCCAGCGCCTCCAGCGCGGCCGGGTCCAGTTCCTCGCGCTCCAGCGCGGCCAGCTGGTGCTCCAGCCAGGCGATGCGGTCGGACCCGTCGCCCCGGGCCTGCAGCCGTTCGCGCTCGGCCAGCAGCGCCTGCCAGGCCGCGGCGGCCGCGCGCACGGCCGCGCGCTCGGCCTGGTTGCGGGCGTGGGCGTCGAGCAGGGCCAGCTGGCTGGTGCGGGAGAGCAGGGCCTGGTGCTCGTGCTGGCCGTGGATCTCCACCAGCATTCCGGCCAGCTCGGCCAGCTGCGCCAGGGTCACCGGACGGCCGTTGATCCAGGCCCGCGAGCCGCCGTCGGCGCGGATCACCCGCCGCAGCTGGCACTGGCCGTCCTCGTCCAGCTCGTTGGCGGCCAGCCAGGCCAGGGCGGGGGAGTCCGGGGCCAGGGCGAACTCGGCGGCCAGCTCGGCCCGCTCGCAGCCGTGGCGGACCACCCCGCTGTCGGCGCGCAGGCCGGACAGGAAGCCCAGGGCGTCCACCAGCAGGGACTTGCCGGCGCCGGTCTCGCCGGAAATGACGGTCATGCCCGGGCCGAATTCCAGTTCGGTGGCGCGTACTACGGCGAAGTCGCGGATGGCGAGGTGTCGGAGCATGGCCGGTATTGTAGGGGGCGTCCGTCTCGGCCGCGGAGACCGGGGGAGCGGGCGGCAGCCGGGCGTATTGCGGCCGCCCGGGGGAGGCACTATCTATTGGTGCATGAGCACCCCGCTGCCGACCCTGGACCCGCGTGCCCGCCAGCTCCTGCGGACCCTGATCGGCCGTTACATCCGTGACGGCGAACCGGTGGGTTCGCAGACCCTGGCGCGCGTCTCGGGCCTGGACGTCAGCCCGGCCACGATCCGCAACATCCTGGCGGACCTGGAGGAGATCGGCCTGCTCAGCTCGCCGCACACCTCCGCCGGGCGGGTGCCCACCGCGCAGGGCTACCGCGTGTTCGTGGACAGCCTGCTGCAGGTCAAGGCCCCGGGCGAGCAGGAGCTGGCCCGGCTGCGCAGCGAGCTGACCCCGGGCAGCAGCACCCAGGCCCTGCTGGGCAACGCCTCCGAGCTGCTGTCGGCCATGACCCATTTCGTGGGCGTGGTCAGCGCCCCGCGCCGCGAGCAGTTCGCCTTCCGCCAGATCGACTTCGTTCCGCTGGACGGGCGCCGCATCCTGGCCATCGTGGTGTTCGCCGACGGCGAGGTGCAGAACCGGGTGATCGAGCCGCAGCGGGCCTTCGAGGCGGCCGAGCTGGAGCGGGTGGCCAACTACCTCAACACCCACTGCACCGGCCGGCCGCTGGCGCAGATCCGCGCCACCCTGGTGCAGGAGCTGCGCCAGGCGCGCGACGCCATGGAGCGGATGCTGGCCCAGTCGGTGGAGCTGGCCGAGCAGGCCCTGGCCCCGCCAGGGGACGACGTGGTGCTGGCCGGCCAGACCCGGCTGATGGGTGTGCAGGACCTGTCCGACCTGGACCGCCTGCGCGAGCTGTTCGAGGCCTTCGCCCGCAAGCGCGAGATCCTGCAGCTGCTGGAGCGGACCATGCGCGCCCCGGGCGTGCGCATCTTCATCGGCGAGGAGACCGGCCTGGCCCCGCTGGACGGGGTCTCGGTGGTTACCGCCCCGTACCGGGCCGGCGGCCAGGTGCTGGGCGTGCTGGGGGTGATCGGCCCGACCCGCATGGCCTACGACCGGGTGATCCCGCTGGTCCAGGCCGCCGCCGACGTGCTCGGCGCGGCCCTGCAGCCGGCCCGCGAGGCTCCGGCGACTTGAATCGCTCCATTCCGGCCCCCATACGGCCGGAATACGCGGCCGGGAGCCGCACGGAGCCGATTGCATGACCCAGAACGAGACCCCTTCCCAGCAGCCGGAACATCCGGAGCAGCCGCAGACGACCGGTGAGGCCGCCGCGGCCACCACCGGTGCCGATCCGCTCGAGTCGCAGCTGCGCGCCGAGATCGAGGCCCTGCGCAGCGAGATCGAGCAGCTGAGGATGGATGCGCTGCGCGAGCGTGCCGACCTGGACAACCAGCGCAAGCGCATGGCGCGCGAGCTGGAGCAGGCGCGCCGGTTCGCCAACGAGCGCCTGCTGGGCGACCTGTTGCCGGTGCTGGACAGCCTGGACGCCGGCCTGGCCGCCGCCGGCGCGGAGGGCGGCCCCCTGAAGGAGGGGCTGGAGCTGACCTACCGCCAGCTGATGAAGGTCGCCGGCGACCACGGCCTGTCCGTGGTGGACCCGGTGGGCCAGCCCTTCGACCCCGAGCGCCACCAGGCCATCAGCCAGGCCGACCCGGGCGAGGCCGCGCCGGGCAGCGTGCTGCAGGTGTTCCAGAAGGGCTACATGCTGCACGACCGCCTGCTGCGCCCGGCGCTGGTGGTGGTCGCCCGCCACGACTGAACCGGCGCCGCGCCCGCGCGCGCCCCCACTTGAACGCCGCGGCCGCACCCCCCACCTAGCGAGCAGGGCCACCGCGCCAACGGCCAAACCCATTCCCCGAGGGAGCACACACATGAGCAAGATCATCGGTATCGACCTGGGCACGACCAACTCGTGCGTGGCGATCATGGAGGGCGGCAAGGCCCGCGTGATCGAGAACGCCGAGGGTGACCGCACCACGCCGTCGATCGTCGCCTACACCAAGGACGGCGAGGTGCTGGTCGGCGCCCCGGCCAAGCGCCAGGCGGTGACCAACCCCAAGAACACCTTCTTCGCGGTCAAGCGCCTGATCGGCCGCAAGTACACCGATGCCGAGGTGCAGAAGGACATCGGCCTGGTGCCCTACAGCATCGTCCAGCACGACAACGGCGACGCCTGGGTGGCGCAGGCCGACGGCCGCCGCATGGCCCCGCAGGAGATCTCCGCCAAGGTGCTGGAGAAGATGAAGAAGACCGCCGAGGCCTACCTGGGCGAACCGGTCACCGAGGCGGTGATCACCGTCCCGGCGTACTTCAACGACAGCCAGCGCCAGGCCACCAAGGACGCCGGCCGCATCGCCGGCCTGGACGTCAAGCGCATCATCAACGAGCCGACCGCGGCGGCCCTGGCCTACGGCCTGGACAAGGGCGGCGGCGACCGCAAGATCGTCGTCTACGACATGGGCGGCGGCACCTTCGACGTGTCCATCATCGAGATCGCCGAGGTGGACGGCGAGAAGCAGTTCGAGGTGCTGGCCACCAACGGCGACACCTTCCTGGGTGGCGAGGACTTCGACGCGCGCATCATCGACTACCTGGTCGAGGAGTTCCAGAAGGACCAGGGCATCGACCTGCGCAAGGATCCGCTGGCCCTGCAGCGCCTGAAGGACGCCGCCGAGCGCGCCAAGATCGAGCTGTCCAGCGCGCACCAGACCGAGGTCAACCTGCCGTACATCACCGCCGACGCCTCCGGCCCGAAGCACCTGGCCATCAAGCTGACCCGGGCCAAGCTGGAGGCGCTGGTGGACGACCTGATCAAGCGCTCGCTGGAGCCGTGCCGCATCGCGCTGCAGGACGCCGGCCTGCGCGCCTCGGACATCGCCGAGGTGATCCTGGTCGGCGGCCAGACCCGCATGCCCAAGGTGCAGCAGGCCGTGGCCGACTTCTTCGGCAAGGAGCCGCGCAAGGACGTCAACCCGGACGAGGCCGTGGCGCTGGGCGCCGCGATCCAGGGCGGCGTGCTGGCCGGCGACGTCAAGGACGTGCTGCTGCTGGACGTCACCCCGCTGAGCCTGGGCATCGAGACCCTGGGCGGCGTGATGACCAAGATCATCGAGAAGAACACCACGATCCCGACCCGCGCCTCGCAGGTGTTCAGCACCGCCGAGGACAACCAGTCGGCCGTGACCGTGCACGTGCTGCAGGGCGAGCGCGAGCAGGCCCGCTACAACAAGTCGCTGGCCAAGTTCGACCTGACCGGCATCGAGCCGGCCCCGCGCGGCGTGCCGCAGATCGAGGTGTGCTTCGACATCGACGCCAACGGCATCCTGCACGTGTCGGCCAAGGACAAGAAGACCGGCCGCGAGCAGAAGGTCGAGATCAAGGCCGGCTCGGGCCTGACCGAGGAGGAGATCCAGCGGATGGTCGCCGACGCCGAGGCGCACCGCGAGGAGGACCGCAAGTTCCAGGAGCTGGTGGCCGCCCGCAACCAGGCCGACAGCCTGGTCCACGCCACCCGCAACGCGATCAAGGAGCACGGCAGCAAGGTGCCGGGCGACGTGATCGGCCGCGTGGAGTCGGCCATCGCCGAGCTGGAGACCGCGATCAAGGGCGACGACAAGGCCCAGATCGAGGCCAAGACCCGCGCGCTGGAGGAGGCTGGCCAGTCGCTGTACGCGGCCGCCGCCGCGGCCGCCCAGGGCGGTGCCGATGCCGGCGCCGGCCAGGCCTCGGGCCAGTCGCAGGACGACGTGGTCGACGCCGAGTTCACCGAGGTCAAGGACGACAAGAAGTAAGGCCGTGCGGCGGCGCCCCAGCCGCCGCGTCCGGACAGCCCGCGCCGCCGCCGGTGGCGCGGGCTGTCGTGTAGGCGGCCTTGAGAGAACCAGCCCGGAATCCCGATGAGCAAACGCGACTACTACGAAGTGCTGGGCGTGTCCCGCAACGCCAGCGACGAGGAGCTGAAGAAGGCCTACCGCCGCTGTGCGATGAAGTACCACCCGGACCGCAACCCGGGCGACGCCTCGGCCGAGGCCGCGTTCAAGGAGTGCAAGGAGGCCTACGAGGTGCTCTCGGATCCGGCCAAGCGCCGGGCCTACGACGCGCACGGGCACGCCGCCTTCGAGCAGGGCTTCGGCGGTGGCGGTCCGGCGCCGGACATGGACGACATCTTCGGCGACATCTTCGGGACCATCTTCGGCGGCGGCTCGCGCGGGCCGCGCCGCGGCGCCGACATCGGCTACGTGCTGGAGCTGGACCTGGAGGAGGCCGTCGCCGGCGTCGAGAAGCGCATCGAGATCCCGACCCTGGCCGAGTGCTCGGCCTGCGCCGGCACCGGCTCGGAGGACCGCAAGCTGGAGCCGTGCCTGACCTGCCACGGCCGCGGCCAGGTCCGCTTCCAGCGCGGCATCTTCACCATGCAGCAGGCCTGCCCGGACTGCGGCGGCCGCGGCCAGACCGTGCGCAACCCGTGCCGCGTGTGCCACGGCGCCGGCCGCATCGAGGACGAGAAGATCCTGTCGGTGAAGATCCCGGCCGGCGTGGACAACGGCGACCGCATCCGCCTGGCCGGCGAGGGCGAGGCCGGCCCGCCGGGTACGCCGCCCGGCGACCTGTACGTGGAGGTGCGGGTGCGCGAGCATCCCATCTTCCGCCGCGACGGCGACGACCTGCACTGCGAGGTGCCGATCCGCATCTCCCAGGCCGCGCTGGGCGCGGTGGTCAACGTGCCGACCCTGGGCGGGGAGGTGGAGATCCGCATCCCGGCCGAGACCCAGACCGGCAAGGTGTTCCGCATCCGCGGCAAGGGTGTGCGCTCGGTGCGCAGCCGCGTGCCCGGCGACCTCTACTGCCGGATCGTGGTCGAGACCCCGGTCAACCTCACCGCCGAACAGCGCGAGCTGCTGGAGAAGTTCGAGGCCACCTTCACCGGCGAGGAAGGCCGCCGCCACTCGCCCCGCTCGGCCACCTTCCTGGACGGCGTCAAGGCCTTCTGGGACCGCATGACCTCCTCCTGACCCCGCATCGACCCGCGCCCCTGCAGGAGCCGCGTCAGCGACCCGAGCCATCCTGTAGGAGCCGCGTCAGCGGCGACCCGAGGCCGCGACCGGAGCCCGCGTTCAACGCGCATCCCGGGGATGCGCCCGCGACGCCGTTCCGGCCACGCCACGCCGCACCGCAACCCGGACCGGCCCGCCGGGCTGCCGCGTGCACGGCGCCTGCAGAAGGGCGCCGGCCCGGCTCCTGTAGGAGCCGCGTCAGCGGCGACCCGAGGCCGCGACCGGAGCCCGCGTTCAACGCGCATCCCGGGGATGCGCCCGCGACACCGCTCCGGCCACGCCACGCCACACCGCAACCCGGACCGGCCCGCGCCGGGCTGCCGTGTCGCAGGGGCGCCGGGCGAAGCGTTAGCATGCGTGCCTTGCCAACAAGGCCGCGCCCCATGAGCAACACGCTGGAAAAGCACCTGGTCCACGACCGCCGCAACCGGCCCGGCGGGCCCTCGCCGGTGGACGTGGTCACGGTGCAGTCGCAGCTGGCCTACGGCTACGCCGGCAACAGCGCCACCGTGCCGGTGCTGCGCATGCTGGGCCTGCGGGTCGTGGAAGTGCCGACCACGCTGTTCAGCAACACCCCCTTCTATCCGACCCTGCGCGGCCGGGTGCTGCCGGCCGACTGGCTGGCCGAGCTGCTGCAGGGCCTGGACGAGCGCGGCGTCAGCACCCGCACCGGGCTGCTGCAGTCGGGCTATTTCGGCAGCGTGGCCAACGGCCAGGCCTTCGCCGACTGGCTGGAGCGCCACCACCGTGCCGGCACCGCGCCGCGCTACCTGCTGGACCCGGTGATCGGCGACCTGCACACCGGACCCTACGTCGAGCCCGGCCTGGAGGCGGTGTTCGTGGAGCGGCTGCTGCCGCTGGCCTGGATGGTCACCCCCAACGCCTTCGAGCTGGAGCGCCTGGCCGGGCAGCCGGCGCTGCGGGAGGCCGAGGCCCTGCGCGCCGCGCGCGCGCTCCTCCGGCGCGGCCCGGAATGGGTGCTGGCGCACAGCGTGCAGGGCGGGGAGGACGAGCTGCTGACCCTGCTGGTGGGGCGCGAGCGCGCCTGGCGCCTGGCCTCGCCACGCCTGGACGTGGACGTGGCCGGCACCGGTGACGTGGTCACCGCGGTGCTGGCCGCCAGCCTGCTGCGTGGCGAGCCGCCGCCGCGCGCCGCCGAACGCGCCCTGGCCGGCGTGCACGCGGCGCTGGAATCCACCCTGGCCCACGGCTGGGAGGAGCTGGACGTGCAGGCCGCGGCGCCGGCCGCCTTCACTGAGGGCGCGCCGCGGTTCCAGGCGGTGGAGGTCTGAGCCCATGCCCGTGGCGCCGGTCGTCGGCCTGGTCGGCAGTGCCGGTGCCTATGGCCGCTGGCTGCGCGCCTTCTTCGAGCAGCGCATGGGCCTGCGCGTGCTCGGCCACGATCCGGCCGACCCTGACAGCGACACGCCCGGACGCCTGCTCGCGGAGGCGGACGTGCTGCTGTTCACCGCGCCCATCCGCCATACTCCGGCGCTGATCGGCCACTACCGCCGGCTCTCGGCCGGGCGCGAGGCGGGCAGGCTGTGGCTGGACGTGACCTCGCTCAAGCAGGCGCCGGTGGCGGCGATGCTGGCCTCGCGCGCCGAGGTGGTGGGCCTGCATCCGATGAGCGCGCCGCCCAAGGCGCCCACGCTCAAGGGCCGGGTGGTGGTGGTGTGCGAGGCCCGGCTGGAGCGCTGGCGTCCCTGGCTGGAACAGCTGCTGGAGGCGCTGCAGGGCCAGTACGTGCGCACCGCGCCCGAGCACCACGACCGGGTGATGGCGCTGGTCCAGGCCCTGGTCCACGCCGCGCACCTCGGGCAGGCCGGGGTGTTGCGCAGCTTCGCCGGGGAACTGGGCGGGCCGCAGGCGCTGCTGCCGTTCCGCTCGGTGGGCTTCGAGATGGATGCGGCGGTGATCGCCCGCATCCTGGCGATGAACCCGCAGATCTACGAGGACATCCAGTTCGAGAACCCGCACGTCGCCCGGGTGCTGGCGCAACTGGAGGCGCAGATCGCGCGCCTGCGCGCGTTGGTGGAGCAGGGCGACGACCGGGCGCGCGCGCAGTTCCGCGCGCAGTACCTGGACGCCAACCGCGCCGCCTGGGACGCGGCCGCGCTGGAAGAGGGCAGCTACACCTTCGAACGGGTGGGCTACCTGCTGGCCGACCTGACCGAGACGCACAGCCTCGGCGTGCACCTGCCCGAGGACCGTCCCGGCTCGCTGCGCGCGCTGCTGCACGTGTTCGAGCGGCACGGCATCAACCTCAGCTCGATCCATTCCTCGCGCACGCCGGCCGGCGAGGTGCATTTCCGCATCGGCTTCGAGCCGGCCTCGGACCCGGACGCGCTGCGCCGTGCCGCCGCCGAGATCGACGCCAGCGGCCTGGGCCGGGTCCTGGAGTGGCCGCGCGAGGGCGGCCCGGCGGCGCGCTAGGCCTGGGTCAGCACCAGCGAACCGTCTGGCGTGGAGAACTGCTTGCCCTCGCGCTTGAGCGGCATGCCGTCCAGCAGCTCGTAGCGCAGCGACGGCTTGCCGTCGGGGCCGGGCCTGTCGTCGTGGAACTCGATGACGATGTACGAGTTGCCTTCGCTGTCGGTGGCGGGGAACTGGCGGAAGGACATGCGCACCTCCTGGAATGTTGGACGCCAACAATGCGCCCCCACGGCACGATTATTCGCCACCGTGCTTAAGCGCATGTTGGCGCCTGGTGAGGGTTCCGTACGGAACGGCGCCGGGACGGCTACAATGCCGCCATGACCACGACCTTCACCCTGTCCCGTCGCGCCCAGGCGCTCACCAGCTCGGCCATCCGCGAGATCCTCAAGGTGACCGAGCGTCCCGAAGTCATCTCCTTCGCCGGCGGCCTGCCGTCCCCGGCGACCTTCCCGGTCGAGCGCATGCGCGAGGCGACGGAGAAGGTGCTGCGCGAGGCCCCGCAGGCCGCGCTGCAGTACGGTCCCACCGAGGGTTTCAGCCCGCTGCGCGAGTGGATCGCCGAGCGGCTCAGCCGCGGTGGCGCCAGGATCCCGGCCTCGCGCGTGCTGGTCACCACCGGCTCGCAGCAGGGCCTGGACCTGCTGGGCAAGGTGCTGATCGACGAGGGCAGCAAGGTGCTGGTGGAGACCCCCAGCTACCTGGGCGCGCTGCAGGCCTTCTCGCTGTTCTCTCCGCAGTTCGCCTCCCTCCCCAGCGACGCGCAGGGCATCGTCACCGACGCCATCTCCCCGGAGCAGATGGCCGGTGCGCGCTTCCTGTACTGCCTGCCCAACTTCCAGAACCCGACCGGCCGGCGCATGCCGCTGGAGCGGCGCAAGGCGCTGGTGGAGCTGGCGGCCAGGGCCGGCGTGCCACTGGTCGAAGACGATCCCTACGGCGAGCTGTCCTACGGCGGCGAGGCGCTGCCCAGCCTGCTGTCCATGAACCCCGACGGGGTCATTTACATGGGCTCGTTCTCCAAGGTGCTGGCCCCGGGCCTGCGCCTGGGCTACGTGGTCGCACCGGAGCAGGTGCTGGCCAAGCTGGTCCAGGCCAAGCAGGCCGCCGACCTGCACACCCCGACCTTCTCCCAGCGCGTGGTGTACGAGGCGGTGCAGGACGGCTTCCTCGACCGGCACATCCCCACCATCCGTGCCCTGTACGGCACGCAGTGCCAGCACATGCTGGCGGCGCTGGAGCGCGAGTTCCCCGAGGAAGTCACCTGGAACCGTCCCGAGGGCGGCATGTTCATCTGGGTGCAGCTGCCCAAGGGCCTGGACAGCGGCAAGCTGCTGGCCAAGGCGGTGGAGCGCAACGTGGCCTTCGTGCCGGGCGCGCCGTTCTACGCGGTGGACCCGCAGACCAACACCCTGCGCCTGTCGTTCGTGACCGTGCCGGGCGAGAAGATCGACGCCGGCATCAAGGTCCTGGGCGAGCTGCTCAAGGCCGAGATCGCGGCGCTGCGCGCCGCCGCCTGAGGACGCCCCCCGGTGCCGCGCGCGCTGGCCCGGGTCGAGGCGGTGCTGACCGGCCGGGCGGGGGACTACACCCGGCCGGGCAGCCGCAGCGCCATCGCCAAGCGCCCGCGCCCGGGACCGGGCCTGGCCGGGCCGGAAGGCCTGGACGGCGACGAGCAGGGCGACCGCCGCGTGCACGGCGGTCCCGACAAGGCCATCCACCACTATCCGCATGACCACTACGCGGCCTGGCGCGCCGAGCTGGGCCCGCATCCGTTGCTGGAGGCGCCCGGCGCCTTCGGCGAGAACATCAGCACCCGCGGTGTGACCGAGGCCGACCTGTGCCTGGGCGACCGCCTGCGCCTGGGCGCGGCGGTGGTCGAGGTCTCGCAGGGCCGGCAGCCGTGCTGGAAGCTGTCCGACCGCTTCGGCATCGCCGCCCTGGCCCGGCGCGTGCAGTACAGCGGCCGCACCGGCTGGTACTACCGCGTGCTGGAGCCGGGCCCGGTGCAGGCCGGCGACGTGCTGGAGTTGCTGGAGCGTCCCTGGCCGGACTGGCCGCTGACCCGCCTGGCCGGGCTGCTCTACCGGCGCACCCTGGATCGTGCCGGGCTGGTGGCGGCGCTGGCACTGCCGCTGGTGCCGTCCTGGCGCAAGGTGTTCGAACGCCGCCTGGAGCAGGGCCGAACCGAAAACTGGGACGTGCGCCTGCACGGCCCGCAGGCCTGACCGCGTCCTCGCCCTGCAGAAGCGGCATCCAGCCGCGACGCGCCCGCGTCCGGCGCCGGCGTTCAACCGCCACCTTGCCAGCGTCCACGGCGCAGGTGCATCCGCCGCACGCCGCAACCGGCCACGTCCGTCGTGTCGCCGCTGGCGCCGCTGCTGCAGGAAATCCCGCACCGCCGCGGGAGCAGGGAGACCCGGGGCCGGGGGCACCGGACGCGGGGGATCACGCCCGCGCCAGCGCGCGACCCACCTTGCTGCCCGTGGGCCGGCCCAGCAGCGCGGCCAGCCAGCGTCCGGTGCCGGCCAGCGCCTCCAGGTCCACGCCGGTCGCCAGGCCCATGCCGTGCAGCATGTACACCAGGTCCTCGGTGGCGAGGTTGCCGCTGGCTCCGCGCGCGTAGGGGCAGCCACCGGTGCCGGCCACCGCGGCGTCGGCCACGCGCACGCCGGCCTCGATGCACGCGGCCACGTTGGCCAGGGCCTGGCCCCAAGTGTCGTGGAAATGCACCGCCAGCGCCGGCATCGGCACCGCGGCCGCCACCGCCAGGAGCATTTCGCGGGCCTTGCGCGGCGTGCCCACGCCGATGGTGTCGCCCAGCGAGATCTCGTAGCAGCCCAGTTCGTACAGGCGCCGGGCCACGCGCACCACGTCGGCCAGCGGCACCTGGCCCTGGTAGGGGCAGCCGAGCACGGTGGAGACGTAGCCGCGCACGCGCACCCCGTCGGCGCGGGCGCGCTCGAGCACCGGCACGAAGCGCTCGATCGACTCGTCGATCGAGGCGTTGATGTTCTTGCGGTTGAACGCCTCCGAGGCGGCGGTGAACACCGCCACTTCCTCCGCGCCGGCGGCGCGGGCGCGCTCGTAGCCCTGCAGGTTGGGCACCAGCACCGGGTAGGCCACGCCGGGGCGGCGGATGATGCCGGCCATCACCTCGGCCGCGTCGGCCATCTGCGGCACCCACTTCGGGCTGACGAAGGCGGTGGCCTCGATGCTGCGCAGGCCGGTGGCCGAAAGCCGGTCCACCAGCGCGATCTTGTCGACGGTGGCGACCTGCCGGGCCTCGTTCTGCAGGCCATCGCGCGGGGCGACTTCGACGATGCGGACGAAATCGGACATGGCGCTACTCCGCGGCCACCACGGCCAGCACCGCGTCGGCCTCGACGAACTCGCCGGCGGCCGCGCGCAGCTCGGCGACCACGCCGGCCTGCGGCGCCCTGACCGTCAGCTCCATCTTCATCGCCTCCATCACCAGCAGCGGCGTGCCGGCCTCCACCCGCGCACCGGGCTGGGCATGGACCACCACCACCCTGCCGGGCATGGGCGCCAGCACGCGTCCGTCGCCGGCGCCGGCGGCCTCGCCGCCGCGGCTTTCCGGCGGCAGCAGGCGCACCGCCAGGCGCTGCCGGCCGTCGTGCAGCTCCAGCCCGCCGTCCCCGGCGAACACACCGTAGCGGTGCGCCTGGCCGTCCAGGCGCAGTTCCAGCGTGGTCCCGTCCAGGCGCGCGGCCTGCACCTCGTGCGCGTGGCCGCCGGCTTCGATGCGCCAGTTCCCGCCGTGGCCGCTGGCGCGCACCTCGTGGACCTGCCCGCCGGCCTGCAGGCGCAGCATGCGCGCGGCGCGGCCGAGCAGGCGCCAGCCGTCGCCCAGTGCCCATGGCGACCACGGATCACCGCTGCGCGCGGCGGCCGCGGCCTCGGCGGCCTGCTGGCGCAGCAGCAGCGCGGCCGCGGCGGCGGCCAGCGCCGTGGAGGCGGGCACGGGCGGGGCCAGGAACTCGTCGGTGTGGCGGTCCAGGTAGCCGGTGTCGATGCGGCCCTCGACCACCGCTGGATGCCGCACCAGCGCCTCCAGGAAGGCCAGGTTGGTGCGGGTGCCGGCCACGTGGCTGGCGGCCAGGGCCTCGCGCAGGCGCGCCAGCGCCGCGGGGCGGTCGGCGTCGTGCACGATCAGCTTGGCGATCATCGGATCGTAGAACACGCTGACCGTGTCGCCGGCCTCCACGCCGGCGTCCACCCGCACCTGCGGCGAGGGCGTCGGCAGCACCAGCCGGCGCAGGGTGCCGGAGGCGGGAAGGAAGCCGGCCTCCGGATCCTCCGCGTACAGACGCACCTCGATGGCGTGGCCGCGCTGGGCGATCCGCTCCTGGCGCAGTGGCAGCGGCTCGCCGGCGGCCACGCGCAGCTGCCATTCCACCAGGTCCAGGCCGGTGACCATCTCGGTGACCGGGTGCTCGACCTGCAGGCGTGTGTTGATCTCCATGAACCAGAACGCGCCCTCGCCATCCACGATGAACTCCACCGTGCCGGCGTTGACGTAGTCGATGGCGCGGGCCGCGGCCACTGCGGCCTGGCCCATGGCCTGGCGGCGTTCGGGGGTGAGGAAGGGCGAGGGCGACTCCTCCAGCACCTTCTGGTAGCGGCGCTGCGCCGAGCACTCGCGCTCGTGGAGGTGGACGAGGTTGCCGTGGGCGTCGCCGAACACCTGCACCTCGATGTGGCGCGGGCTGGCGATGTAGCGTTCCAGCAGCACGCGGTCGCGGCCGAAGGCGCCACGCGCCTCGCGCTGGCAGCTCTCCAGCGCGGCCGGGAAGTCCTCCAGACGGTGCACCACGCGCATGCCCTTGCCGCCGCCGCCGTGCGCGGCCTTGATCATCAGCGGGAAGCCGATGCGCGCGGCCTCGCGCAGCAGGGTCTGCGGCGACTGGTCCTGGCCGGTGTAGCCGGGCACCACCGGCACGCCGGCCGCGGCCATCAGCTCCTTGGCCCCGGCCTTGGAACCCATGCGGCGCATGGACTCCGGGCGCGGCCCGATGAACACCAGCCCGGCGGCGGCCACCGCCTCGGCGAAGTCGGCGTTCTCGGAGAGGAAGCCGTAGCCGGGATGGATGGCCTGGGCGCCGGTGGCGCGCGCGGCCTGGAGGATGCGTTCGCCGCGCAGGTAGCTGTCGGCCGGCGCCGGGCCGCCGATGTGCACGGCCTCGTCGGCCATGCGCACGTGCAGGGCGCCGGCGTCGGCGTCCGAGTACACCGCCACGCTCGCGATGCCCAGGCGCCGGCAGGTGCGGATGATGCGGCAGGCGATCTCGCCGCGGTTGGCGATCAGGATCTTGTCGAACAGGGGCACGGTCCTACTCCGTGGTCCAGGCCGGCGCGCGCTTGTCGAGGAAGGCGGCCATGCCCTCCTGGCCCTCGGGCGAGACGCGCAGGCGCGCGATCAGGGCGGCGTTGGCCGCGTCCAGCGCGTCGCGGTCGCCGCCGGCGCAGCCCTGCCGCACCAGCGCCTTGGCCGCGGCCGCGGCCTGTGGACCGGCGCGCAGCAGCAGGTCGAGCTGGCGCTGCACCGCCGCGTCCAGCGCCTCCGGCTCGGCCACCTCGTGCAGCAGGCCCATGGCCAGGGCCTGGGCAGCGTCGAAGGTCCCGGCAGTGGCGAACCAGCGCCGCGCCTGGCGCGGGCCGATGGCGGCGACCACGTAGGGCGAGATCCCCGCCGGCAGCAGGCCCAGGCGCGCTTCGGTCAGGCCGAACCTGGCCTGCGGCACGCCGATGGCGATGTCGCAGCAGGCCACCAGGCCCACGCCGCCGCCGTAGGCCGCGCCGTGCACGCGGGCGATGGTCGGCCGCGGCAGCTCGTCCAGGGTGCGCATCAGCCGGGCCAAGGCCAGGGCGTCCTGGCGGTTCTGTTCCTCGCTGGCGGCGGCCATGCCGCGCATCCACTGCAGGTCGGCGCCGGCGGAGAAGGAAGGGCCTTCGCCCTCCAGCACCACCACGCGCACCGCCGGGTCGCGGCCGGCGGCCTCCAGGGCCGAGGTGAGGGCGGCGATCAGCCCCGCGTCGAAGGCGTTGTGCAGCTGCGGCCGGTTCAGGCGCAGGCGCAGCACGGGGCCGGCCGGTTGGATCAGCAGCGGTTCGGCCATCGTCTTTCCCAATGGTGGAGCCGCCGATGATAGCCGTGGTGCCGCAAGTGGCCATGACGCAGCGCGGCGTAGGCCACGCGGGCGCGGTGGACGGCCAAAGGCGCGCAAGGCACTGCCCAACGCGGGCCATCGCGGCGCGAGCCGGATGTGAAGGCGGGTGCTACAATTGAGAACCGTTCTTGATTATGAGTCTGCCGTGACGCTGTCCGACCTGCCGCCACGCACCCCCGTCGTCGTCCAGTCCGTGGAGGACCGCAGCCCGAACGACCCGGTCGCGCGGCGCCTGCGCGAGCTGGGCTTCGTGGCCGGGGAGCCGGTCGAGATCGTGGCCCGCGGTCCGTTCGGGGCCGAGCCGCTGCTGGTGCAGGTGGGCTTCACCCGCTTCGCCCTGCGCCGCGCCGAGGCCGCGCGGGTGCGGGTGGGCCGTCCGCAGGAGGCCGGGGCATGAACGGCACCACCCTGCGCCTGGCCCTGCTGGGCAACCCCAACTGCGGCAAGACCGCGCTGTTCAACCAGCTGACCGGCAGCCGCCAGAAGGTGGCCAACTACGCCGGCGTGACCGTGGAGCGCAAGGAGGGACGGCTGGTTTCGCCCTCCGGCCGCACCTATACGGTGCTGGACCTGCCCGGCGCCTACAGCCTCAACCCGGCCAGCCTGGACGAGGCCATCACCCGCGACCTGTGCCGCGGCTTCTACCCGGGCGAGCCGGCGCCGGACGTGCTGGTGTGCGTGGTGGACGCCACCAACCTCCGCCTGCACCTGCGCTTCGTGCTGGAGGTGCGGCAGATGGGCAAGCCGATGGTGGTGGCGCTGAACCTCAGCGACGTGGCCGCGCGCCGCGGCATCGCCATCGACCGCGAGGCGCTGGCGCGCGAGCTGGGCGTGCCGGTGGTGGAGACCGTGGCCGTGCGCCGCAACGGCGCGCGCCCGCTGGTGGAGCTGATCGACCGCTTCGCCGACGCCCCGCAGCCGCCGGCGGTGCAGCTGCCGGAGGACGCCGACCTGCACGCCGAGACCCGGCGCCTGCTGGCGGCCACGGTCAGCATGCCGCGCCGCACCGCGCAGGTCGACGATGCCCTGGACCGCTGGCTGCTGCACCCGGTGTTCGGCCTGCTGACCCTGGCGGTGGTGATGTTCCTGATCTTCCAGGCGGTGTACGCCTGGGCCGCGCCGGTGATGGACGCCATCGACGCCGGCACCTCCGCCCTGGGCGAGTGGGTCACCACGCACATGGAGGAGGGGCCACTGGCCAGCCTGCTGGCCGACGGCATCATCGCCGGCCTGGGCGGGGTGATCGTGTTCCTGCCGCAGATCCTGATCCTGTTCGCCTTCATCCTGGCGCTGGAGGAGTCCGGCTACCTGCCGCGCGCGGCGTTCCTGCTGGACCGGATCATGGCCGCCGCCGGCCTGTCCGGCCGTTCCTTCATTCCGCTGCTGTCGTCCTTCGCCTGCGCCATCCCCGGCATCATGGCCACCCGCAGCATCCAGGACCCGCGCGACCGCCTGGCCACCATCCTGGTGGCGCCGCTGATGACCTGTTCGGCACGGCTGCCGGTGTACACGCTGCTGATCGGCGCCTTCATCCCCGCGCGCCAGGTCTGGGGCGGGCTCAACCTGCAGGGCCTGGTGCTGTTCGGCCTGTACATGGCCGGCATCCTCAGCGCGCTGGCGGTGTCCTGGGTGATGAAGAAGTGGCGCCACGACAAGGGTGAGCATCCGCTGCTGCTGGAGCTGCCGTCCTACCGCCTGCCGCACCCGCGCGACGTGCTGATCGGCCTGTGGGAGCGGGCGGTGATCTTCCTCAAGCGCGTGGGCGGCATCATCTTCGCCCTGACGGTGCTGCTGTGGGTGCTGCTGTCGTTCCCGGCGCCGCCGGCCGACGCCACCCTGCCGGCGATCGACTACAGCCTGGCCGGCCGCATCGGCCACGCCCTGGCGGTGGTGTTCGCGCCGCTGGGCTTCAACTGGCAGATCTGCATCGCCCTGATCCCGGGCCTGGCCGCGCGCGAGGTGGCGGTGTCCTCGCTGGCCACGGTGTACGCGCTCTCGGCCGCCGACGACGAGGCCGCGGCGCAGGCGCTGACGCCGCTGATCTCCGACGGCTGGTCGCTGGCCACCGGCCTGGCCCTGCTGGCCTGGTACATCTACGCGCCGCAGTGCATCGCCACCTGGGCGGCGATCCGCCGCGAGACCGGCTCGTGGAAGACCATGGCCCTGGCCGCCGGCTACCTGTTCGCGCTGGCCTACCTGGCCTCGCTGCTGACCTACCAGGTCGCGGTGCGGCTGGGCGCGGGCTGAGGGAGGAACCGGGCCATGCCGCTGACGGTGCAGTACATCGTGGTCGGCCTGGTGGTGGCCCTGGCCCTGTGGATCTTCCTGAAGAAGCAGATGCCCGGCACCCTGCGCCTGGCCCTGGCCAAACCGCTGGTGCGTGACGGCCGGCCGGCGTGGATGCGCGCGCTGGCGCGGCGCATCGCCCCGCCCGCGCAGGGCGGGGGCGGGGCCTGCGGTGGCTGCGACAACTGCGGGCCGCCGCCGCGGCGCTGAGCCGGCGCCTCAGCCGGCGGCGTCGGCCGGCAGCCAGGCGCGGAAGCGGCCGCTGCAGTGGAGCAGGGCCAGCATGTACAGCATGCCGTCGTAGTAGCGGTGCCGGCCGCGCGGCACCGGCCGTTCCCACAGCGCGCGCACGAAGTCCAGCCGGCGCGGATGGTCGGCGGCCAGGCTGGCGGTGGCGTTCATCGCCACCAGGCCGGTGGTGCGGCCGCCGCCCAGCGGCCGGCCGTCCAGGGTGTAGAGGCTGGCGTGCGTGTCCAGGCCCTGCTCCAGGAAGAAGGCCTGCAGCCGGTTGGACAGCGCCACCTGGCGCGGATCGGCGCGCCACCACGACCAGTCCACCGCCCAGTTCATCGCCGTGCGCCAGGCGTCGTAGCGGAAGTCGGCCGATTCCGGTCGCCACGGCGCCGCCCACGGCGTGCCGTCGAAGTTGCCGTAGTCGGGCGTGAGCGCGGTGCGCGGGTGCGCCGCGCGCACGAAGTAGTCGCGGCTGGTGCGCGCGGCCTCGGCCCAGAAGCCGCGGTCGGCCTCCGGGCCGACCCGCGCCCACACCTCGTAGAAGGCGGGCAGGTGGTAGGACGGATCGGTGTGCGCGGCGTTGGGCAGGTCCGGGGTGAAGCGCACCATCCGCGCGTCGCGGTCGAACAGGTTGATGGCGGTGGCCTGCCTGGCCGTGACCGTGGCCCCGGTGATCGGGCCACGGTGCAGGGCATGGGTGAGGATGCGGTCGGCCCAGGCGCGGTAGGCGTAGGGGCCTTCGCCCTCGCCCCAGCGCGCGGCGGCGAAATACAGCGCGGTGGCAAAGTATTCCTCGCCGTCGGGCGCGGGCATCGCATCGTTGGGCGTGCCGTCCGGGCGCAGCGACCAGGCGAAGTAGCCGTAGGCCGGATGTGCCGGGTCGTCCTGGTACATGTGGGTCAGCGCCCAGTTCCACAGCGCGTCGAACTCGCGCCTGCGGTCCAGCTGCACGGCGATCATCATCCCGTAGGACATGCCCTCGGAGCGCACGTCGCCGTTGTGGACGTCGAGGATGTACGCCAGTGGGCCGTGCCCGTTGGCGCCGGCCTCGTAGTACACGGCCTCCTCGTCCGGGTCGCCGTGGAACAGGCGGCCGAAGGCCTCCTCGATCCTGGCTTCCACCTCGGCGGCCGGAATGCCCGCCTCGGCGAACAGGTCCGGGTAGTGGCCGGTGGCCACCGCGCCGGCACTGGCGGCGGCGGACGCGGCCGGGGTGCCGGCGGTGCCGTCGGCCGTGCGCCCGCAGGCGGCCAGCACGGGCAGGAGGAACAGGGCAAGGGAGCGGAGCAGGGCACGCATCGGGCTGGTAGCGGTATCCACGTTGGCCCGGACGATAGCAGAGCGCGGCGGGCGCGGCCGCCTCAGCGCATGCCCTTGTGCTGGCCGCCGTCCACCGGCACGCAGGCGCCGGTGATCCAGGCCGCGCGCGGCGAAGCCAGGAACACCACCACGTCGGCCACCTCCTGCGGTGTGCCCAGCCGGCCCCAGGGAATGGTGGCGCGCACGGCTTCGTAGCGGGCCGGGTCCTCGTGGCGGATGCGTTCCCAGCGTCCGCCCGGTGCCTCGATCGAGCCGGGGGCGATGGCGTTGGCGCGGATCCCGTCCGGACCGTGGAACACCGCCAGCTTCTTGGCGTAGGCGATCAGCGCGGCCTTGGCCGCGGCGTAGCCGAAGTCCGCGCCGGGACTGGCCTCGATGCCGGAGATCGAGGCCACCAGCACGATGCTGCCGCCGCCGGCTTCCTTCATCCACGGGATCACCTGGCCGCAGGCGCGCGCCGCGGCCAGCACGTCCAGGTGCAGGCAGGCCTGGAGGTCCTCCAGCGACGGCCCCAGCGCCAGCGCCGAGGCGTTGTGCACCAGCACGTCCACGCCGCCGAAGGCCTGGCGCACGCCGTCGAGGAAGTCCGCCTGCGGCGCGGCGACGCCCGCGTCGCAGGCGCGCACGTGCACGCGCCCGCCGAGCGCGCGCAGCCGCTTTTCCACCTCGTGCAGGGCGCTGCGCCCGCGCGGGTCGCCGCCGCGCGCGCACACCGCCACGTCCGCGCCCTCGGCCGCCAGGCCCAGGGCGATGGCCCGGCCGATGCCGCGGCTGCCGCCCAGTACCACGCAACGCTTGCCCGCCAGTCCCAGGTCCATGTTCCTCCCCTTGCCATGTGGTGCCATGCCGGCCGTGGGCGCCTCCTCGCGGACGCGCCCCGCCGGCCCGCGGGGACGCGGGCGGCGGCCGCGGCTACATGCGGAACACCCCGAAGCGCGCCGGCTCGATCGGCGCGTTGAGCGCGGCCGACAGGCCCAGGGCCAGCACCCGGCGGGGGTCCACCGGGTCGATGATGCCGTCGTCCCACAACCGCGCGGTCGCATACCAGGGGCTGCCCTGGGTCTCGTACTGCTCCCGGATCGGGGCCTTGAACGCCTCTTCCTCCTCGGCGCTCCAGGTGCCGCCCTTCGCCTCGATCGCGTCGCGCCGGACCGTGGCCAGCACGCTGGCGGCCTGCTCCCCGCCCATCACGCTGATCCGGGCGTTGGGCCACATCCACAGGAAGCGGGCACCGTAGGCGCGGCCGCACATGGCGTAGTTGCCGGCGCCGAAGCTGCCGCCGATGACCACGGTGAACTTGGGCACCGACGAGCACGCCACCGCGGTGACCATCTTCGCCCCGTCCTTGGCGATGCCGGCATTCTCGTACCTGCGGCCGACCATGAAGCCGGTGATGTTCTGCAGGAACACCAGCGGGATGCCGCGCTGGTTGCACAGCTCGATGAAGTGCGCGCCCTTGAGCGCGCTCTCGGAGAACAGGATGCCGTTGTTGGCCACGATCCCGACCGGGTAGCCGTGGAGGTGGGCGAAGCCGCAGACCAGGGTCCTGCCGTAGCGGGCCTTGAACTCGTCCAGCTCGCTGCCGTCCACGATGCGCGCGATCACCTCGCGCACGTCGAACGGGCGGCGGGTGTCCTGCGGCACAATGCCGTACAGCTCCTCGGCCGGGTACAGCGGCTCGCGCGGTTCGCGCACGGCCACCGGCAGCTGCTTGCACCGGTTGAGGTGGCCGACGATGGAGCGGGCGATCTGCAGGGCGTGGCGGTCGTCCTCGGCCAGGTGGTCGGCCACGCCGGAGATGCTGGTGTGCACGTCGGCGCCGCCCAGCGCCTCGGCGTCCACCACCTCGCCGGTGGCGGCCTTCACCAGCGGCGGGCCGCCGAGGAAGATCGTGCCCTGGTTGCGCACGATGATGCTCTCGTCGCACATGGCCGGCACGTAGGCGCCGCCGGCGGTGCAGCTGCCCATCACCACGGCGATCTGCGGGATATTCTCCGCGCTCATCCGCGCCTGGTTGTAGAAGATGCGGCCGAAGTGCTCGCGATCGGGGAACACCTCGTCCTGCAGCGGCAGGAAGGCGCCGCCGGAATCCACCAGGTAGAGGCAGGGCAGGCGGTTCTCGCGCGCGATCTCCTGCGCGCGCAGGTGCTTCTTCACCGTCATCGGGAAGTAGGTGCCGCCCTTGACCGTGGCGTCGTTGGCCACGATCACCACTTCCTGGCCCATCACCCGGCCGATGCCGCAGACGATGCCGGCCGCCGGCGCGGCGCCGTCGTACATGTCCTCGGCGGCCAGCGGCGCGATCTCCAGGAACGGCGAACCGGGGTCGAGCAGGACGTCGATGCGCTCGCGCGGCAGCAGCTTGCCGCGCTCGGTATGGCGTTGGCGCGCCTTCTCGCCGCCCCCGGCGGCGGCGCGCTCCAGCCGCCGCCGGAGCTCGGCGGCCAGCTGGCGGTGGTATTCGGCGTTCTGCGTGAATTCAATCGAGCGGGAGTCGATCTGGCTGCTGAGGGCGGGCATGGGCGTCCTGGAGTGCGGCTGCCGCAAGCATACGGCAGCCGGCTCCGTCGGCCTTCTGGCGCCGCAACAAGGCGGCGGCGTTTAGCGTCCGATCAGTTGTCGGCGTCGTCGCGGGCCCGCGCGGCGGCTTCACGCGCTTCCTGCGCGGTGCGTTCGGCCGCGTCCGCGGTGGCGTCGGCGGCCCGGGCAGTGGCGTCGCGGGCGGCATCGCCGGCGCGGTCGGCCGCCTCGCGCGTGTTGGCGGCGGCGGCGTCCAGGGCCTGCCCGCTGCGGTCGGCCGCCTCGCGGGCCTGGATCGCGGCCGCGTCGGTGGCGGCCTGTGCCGCGTCCACGGCCTCGGCGGCGGCGTTCTCGGCGTGCTCGCCGGCGCGCTCGTAGTGCGCCTGGGCGTCGTCGCGGGCCGGTTCGTTGCAGGCGGCCAGCGGCAGAACCAGGGCGGCGGCGGCCAGCAGGGGCAGGGTGCGCTTCATGGGCGGGCGTCCTTCGTGGTGGATGGCACCCGAGGATCGCCAAGACCGGCTCAGCATGCCGTGAAGCCCGGCGCGCACGGAAAACCCTGCATAAACGAAAAGGCCGCCGGTTCCCCGGCGGCCTTTCCGCAAAGACTTGCCCTCAGCGGATTACTGCTGGGCCTCGTCCTTGGCGGCCTCGGCGGCTTCCTTCGCCTCCTCGGCGACGTCAGCAGCGGCCTCGGCGGTGTCGGCAGCAGCCTCGGTGGCAGCGTCAGCCGCGGTATCGGCGGCGTCAGCAGCGGCGTCGGCGGCGCTCTGCGCAGCGTCGGCGGTTTCAGCGCCGGCGGCGGCAGCCGCGTCGGCAGCAGCCTGGGCTTCGGCAGCCGCCTGGTCAGCGGCAGCAGCGGCGTCCTGGGCGGCTTCCTGCTTCGAGCACGCGGCCAGGGCCAGACCCAGAGCCAGTGCGACCAGCAGCTTGTTGATGCTCATTGGTGATTCCTCGTCGATTAGTTGGGCAGCGCGCTGTCGCGCGCCACGGACAATGATGACAAGCCCATATCCGCTGTCAAGCGGCTACGGGTGAATCCGGTTCTGTCCGGTAAAGGCTTCGTGAAATCCCGGGTGCGCCGATTATATGACGGTCAGACCGTTTCGATGGCAATCGCCGTCGCCTCGCCGCCGCCGATGCACAGCGAAGCCACGCCGCGGTTCAGCCCGCGTTTGCGCAGGGCGTGGACCAGGGTCACCACGATGCGGGCGCCGGTGGCACCGATCGGGTGGCCCAGGGCGCAGGCGCCGCCGTTGACGTTGAGCTTTTCGTGCGGGATGCCCAGCTCGCGGATCGGCGCCATCGCCACCACGGCGAAAGCCTCGTTGATCTCGAACAGGTCCACGTCCTCGACCTTCCAGCCGGCCTTCTCCAGCAGCGCGGAGATCGCGCCCACCGGCGCGGTGGTGAACCACTCCGGCTCCTGCGAAAAGGTGGCATGGCCGACGATGCGCGCCAGCGGCCTGATGCCGCGGCGGGCCGCTTCCTCGGCGCTGAGCAGGATGGTGGCGGCGGCGCCGTCGGAAATGCTCGAGGAACTGGCGGCGGTGACGGTGCCATCCTTGCGGAAGGCCGGCTTCAGCGTCGGGATCTTGTTGATGTCGGCGCGGGCCGGCTGCTCGTCGGTGGCCACCTCGACCTCGCCCTTGCGGGTGGCGACCTTGACCGGGACGATCTCGTCGGCGAAGGCGCCGGAGGCCTGCGCGGCCTGCGCACGCCTGACCGATTCGATCGCGTAGGCGTCCTGGTCCTCGCGGGTGAAGCCGAACTTCTCCACCGTCTTCTCGGCGAACACGCCCATGGCCTGACCATCGTACGGATTGGTCAGGCCGTCCCAGGCCATGTGGTCCACGACCTGGAAGTTGCCGTAGCGGTTGCCGGTGCGGGAGTTGGGGATCATGTGCGGCGCGTTGCTCATGGACTCCATGCCGCCGGCGACCACGACCGAGGCCGAGCCGGCCTTGATCAGGTCGTGGCCCAGCATGATCGCCTTCATGCCCGAGCCGCACACCTTGTTGATGGTGGTGCAGCCGGCGGAGGTCGGCAGGCCGGCGGCCAGTGCGGCCTGGCGCGCCGGCGCCTGGCCCAGGTTGGCCGGCAGCACGCAGCCCATGATGACCTCGGAGACGTCCGTGGCCGGCACGCCCGACTGTTCCAGCGCGGCGGCGATGGCGGCCGCGCCCAGCGTCGGCGTGGGCACGCCGTTGAACTGGCCGAGGAAGGAGCCGATGGCGGTGCGCTTGGCACCGGCGATGACGATGTCGGACATTGGGACCTCCACAGGATCGAACCCCGATTATCGCGGCGCCCGGAAGGAGGCGCCACCGTCCGCGTGGACAGGCGACAGGCGGGGGGCGATTGCGGGATAGAGCGGAGGCGATCCCCGCGGGCGGAGGCCCGCCACAACCGAGCCAGGATGCATTGATGCGGATCTCCGGCAACGCGACCGGTCGGGGCGGGCTGGCCCGCCCCAGGTTGGCGGTGGCCGGCGCCACCGTGCTGGCGGCCAGCCTGGCGGCCCGCGGGGGCGGCGGGGGCAACACGCGCCCCGATCCGCCGCCCCCGCCGCCGGCCACGCCACCGGCCCCGGAACCGCCGCCCACGCCGCAGCCGGCGGTCGACGCGCACCTGCAGCTGGTCAACGCCACCGCCAACCAGCGCCAGGGCTACACCGGCGCCGGTTACCGCATCGGCGTGATCGACAGCGGCATCAACCGCAATCACCCCGCGCTGGCCGGGCGGGTGGCGGCCAACCTGGTCTACGTCAACCCGGCGCGCAACGACATGAGCGTGGACGACAAGGTCGGCCACGGCACCACCGTGGCCATGCTCGCCGCGGGGCAGCCGTTCGGCGCCTGGCCAGGCGGCGTGGCGCCCGGTGCCACCCTGCTGTCGGCGCGCATCATCAATGACGAGCGGCCGCAGGACGACGGCTCCGGGCAGGGCAACGAGGTCACCGGCGCGATCGGCGTCAAGGCGATCCACCAGGACCTGGCGGCGCTGGGCATGCGCATCATGAATAACTCGTGGGGCGGCCTGTACTGGACCCGGCCCACGGTCACCGCCGCCATCGCCGACGAGTACCGCTTCTTCATCCGCGACTACGACGGCCTGGTGGTGTTCTCCACCGGCAACGAAAGCCGCGCCGATCCCACCGACATGGCCTCGCTGCCCAGCCAGGCCGGCCCCAACAACAGCCGTCCGGCGGCGGACCTGGAGCGCGGCTGGCTGGCGGTGGCGGCGCTGGACACCGCCAGTCCCGACCGCCTGGCCTGGTACTCCAACGCCTGCGGCATCGCCCGCAACTACTGCCTGGTGGCGCCGGGCACGGCGGTGTTCCCCGGCCACGACGCCACCGCGGCCAACCCGAGCTACTACTACGGTAGCGGCACCTCGTACGCCGCGCCGCTGGTCTCCGGCGCGGCGGCGCTGGTGTGGGAGGCGTTCCCGTACTTCGACAACGATCTGGTGCGGCAGACCCTGCTGGGCACGGCCACCGACCTGGGCGAGCCCGGGGTGGACGCGGTGTTCGGCTACGGCCTGCTCAACGTGGAGAAGGCCCTGCGTGGCCCGGCGCGCTTCGACTGGGGCGACGTGACCGTCAGCTTCGACGGCAGCTCGGCCTGGACCAATCCCATCACCGGCAGCGGCGGCCTGGTCAAGCGCGGCTCCGGCACGCTCACCCTGGGCGCGCCGGGTGTGGAGCTGGACTACACCGGCGCCACCCGCATCGAGGGCGGCACCCTGCACGTGCTCGGCGAGCTGACGCGCTCGGACGTCACTGTCGCCGCGGGCGGCCGCCTGGACGGCGCCCGCCGCCTGGGCGGGAACCTGGTGAACGAGGGGGTGGTGCACATCGGCGAGTCGGCCGCCGACGGCCTGGGCCTGGGCGTGGGCGGCGACTACGTGCAGCGCCCCGGCAGCCAGCTGTCGCTGGTGCTGGGCTGGGGCCACCTGGAGGTGGCGGGGCGGGCCACGCTGCAGGGCGGCGAGGTGCATGTGGCCGGCCTGCGCGACGGCTACGTGGCCGAGGTGCGCGAGGACGTGCTGCGCGCCGAGGGCGGCGTCACCGGCCGCTTCGACGGCCTCACCGCCGCGCCGGGCCTGTTCCTCGACGCCAGCCTGCTGTACGGCAACCACGAAGTGTGGCTGGACGTGCGCCGGGCGGAGGTCACCGCGGCGGCGGCCGGCCTGGCCGGGATCACCCCGGCGGCGCTGGAGGCCGCGCAGCGCGTGGAGGCGGCGTTCGACCTCATCGACGGCGGACGCTCCCCGGATGCGGACGGCTTCCTCGACGCTGCCGGCCGGCTGCAGCGCATCACCGATCCGCGCATCGCCGCGGCGGCCCTGCGCAGCCTGTCCGGCGAGGTGCACGGTGCGGCGATGGCGGCCACCTACGACACGCTGGACCTGACCCGCCGCACCCTGTCCTCGCGTTTCGCCGGGCTGGCCGGAGGCGAGGGCGCCGGCGCCTGGCTGCGCGGCCTGGGCGGTGCCACCGCGGCCGGCGCGGCACAGGCCCGCCTGGGCGGCTGGATGGCCGGCCGCGACGTGGCGGGGGACGGCCTGGTGGCCGGCATGGCCTTCGGCGAGACCCGCAGCGACAGCCGCCTGGGCGGCACCGCCGACCACAGCCGCGAGCGGCAGACCCAGGTGCAGGCCTACCTGGGCGCCAGCCGCGGCGCGGCCTACGCCTTCGGTCAGATCGGCGGCGGCCAGTACCGGCGCTGGATCGACCGCCAGCTGCTGCTGGGCGACCGCCACCACGGCCTGCGCAGCGACTACGGTGGCGATTTCGCCGTGACCAGCGTGGAGGCCGGCTACCGCTTCGGCGACGGCGCCGCGGTGCTGGTGCCGTATGCCGGCGCCGAGCACGCGCGGGTGCGCAGCGACGCCTTCGCCGAGGCCGGCGCGGCCGGCTTCGGCCTGCGCAGCGGCCGCGAAGGCTCGGCGCGCACCCAGGCCATCGCCGGCCTGCGTGGCCGGCGCGACTGGGGCGCGCTGCGGCTGTCCGGTTATGTGGAGTGGCAGCAGACCCTGGCCAGCCACGGCCTGCGCCGTCCGGCCAGCTTCACCGGCATCGAGGTCTGGTCGCCGCTGGCGGCCGAGGACCCGGCGCGCAGCGGCGGCGTGTTCGGCCTGTCGGCGCGCGCCTGGCTGTCGCAGCACGCGCTGCTGTCGCTGGACTGGGACCGCCGCTTCGGCCCGCGCGGCGGGGCGGACGCGCTGTCGTTGCGCTACAGCGTCGGCTTCTGAAAACGCGCGGGCGGCTGCGGCCGCCCGCGCTCAGCCGCGGCCCTCGAACAGCTCGCGGCCGATCAGCATGCGCCGGATCTCGTTGGTGCCGGCGCCGATGGTGTACAGCTTGGCGTCGCGCAGCAGGCGGCCGGTCGGATACTCGTTGATGTAGCCGTTGCCGCCGAGGGCCTGGATCGCTTCCAGCGCCACCTGCACCGCGGCCTCGGAGGCGTGCAGCAGGCACGCGGCCGCGGCCGCGCGCGAATGGCGGCCGGCGTCGAAGTCGCGCGCCACCTGGTAGGCGAAGGCGCGGCTGGACTGCAGCGCGGTGTACATGTCGGCCAGCTTGCCCTGCATCAGGCCGAAGGTGCCCACGGGCGCGTCGAACTGGCGACGCTCGCGCACGTAGGGCAGGGCCACGTCCATGGCCGCCTGCATCAGGCCCAGTGGGCCGCCGGTGAGCACCAGGCGCTCGGTGTCCAGGCCGCTCATCAGTACCCGCACGCCCTGGTTGACCTCGCCCAGCACGTTCTCCGGCGGGATCTCGCAGTCCTCGAATACCAGCTCGCAGGTGTTGGAGCCGCGCATGCCCAGCTTGTCCAGCTTCTGCGCCGTGGAGAAGCCCTTCATCCCGCGCTCGACGATGAAGGCGGTGATGCAGCGGCTGCCGGCCTCCTTGCCCGCGGTGCGCATGTACACGATCAGCACGTCGGCCTCGGGGCCGTTGGTGATCCACATCTTGTTGCCGTTGGCCACCCACACCCCGTCGCGCAGCTCGGCGCGGCAGGCCATCGAGCCGACCACGTCGGAACCGGCACCCGGCTCGCTCATGGCCAGTGCGCCCTTCCATTCGCCGCTGCACAGCTTCGGCAGGTACTTGCGGCGCTGCGCCTCGGTGCCGTTGAGGAACAGGTTGGAGACGCAGAGGTTGGAGTGGGCGCCGTAGCTGAGGCCGACCGAACCGGATGCGCGCGAGATTTCCTCCATCGCCACCAGGTGCGCCAGGTAACCCATGCCGCTGCCGCCGTACTCGGGCGCGACGGTCATGCCCAGCAGGCCCAGCTCGCCCAGCTTCGGCCACAGGTCCTGCGGGAAGGCGTTGTCCGCATCGATCCGCGCCGCGCGCGGCGCGATCTCGGCCTCGGCGAAACGGCGCACCGCCTCGCGCAGTGCGTCGATCTCCTCTCCCAGCTGGAATGCGTCCATCGGCTCCCCTGTAATTGGTTTCATCTGTACCGAAGTGTAGGGGCTGGTCCGCTCCAGCTCATTGTGCGGCCGCACATGAGCCGCCCCCTGCAGGGGCCGCGTGCGCGGCGACCCGGCCGGCGCGTCCGGGACGGCGGTCAACCGCCACGCGGCCGGAGCCCTGCCTCGAACGCCACGTTGAACGCCGCCTCCGGGTACGCCCTCGGGTCGCCGCTGACGCGGCTCCTACAGCGCGAGGCAGCGCGGCGGAACCCCCTGCAGGAGCCGCGTGCGCGGCGACCCGGCCGGCGCGTCCGGGACGACGGTCAGCCGCCACGCGGCCGGAGCCCTGCCTCGAACGCCACGTTGAACACCGCCTCCGGGTGCGCCCTCGGGTCGCCGCTGACGCGGCTCCTACAGCGCGAGGCAGCGCGGCGGAACCCCCTGCAGGGGCCGCGTGCGCGGCGCCCCGGCCGGCGCGTCCGGCGCCCGCGTTCACCCGCCACGTTTCCGGGTGTGCGTTCACGCCGCAGCGGCGCCGGCGCACCGGCCGCAACCGGTTGCGCCCGTCAATGCTCGCCGCGCAGATGGCCCATGCGCGGGGTGGCGCGGCCCATCGGCAGCTTGAGCTTGCCGATGGCGGCCAGGCGCGACTCGGCGATGCGGTCGGCGGCGTACTGGGGGCTGATGCCTTCGCGCTCGGCCAGGTCGAAGATCTTCGACACGTTGTGGTAGATGCTGCGGATCAGGCGCATCGCCCGCTCGCGGTTGTAGCCGTCGATCTCCAGCGACACGTTCATCACGCCGCCGGCGTTGACCGCGTAATCGGGCGCGTAGAGGATGCCGCGGCGGTGCAGTTCGTCGCCCACCGCGTGGCTGGCCAGCTGGTTGTTGGCCGAGCCGCACACCACCTGCACCTTCAGCCGGTCCAGCACCTGCTCGTTGATGGCGCCTTCCATCGCGCAGGGCGCGAACACGTCGGCGGCCACGTCGTAGATCTCGTCGGGCTTGACCGCCTCGGCGCCGTACTCGGACACCGCGTGCTCGACCTTGGCCGGGTCCAGGTCGGTGACGAACAGCTTGGCGCCGCGCTCGCGCAGCAGCTTGGCCAGCTCCATGCCGATGTGGCCCAGGCCCTGCATGGCGATGCTGACCTTGCCCACGTCCTCGTGGCCGAGCTTGCGCTTGAGCGTGGCCATCAGCGCCTGCAAGGTGCCGTAGGCGGTGAACGGGGCCGGGTCGCCGGAGCCGCCGTGGACCTGGTGCACGCCGGTGACGTACTCGGTCTCCAGGTAGATCAGCTCCATGTCGTTGACGTCGGTGCCCACGTCCTCGGCGGTGATGTAGCGCCCGCCCAGGGCGTCCACGCAGCGGCCGAAGGCGCGGAACAGCGCCTCGGTCTTGTCGGTCTTCGGGTCGCCCAGGATCACGGCCTTGCCGCCGCCCACGTTCAGGCCGGCCAGCGCGTTCTTGTAGGTCATCGTCCGGCTCAGGCGCAGCACGTCGCGCACCGCGTCGGCCTCGTCGGCGTAGTGGCGCATGCGCACGCCGCCAAGCGCGGGCCCCAGCACGGTGTTGTGGATGGCGATGATGGCCTTTAGGCCGGCATCGGGGTTGTTGCAGAAGACAACCTGTTCGTGACCGGAGGTGGCGGGGGTTTCGAAAAGCATCGTGGGCTCCGCGTGGGGGGCGCGCGTGGCTGGCGGACCGGCGGGACGGGCCTGCCGGATCCGGCAAACAAAAACGCGCCGGGGCCAGTATCGGGGAGGCTGCGTCGCGGGGGCGCCATTCTACCCCCGTCCGACGGACGGTCCCATCCGGGCCTTGCGGAACCGAACGGGCGTGCTATTTTGCCGGCCATGACCACTCCGGCCCCCGCCACCGCCAAGGGCGCCAGCACCCGCGGGATGCTGCTGGGCCGTGCCTGCGAGCTGGCCGCGCGGCTGGGGCTGGAGGGCGTGAGCATCGGCGAGCTGGCCTCCGCCGCCGGCATGTCCAAGAGCGGCGTGTTCGCCCACTTCGGCTCGCGCGAGGACCTGGTGCGGCAGACCCTGGACTGGGCGGCCGGGAGCTTCACCACGCAGGTGCTGGAGCCGGCGCTGCGTCAGCCGCGCGGCCTGCCGCGGCTGCAGGCCATGCTCGACGGCTGGATCGGCTGGATCCTGGACCATCCGGAAGGCTGCGTGTTCCTGGGCGCGGCCACCGAGTACGACGGCCGCCCCGGCCCGATGCGCGACCACGTGGCCGAACTGCTGGAGCGCTGGCGCCTGATCGTGGAGCGCGCGGTGGCCATGGCCGTGGAGGAGGGGCACCTGCGCGCCGGCACCGATCCGGCGCTGGTGTCCTACCAGCTGCACGGCTTCATGTACGCGCTGCACCACATGCGCCTGCACCAGCCGCAGGCCGACGTGCTCGCCCGCGCCGCGGTGCGCGACCTGCTCGACCGTCTCCGGGCCGGCGCCGGGCCGGCCCGCTCCCCCCGCTGACTCGAAGAAGTCCCGCCATGTCCCCCACGACCGTTTCCGCTTCGCCACAAAAAAGCACGACCGTTCGTTCTTTCAGGGTGCCCCGGGCGGTGCGCTGGGCCTTCGCCGCCGGCGGCTGGCTGATGCCGGGGACCACCCTGCGCCGGGCCTCGCGCCTGTTCGCCACGCCGCTGGCGCACTCGCACCGGCGCGCCTGGGAGGCCGACGTCTCCGACTGCCGGGTGGGGCAGGTGGAAAGCGGCGGCCGCACGCTCACCACCTACACGTGGGGCGATCCGGCCGCCCAGCCCTGGGGGCTGTTCACCCACGGCTGGTCCAGCTTCGGCCTGCGCTGCCGGCCCTGGGTGGAGCCGCTGCGCCAGGCCGGCTACGCGGTGGTGTCCTTCGACCTGCCGGGCCACGGCCGCAACGAGCCGGCGCAGACCAACCTGGTGGAGTGCGCCGGGGCGGGGGCGGCGGTGGCCCGCTGGCACGGCCCGGCCGCGGCGGTGCTGGCGCATTCCATGGGCGGCGGGGCCGCCGCGCTGGCCATCCGCGACGGTGGCCTGCAGGCCGGGCGGGCGGTGCTGGTCGCCCCGGCCGCGGACGTGCTGGCGGCCGGGCACCGCTTCGGGCGCATGGTCGGCCTGCGCGAGCCGCTGGTGGAGCGGATGTTCCACCAGTTCGAGCGGCAGCTCGGCGTGCCGGTGGCCAGCCTCTCGGTGCATGCCTACCTGCCGCGGTTCGGCATGCCGGCGCTGGTGGTGCACGATCTGGAGGACGACGAGGTGCCGTGGGAGGAGGGCGAGCGTTACGCCCGCCTGTGGCCCGGTGCGCGCCTGCTCAGCACCCGCGGGCTGGGCCACCACCGCATCGCCGGCGATCCGGAGGTGATCGCCGCCGCCCTGCGTTTCCTGCGCGGGGAGCCTGTGGGCGAGCGGGTGGTGTCCTCGCCGAACCTGCCGTTCGGCATCGCCTGAGGCGGGTACCGGCCGGTTGCGCCCCCGCGGGGGCCGCGTCAGCGGCGACGCGAAGGGGCACGTCGCGGCGGGCGCCCGTGCCGATGGGCGGCATGCCGCCCCTTTTCCGGCGCACTTGAATGCGGGCTTCGGACCCGCGGGCCGGGTCGCGGCGTACGCGGCTCCTGCAGGGCCGGGCGCCTGTGTGGGGACTGCATGCGGCGCCTTTCCCGTTGCGGCTGAACGCGGGTTTCGCATAGGCCGGCCGGGTCGCCACGTGCGCGGCTCCTACAGGGGCACCGCTTCGCGCGCCGGCCCGGTCGTCATGCGCTTCCTGCAGGAAAGCCGCGTCAGCGGCGACGCGACGGGCGCGTCGCGGCGGGCGCCCGTGCCGATGGGCGGAATGCCGCCTCTTTGCCGACGCACTTGAATGCGGGCTTCGGCCCCCCGCCGGCCGGATCGCCGCGTACGCGGCTCCTGCAGGGCCGGGGCGGCGGCGAGACGCCGGGGAGGGGCGGGGCGAAATGTCACGCTGCGGCGCAACCAATGGTTTCGCGTGCAATGTCTAGAATCGGTGCGAAACCTTGATTCACGAGGACGCATGAGCACGCCCGCCACCCAGATCCCCGACGCGCGCCCGGATGCCTCGCCGCTCCGCTTCATTACCGCCGCCAGCCTGTTCGACGGCCACGACGCGGCGATCAACATCATGCGCCGCCTGATCCAGGCGCAGGGCGCGGAGGTGATCCACCTGGGCCACAACCGCAGCGTGGAGGAGGTGGTGCGTGCCGCACTGCAGGAGGACGCCGACGCCATCGCCCTGTCGTCCTACCAGGGCGGCCATGTGGAGTACTTCCGCTACATGGTGGATATGCTGCGCGAGCAGGGTGCCCCGCACATCCGCGTGTTCGGCGGCGGCGGCGGCACCATCACGCCGGAGGAGATCCGCGACCTGGAGGCCTACGGCGTGGAGCGCATCTACCACCCCAACGACGGCATGAAGATGGGGCTGGTGGAGATGATCCAGGACGTGGTCGGCCGTGCCGCCGCCGCGCGCGAGGCCGCACCGGCCCACGCCGGCCCGGTGGATCCGCGCCCGGCGCTGGAGGACGAGTTCGCCATCGGCCGCATGCTCAGCGCCATCGAGGACGGCGTCTTCGGCGAGGCCGAGCTGGCGCTGCTGCGCAAGGGCTGGGCCGCGGCCGCGCGCACCCCGGACGGCCGCCCGCTCACCCCGGTGGTGGGCATCACCGGCACCGGCGGAGCCGGCAAGTCGTCGGTGACCGACGAGCTGCTCAACCGCTTCCTGGCCTGCTTCCCGGAGATGCGCACCGCCGTGGTGTCGGTGGACCCGACCCGCCGCCGCAGCGGCGGCGCCCTGCTGGGCGACCGCATCCGCATGAACTCGCTGCGCAGCCGCCGCGTGTACATGCGCTCGATGGCCACGCGCCGCCAGCACGCGGCCACCAACACCGTGCTGCACGACTGCATCGGCTTCCTGCGCTCGCTGGGCTTCGACCTGGTGATCGTGGAGACCGCCGGCATCGGCCAGAGCGACTCGGAGATCGTGGACCTGGTGGACTTCCCGGTCTACGTGATGACCTCCGACTACGGCGCGGCCAGCCAGCTGGAGAAGATCGACATGCTCGACTTCGCCGAGCTGGTGGTGCTGAACAAGTACGACCGCCGCGGCGCCGAGGACGCCCTGCGCGACGTGCGCAAGCAGTGGAAGCGCAACCGCAACGCCTTCGACGTCCGCGACGAGGACATCCCCGTCTATCCGACCATCGCCAGCCAGTTCAACGACCCCGGCGTGAGCTGGATGTTCGCCAACCTGTGCCGGCTGCTGAAGGCCAGGCTGGATCCGGCCTCGCCGCGCTGCGACTTCGCGCCGCGGATCGACACCACGCTCAGGGAGCCGCGCGCCACCGTGCTGATCCCGGGCAACCGGGTGCGTTACCTGGCCGAGATCGCCGAGCAGGGCCGGGCGATCAACCGCCGCATCGAGAGCGAGTCCGAGACCGCCAGCCGCGCCCAGGGGCTGTGGCAGGCGCTGCGCGAGCTGGAGGACCCCAGGCTGCCGCGGCCGCTGGACCTGTACGAGGCCGCCGACCTGCACGTGGAGGGCGACCGCTCGCTGGCCACGCTGCGCCAGCGCTACAACGACGCGGTGCAGTCGCTCTCGGCCGAGTCGCTGCGCCTGCTGCGCGAGTGGCCGGCGCGCCTGAAGGCCATCACCGACGAGGTGAACGAGTACCAGGTGCGCGGCAGGACCATCCGCGTGGAGAACTACCGCGAGTCGCTCAGCCACCAGAAGATCCCCAAGATCGCCCCGCCGACCTGCCGCAGCTGGGGCGAGCTGCTGCGCTTCCTGTCCAGGGAGAACCTGCCGGGCAGCTACCCGTACACGGCGGGCGTGTATCCGTACCGCCGCACCGGCGAGGACCCGATCCGCATGTTCGCCGGCGAGGGCACGCCGGAGCGCACCAACCGCCGCTTCCACTACCTGAGCTACGGCCAGCCGGCCGCGCGCCTGTCCACCGCCTTCGACAGCGTGACCCTGTACGGCGAGGATCCGGCCGAGCGCCCGGACATCTACGGCAAGATCGGCAACTCCGGCGTCAACGTGCCCACGCTGGACGACATGAAGAAGCTGTACTCCGGCTTCGACCTGTGCGCGCCGAACACATCGGTTTCCATGACCATCAACGGCCCGGCGCCCATCATCCTGGCCATGTTCATGAACACCGCCATCGACCAGCAGGTGGAGAAGTACCTGAAGGCCGACGCCGACCGCTGGGCGCTGGCGCAGAAGAAGATCGACGCCTTCTTCGAGGGCAGGGAGCGTCCGCGCTACCACGGCGAACTGCCCAGGGGCAACGACGGCCTGGGCCTGGCGCTGCTGGGCGTGACCGGCGACCAGCTCGTGGACCGCGAGACCTACGAGAAGATCAAGGCCGAGACCCTGCAGGTGGTGCGCGGCACCGTCCAGGCCGACATCCTCAAGGAGGACCAGGCCCAGAACACCTGCATCTTCAACACCGAGTTCGCCCTGCGCATGATGGGCGACATCCAGCAGTACTTCGTGGACCACCAGGTCCGCAACTTCTACTCGGTGTCCATCTCCGGCTACCACATCGCCGAGGCGGGCGCGAACCCGATCAGCCAGCTGGCCTTCACCCTGGCCAACGGCTTCACCATCGTCGAGTACTACCTGGCCCGGGGCATGAAGATCGACGACTTCGCGCCCAACCTGAGCTTCTTCTTCAGCAACGGCATGGACCCGGAGTACACGGTGATCGGCCGCGTGGCCCGCCGCATCTGGGCCCGCGCCATGCGCGAGCGCTACGGCGCCAACGAGCGCAGCCAGATGCTCAAGTACCACATCCAGACCTCCGGCCGCTCGCTGCACGCCCAGGAGATCCAGTTCAACGACATCCGGACCACGCTGCAGGCCCTGTACGCCCTGTTCGACAACTGCAACAGCCTGCACACCAACGCCTACGACGAGGCCATCACCACGCCCACCGAGGAATCGGTGCGCCGCGCCGTGGCCATCCAGATGATCATCAACAGGGAGCTGGGCCTGAACTTCATCGAGAACCCGTGGCAGGGCAGCTACGCCATCGAGTACCTGACCGACCTGGTCGAGGAGGCCGTGTACCGGGAGTTCGAGGCCATCAGCGAGCGCGGCGGCGTGCTCGGCGCCATGGACACCATGTACCAGCGCGGCAAGATCCAGGAAGAGAGCCTGTACTACGAGCAGAAGAAGCACGACGGCTCGCTGCCGATCATCGGCGTCAACACCTTCCTGGCCAAGGACGGCGGCAGCGACGTCAGCGGCGAGATCGAGCTGATCCGCTCCACCGACGAGGAGAAGCGGCAGCAGATCGAGAACCTGCGCATCTGGCAGCGCAACCGCAACCCGCTGGCGCCGGCAGGGGAGACCGAACACGGCCACGTCGTGGACGGCGACCCGGCGGCCGCAGCCACCGAGCCGCACGACGGTCACGGCCTGGCCTACCTGCAGAAGACCGCCCGCGAGCGCCGCAACGTGTTCGAGGCGCTCATGGAGGCGGTCAAGACCCACTCACTCGGCCAGATCAGTCATGCGCTGTATGACGTGGGAGGGGAGTATCGGCGGAATATGTAGGGACCTCAATCCTTTGGAGAGGTAGAGCGTGGTCGACTTTGCGAAGCTGGTCTCGAGCTTAATTGGGGGGGGTATAGCTCGCACCCTGCACGAAACGTTCTCCAGAATTGATTGTCAGGTTAGCCATGTGGAACTAAGTAGTCGGCCCTGAAGAATCCGCCTCTCATCCCCGTGCGGGTACCGTTGGCTGCGATCCAGCCGTGATGAGCGAAATCAACGCCCCCAGCATCCAGGCACAAAAAGCCGCGATCCAGCGCATCAGCCAGC
>NZ_PDWK01000018.1 GCF_010093135.1 Pseudoxanthomonas taiwanensis | reverse complement strand
TGACACACGCTGCACGCACCAGGCCGCTGCGATGCTCCATGAGCACATGGGCCTGGTAGCTCAGCTGCGCCCCGGTATTGCCCTTGCGGTAAAGCCTGGCGTCCGGATCGCTGGCCGATTCGTGCGTTTCGTTGCGACGCTTCTGACCCTTGAAATCAGGCTGGGCGTTGCGATGCCCACCACCCGGTGGGTCCTTCGGCGTCCCATCCTTGGGACGGAAGCTCTTGTGCGAGGCCCACGCCTGCAGCAGCGTGCCGTCGACCGAGAAATGCTCGTCCGACATCAGGCCCCAGCGTTGTAGACCACGCTTCCCGCCGCCTCTGGCCAACCGACGACCGCGACGATGCCCTGCGTCGAATGCGCAATGGCCCGCACGGCCGTGTCGCACTCCGCGAGGAACTGGGGGCGAAACAGCAGGTCCTCCGGCGAATAGCCGCTGACGCAGAGTTCGGGGAAGACGATCAGGTCAGCCCCGTGTGCGTCGCGCGCCTGCTCGATGAGCGTCTGGATGCGCCTGACGTTGCCGGTGATGTCTCCGACCGGGAAGTCGTACTGGGCCAGGGCGATGCGCATCACGCCGCCTCGCCCGGGGCAGGAGAGTGCTTGAGGGCGTTGAGGATGGCGCACTGGGCCCTAACGCCGCCACCGCAGCTGCGGATGGTGCGCTCCAGCTCGCGCGCCACGCGCTGCAGGTCGCGAATGCGTTCCTGGACGTCGATCAGGTGCTGCTGCGCGAGGCGGGTGACGTCCTCGCACGCCAGGTCGCCGTCCTGGTCCAGCCGCATCAGGCTTCGGATCTCGTCCAGGCTGAAGCCCAGATCCCGACCCCGGGTAATGAAGCGCAGACGTTCCACGTCCTGCTCCGAATACGACCGGTACCCGCTGCCCGTCCGGGTTGGCGACGGCATGAGGCCGATCCGCTCGTAGTACCGGATCGTTTCCAGGTGGCAGCCGCTTGCCTGGGAGGCTTCGCTGATCTTCACGCTCGGATCCCTTGACTCTGTAGTCGCTACGGACTCTACGATACCAGCTCCGTCGAAGCGTGAAAAGTCGATGTCCCCGATTGCCTGGCGCTGCGTACTGTCCGCCCTCCTTGCCGTGGTGGGGCTGGCGTCCGCTTGTTCGGCACGCGCGGCCGACCCGGCGGCCGAGGCGCGGCAGGCATGGCAGCTGCTCGACTACATCGCGGTCGACTACCCCGCGGCGATCCAGAACGGTGAGGTGGTCGACGCGGGCGAATACGCGGAGATGCGGGAGTTCACCGCATCCGTCAGCGCGAAGCTGGCCGCATTACCGCCGGGCGCGGGGCACGCGGCGCGCCTTGCGAAGGCCAAGCAACTGGAAGGGCTGGTGGCCGAGCGCGCTGACGCAGAGCAGATCGCCCGCAGCGCAGGGGCCTTGGCGTCCGAGCTCCTGACCGTCTACAAGATCGAGGCCGCGCCCGCGGCTGTCCCCGATCTGGCGCGGGGCGCGGCCCTGTACGCCCAGCAGTGCACCGCGTGCCATGGCGCGACCGGCCGAGGCGATGGTCCCGCTGCCGCCGGCATGGATCCGCCCCCGATCGCCTTCACCGACGCCGACCGTGCAAAGCACCGCAGCCCGCTGTCGCTCTACCAGGTCATTTCGCAAGGACTGCCGGGCACCGCGATGATGAGCTACGCCCATCTGTCAAACGATGATCGATGGGCCTTGGCCTACTACACCGGCGGACTGGCGTACGACGCGGCGGCCCGGGAACAGGGTGCGGCGATCTGGGCAGACGACGATCAGGTGCGTCGCGTATTTCCCGACCTGGCTGCGTTATCGGGTGCCACTGAAGCTGACCTTTCGAAGACGCTGGGAGCGGACAGGGCGCGCGCGATCATCGCCTATCTGCGTGGTGAGCCGAGTGCCGTGGCCGCCTCCTCGCCAGTCAACAGCAATGCATCTCTAGCGCTGGCCCGTCAGCGCCTGCAGCAGAGCGTTGCGGCCTACCGGTCGGGTGACCGGGGGCAGGCGTCGGCACTGGCCTTGTCCGCGTATCTCGACGGTGTCGAGCCTGTCGAGCCGCAGCTCGGATCGCGGGACCGCAAGCTTCTGCGACAGATCGAGTCCGCCATGGCAACCCTTCGCGCCAGGATCGGCGAGGGCGCACCGACCTCCGCCGTCGAAGCTCAGGCCGCAGCGGTCGGACAGCTGCTGGACCGCAGCGAGTCGGCGCTTGCCGACCGGAGCAATAGCACCACCGCAGCGTTCCTGGGCAGCTTCACCATCCTCTTGCGCGAAGGGGTTGAGGCGCTGTTGATCGTCATCGGCATGATCGCCTTCCTACGCAAGGCCGAGCGCAGGGATGTGCTGCCGTACGTGCATGCCGGATGGATCGGTGCGCTGCTGGCGGGCGGCGTAACGTGGGCTATCGCGACGTATGCAGTCAGCATCAGTGGCGCGGAGCGGGAGGCCACCGAAGGGCTGTCGGCACTGTTCGCGGCGATCGCCCTGCTCAGCGTCGGGATCTGGATGCACCAGAAGAGCATGGCCGGCCGCTGGCAGCAGTACCTGCAGGAAAAGATGTCCGCAGCGCTCACACGTCGTTCCGCGACCTTCCTGTTCGTGCTGTCGTTCGTCGCCGTGTACCGCGAGGTCTTCGAGACCATCCTGTTCTACGCCGCGATGTGGAACGAACAGGACAGCTCCGCGATCCTCGCCGGGCTGGGCTTGGGCCTGGCCGTCCTGGCCGTCATCGCATTCGCGCTGCTGCGACTGGGAACGCGCTTGCCGATCGGCCAGTTCTTCCGCTTCAGCTCGATCCTGATCGCCGTCCTTGCCGTGGTGCTTGTGGGCAAGGGCGTGGCGGCGCTGCAGGAAGCCGGCTGGATCAGCCAGGCCTTGGCTGCCGTGCCACAGATCGAGTGGCTGGGCCTTTACCCGACGTGGCAGTCGATCCTCGCCCAGATCGCCGTCGCGGCGATCGCCGTCCTCGGCTTCGTCGCCAATGCGCGTGGCGCAAAGGCCATGCCTTCCGCGCACGAACGTCCGAGAGGTAATGCATGAGTGCAGCACTTCGCCAGGTGGTGATTCGTTATGGGAGCTATCCCGTGGTCATGCTGCCGGCGGCAGTCGCGGCCGTGGCCGTGGCCAGCAGCGCCCTGCCCGCGTGGCCCGCGCTTGCCTTGATCGCATCCGTTGGTGTCACGGCCGTGGCCTTGCTGGAAAGGCTCTCCCCTTACGAGCCCGAGTGGCAGAGGGACCATGGCGACCTGAATGCTGATGTGGTGCATGGCGTCGTCAACTTCGGTCTGCTTGCGCTGGCCGGCGTGCTTCTCCATGCGCTGCGCCAGTTCCTGCCTATCGACGGCGGGTGGCCCCACCAGTGGCCTGGCGCGATGCAGCTGCTGCTGGCCGGGCTGATTGTGGATGCAGGCCTCTATACGATGCACCGACTGAGCCATCGGTACGCCTGGGCGTGGCGGCTGCATGCGGTACACCACGGTGCCGAACGTCTCTACTGGCTCAACGGCGAGCGGCGTCATCCGCTGAGTGCGTTGCTGATGGCGGGCCCTGGCCTGGCGGTCGCGGTGCTGCTCGGCGCGCCGCCTCACGTGCTGAGTGCATGGCTCGCCCTGCTCAGCGTCCAGCTCGCGTTCCAGCACGCGAACCTCGACTATCGCGTCGGCCCCCTGCGACGTTGGCTTGGGGTGGCCGAAGTGCATCGATGGCATCACAAGCGCGAGTACGAAAATGCCCAGGTGAACTTTGGCGAGTTCTTCATGATCTGGGACCGCTTGTGTGGAACGTACCTGGGCCGACCGGAAGCCCTGCGGGCGGGCGACGTGGGGCTGCGCGAAGAGAAGCTTCCACTCGACCATCGGGGCCAGCTCACCTGGCCATTCCGGCAGCACGCCCGTCATCGCGAAACTGCCGCTGGGATTTTGGCCTTCGCCCAGCACCTGTCGGCAGGGTATTCGGCGCTATACGCAGGTGATTTGAAAGGCGCGTACACGGCGTTCGAGCGGGCCCACGTGCTGGGGCAGACGCACACGATCCGGCACGTCTGCAGTCACATCGCATTCCTGAGATGGGCGATCAGCGCCCGTGACTGGCGCGAGGCGGCCGGTCAGCTCGTTCGAATTCCCGCGTCCTTGCTGTTTACCTGGCTATGGATGCCCCGCGGCAATACCGGTGGTGCACGCGTGGGTGCGCTGCGCTCGATGCCGGTTGCCGATGAACTCCGTCCGTTTCTGGAGCCCCACCGATGAGTGACTGCGGCTGCCACCACGAAGCGAAAAATGCTCAGGAGCGCAAGATCCTGACGATCGCACTCATCCTCAACGCCACGATGGCCGTCGTCGGCGGCATCGCGGGCTGGATCGGTGAATCCACGGGCCTGCTCGCCGATGCGGCCGACATGCTGTCCGACGCAACCGCCTACGCCATTGGACTGGTCGCCATCGGCCGCGCCGCGAGCTTCAAGGCCAATGCCGCCATGCTTAGCGGCGTCGCTCTGCTGCTCCTGGGTCTCGGCGTGCTGTTCGAGGTGGGGCGACGGGTGATCTACGGCGCCGAGCCTGACAGTGGCTGGATGATCGGCACCGCCATCCTTTCCCTCATCGTCAACATGGCGGTCCTTCGCATGCTCGCGCCGCTCAAGTCGGCTGAAGCGCATCTGCGGGCGACCTGGATCTTCACCCGCGCCGACGTGGTCGCCAACGTGGGCGTTATACTCGCGGGCGTGCTGGTGCTGTGGCTGGGGTCACCGTACCCGGACTTTGTGATCGGAACGCTGATCGGCCTCTACGTGGTCAAGGAAGCGGTCGAGATCCTCCGCGAGGCGCGCGAGGCTCGCCACAACGCAGGAGGTACCCCCGAGTGATCCGTTCGAGACGAGTGCCGGCTTTCTGGGTGAGGTGGCTGATGACGGCCGGCCTTGTCCTGGGCCTGCTCGTCCAGCTGGTCATTGGTGCCATGGGCGAGCTGCACGAGCTGATGTCCACCCGGCACGCCGAAGCGATCTCCTCCGGCTCGCTGGATGGACGCTCGAGCCTCGCCGCAGCGACGGACGACTCCGATGCGCTCCAGCTCGTCCACCATATCGCGCATTGCTGCGGTCACATCGCCGCGATGGCGACGGCCGAGATCGCAGTCCCGCAGATGATTCCGGCCCAAGCTGTGCCCCGACTCGATATTGCACAGCCCCCAACGGCTGGGCGATGGCCGGCACCGTTTCGACCCCCGATCGTCAGTTGAGTGCCACCCAGCACCGCCAGACCCTCAACCTGCATTCGGAATTTCCATCATGTCGATTCGACTGGCGGCTCGCGCCGCCTTGTGTGCGGCCGTGCTGGCTGCATCCGCTGCCCATGCGGCGGAAAGTTTGACCCTCGACGACGCGTTCCGCCGTGTCGAGCAGACCCATCCGGAACTCAGGCTCTTTGGCGGACGCCGGGATGTTCTGACGACCGAGCTGGACCGCGCGGCCTTCAAGCCGCCTCTGGTCGTTGGCATCGAAGCCGAGAACGTACTCGGCACCGGCGAGGCCAGCGGCCTGCAGGGCGCCGAGATCACCTTGAGCCTGGCCTCTGTGCTGGAGCGGGGCGGCAAGCTCGACGCCCGCCGCGCGCTGGCGCAGAGCCGCATCGATGTACTTGCGGTGGAGCGTGAAGCCCGTCGCCTGGACCTGCTCGCCGAGGTGGCTCGCCGCTACCTGGCGGTCGTAGCGGCCGAGAAGCGCGCGGAGATCGCGCGCCTGGATATCGCGCAGCGGAAACGCGCGGTGGCCGGCGCTCGGCAACGCCTTCAGGCCGGGGCATCGCCGGAATCGGTCGTGCTGACTGCAGAGGCCGCGCTCGCGCGTGCGGAACTCGATCAGGCGCGCGCGGTGCAGCAGGCACGGGCGGCCCGACAGCATCTGGCGACCCTCTGGGGCGAGCGCGCACCGAGCTTCGACGTCGTGCCCATCAACCCGTTGGCGCTGCCGAAGATCGCCTCGTTCGACGAGCTCGCCTCCTGGCTCGCCAAGACACCCGAGCTTGCCCAGTTCGCCGGCGAGCAGCGCATTCGAGAGGCTCGCCTCCAGCTCGCGCGAACCGCTGCCACTCCCGACCTGGACTGGCAGGTCGGCGTCCGGCGTTTGCAGGCGACCGACGACTTCGGGTTGGTCGTCAGCGTATCGATGCCGCTGGGCACCAAGGTGAGGGCGCAGCCGGAAATTCGGGCTGCGGAAGCGGAGCTGGCACTGCTCGGCCTCGAGCGCGAGGTCAAGAGCCTGTCGCTGTATTCCACCCTCGCCGAAGCGCATGGACGGTTTCTCACCGCACAGCTCGAAGTGCGCCGCTTGGGGAGCGACGTGATCCCGAGGCTCTCGCGCGCCGAGGCGGCTGCCGAGCGCGCCTACCGCGCAGGCGCGGCGAGCTATCTGGAGTGGGCGCAGCTGCAAGCCGAGCGCACGGCCGCCCTCCGCGACCAACTCGAAGCTGCACTCGAGGCCCACTCGGCACTGCTCGAGATCCAGCGCCTGACCGGGCAGCCGTTCGTTTCGGCCGGCCCGTCCATTGAACAAGGAGACACCCCGTGAAACTTCATTGGATTGCAGCCCTGTCGTTGGCCGCGCTGCTGGCAGCATGCAACGCGTCATCTCCGACGGGAGGCGAGGCGGGCGAGGAAGGTGAGGAGGGCGAGCACGGCGAGCTGCCGACGAGCACCAAGATCGGCACGCAGGCCGCTGCGGCGGCGGGCGTGCGCGTGAGCCCTGCCGGGCCGGGCGAGATCTCGGACGACCATGAAGTGCAGGGGCTCCTGACCCCGGTCGACGGAGCAATCGCGCGGGTCATGGCGCGCTTCCCCGGACTGGTGCGCGCGCTACACGCCAACGTCGGCGACCAGGTCCGCGCCGGCCAGCCGCTGGCGACGATCGAGAGCAACCTGAGCCTGACCACCTACACGGTCACTGCCCCCATCTCGGGTGTGGTGTTGTCCCGCGATGCATCGGTGGGGACTGTGGCAGGCGAGGGTGCGGCCCTGTACGAGATCGCGAATCTCTCGGACCTGTGGGTCGACCTGCATGTCTTCGGGCGCGACGCCCAGCGTCTGCGCGTCGGCAGCCCGGTCATCGTGACGCGCATGAGCGATGGGGTCACCTCTGAGACCCAGATCGAACGGATCCTGCCCAGCACGGCGACAGCGAGTCAGAGCACGGTCGCCCGCGCGCGCCTGCGCAACCTGGACGGCCTCTGGCGTCCAGGGTCGGCAGTCAAGGCTCGCGTAATCGTGGACCAGGCGCGCGCCAATCTCGTCGTGCCACTCAGTGCACTGCAGACGTCCAACGGCGAGGAGGTCGTCTATGTGCAGAAGGGCGAGACCTACCACAGGCGACCGGTGAAAACGGGGCGGCGCGACGCCGACACCGTGGAGATCCTGGCCGGGTTGAAGCCCGGCGAGCAGGTCGTCGTCCAGCAGAGCTACCTGATCAAGGCGGACATGGAAAAGTCCACCGCCGAAGAGCATTAGGGCCGCCACCATGCTCGAGAAAATCATCCGATTCGCGATCACGCATCGGTGGCTGATGCTGCTCCTGACTCTCGCCCTCGTGGGGCTTGGCGTCTGGAGCTTCACGAAGCTGCCGATCGACGTCACTCCGGACGTGACCAACGTCCAGGTCCAGATCAACACGCAGGCAGAAGGTTACTCACCGCTCGAGACCGAGCAACGCATTACGTTTCCTATCGAGACGGCACTCGCGGGCCTGCCGGGGCTCGACTACACGCGATCGCTGTCGCGCTATGGGCTTTCGCAGGTCACGGTCGTGTTCAAGGACGGTACCGACATCTTCTTTGCCCGCCAGCAGGTGGCCGAGCGACTCCAGCAGGTGCGTTCGCAGCTGCCCGGGGGGATGGAACCCGAGATGGGCCCCATCGCAACGGGCATGGGCGAGATCTTCATGTACACCGTGGAGGCCGATGCCAAGGCGCTGAAGAAAGACGGCACGCCCTACACCACGACTGACCTTCGAACGCTGCAGGACTGGGTCATCCGCCCGCAGCTGCGCAACACACCCGGGGTCGCCGAAGTCAACACGATCGGTGGGTATGAGCGCCAGATCCACATCACCCCGGACCCGGCCCAGCTGGTCGCGCTCAATCTGACGCTGCGGGACGTCGTTTCGGCGATCTCGGCCAACAACCAGAACGTGGGCGCCGGCTACATCGAGCGCAACGGCCAGCAGTTCCTCGTCCGCGTGCCCGGGCAGGTCGGGGACCTCGATGCCATCCGCAGCATCGTGCTCGACCGGCGCGGTGGCGTCCCGATCCGGGTAGGCGATATCGCCACGGTGGCCGAGGGGCGCGAGCTGCGCTCGGGCGCCGCGACCCAGAACGGGCACGAGGTGGTCCTCGGCACCGTCGTGATGCTGGTCGGCGCCAACAGCCGCGAGGTCTCGCAGGCGGTGGGTGCCCGTCTGGAGGCGGCCAATGCCAGCCTGCCGGAGGGCGTGCGCGCCGAGCCGGTCTACGACCGCACGGCCCTGGTCGACCGCACCATCCATACGGTCTCCAAGAACCTGATCGAAGGTGCGTTGCTCGTCGTCGTCGTGCTGTTCCTGCTGCTCGGCAACATCCGGGCGGCCCTGATCACCGCAGCTGTCATCCCGCTGGCGATGCTGTTCACCATCATGGGAATGGTGCGGGGCGGCGTGTCGGGCAACCTCATGAGCCTGGGCGCGCTGGATTTCGGCCTCATTGTCGATGGCGCGGTGATCATCATCGAGAACTGCCTGCGCCGGTTCGGGGAGATGCAGCACAGCCTCGGCCGGAAGATGACCGACGAGGAACGCTTTGATGTCACGGCCTCCGCCACGGCGGAGGTGATCCGGCCGAGTCTGTTTGGCCTCGGCATCATCGGAGCGGTGTACCTGCCGATCTTTGCCTTGAGCGGGATCGAGGGGAAGCTCTTCCATCCGATGGCGATCACGGTGGTCCTCGCGCTGACCGGCGCGATGATCCTGTCGCTCACCTTCGTTCCCGCCGCGATCGCCGTCTTCCTGAATGGCAAGGTCGAGGAAAAGGAGAACCGGCTCGTGGCCTGGGTCCGGCGCCGCTATGAGCCGATCCTGGCGTGGGCACTCCGACGCCGTATGGCGGTGATGGCCGGCGCGGCCGCGCTGGTGGTGCTCTCGGGCCTGCTGGCGACCCGCCTGGGCTCGGAGTTCATCCCGAACCTGGACGAGGGGGACATCGTCATCCAGCCCATCCGCATCCCCGGCACCAGCCTGACGCAGGCGATCGGAATGCAGGAATCGCTGGAGCGAACGCTGGCCGGCTTTCCGGAGGTCAAGCGCGTCTTCTCCAAACTTGGCACCGCGGAAGTGGCGAGCGACCCCATGCCGCCGTCCATAGGCGATACATTCGTGATCCTCAAGCCGCGTGAGGAATGGCCGGACCCGCGAAAGCCCAAGCAGGAGCTCATAGAAGAGCTGGAAGAGGCGCTCGAGGCGATCCCCGGCAGCAACTACGAGATCAGCCAGCCCATTCAGCTGCGGACGAACGAGCTCATCTCGGGCGTGCGCGCCGATGTGGCGGTCAAGATCTATGGCGATGATCTCGAGCAACTGGTTCGCACGGGTGCGCAGATCCAGCAGGTGCTCGCCTCGATTGATGGCGCCGCCGACGTGAGGGCCGAACAAGTCACAGGCCTTCCGCTGCTGACAGTGACGCCCGATCGCGCTGCGCTGGCGCGCTACGGGCTCAACCCGGGGGATGTGCAGGAGACCGTGGCGACGGCCATTGGCGGCGAGGTCGCCGGTCACCTCTTCGAGGGCGATCGTCGCTTCGAAATCGTCGTTCGCCTGCCCGAGGAGCTGCGCCAGGATCCGGCCGCGCTGCTCGATCTGCCGATCCCGCTTCGCGAGGCCGAGCCGGACGAGTCCGCACTGGATGCGCGCTGGGCTGCCGGCACCCCCAAGACCGTGCCATTGCGTGAGGTTGCACAGATCGACACCAAGCCCGGACCGAACCAGATCAATCGCGAGAACGGAAAGCGACGGATCGTGGTGACGGCCAACGTGCGTGACCGGGACCTCGGCAGCTTCGTCAAGGAGCTGCAGGAACGCGTCCGTGCCGACGTCAAGCTGCCCACGGGCTACTGGGTGGACTACGGCGGCACGTTCGAGCAGCTGATCTCGGCCAGCCGCCGGCTGGCAATCGTCGTTCCCGTGACCTTGGTGATCATCTTCGGCCTGCTGTTCATGGCGTTTGGATCAGCGAAGGACGCGGCGATCGTGTTCAGCGGAGTGCCGCTCGCGCTCACGGGCGGCGTCGTCGCGTTGGCGCTGCGTGGCATCCCGCTTTCGATCTCGGCGGGGGTGGGCTTCATCGCACTGTCGGGCGTGGCCGTACTCAACGGCCTGGTTATGATCGCGTTCATCCGCAAGCTGCGGGAGCAGGGCGATCCGCTGGACAACGCAATCTTAAACGGTGCGATCGGTCGCCTGCGGCCCGTCCTGATGACAGCTCTCGTGGCCTCGCTCGGGTTCGTGCCCATGGCCCTGAATGTCGGGGCCGGCTCGGAGGTTCAACGTCCACTCGCCACCGTCGTGATCGGCGGGATCGTGTCGTCAACCCTCCTGACGCTCATCGTGCTGCCAGCGCTCTATCGCTGGCTGCATCGCGACGGCGACATTCGCGGAGTTCCAGCGAGCTAGTCTGAACCCTTCGACATCCGGCGGGCTTTAGCCCGCCGGGTGCATGCAGGGTCGGCCTGCGTAATACTTAGGGCATGACGACCCCTGAGCAGCTGGCGCGCCTGCAGGCGCGAGCGATCGAGAATCCCATGGAGGAGCCTGCGTTCTTCCAGGCGCTGCTCACGGCCGTCCTGTACGTCCACCTCCCGCTCTCGGACGACAGCGGAAAAGTGCGACTGATCTGCTTCACGCGGCCGGACGGAATCACTGTGATTCCGGTCTTCAGCGACGACGTCAAAGCACATGCCGCAGCACGAGGCGCGGCAAGGGTAGTCGCCGTGGTGGGACGAGAACTCTTCGAGTCAGCACCGGGCGCCACATGGATGCTGGACCCCAATGACGTGAGTTGCACGCTCTATCCAGAAGAGATCGTGGCGCTGCTCCGCAGTGGCTGCGTGCCGATCGTTCAGCGGCACGACGCTGGCGATCCGACTGTCGTCAGAGCAATCGACGGCGTACCTTCCGGCAGCGCGTCGTTGAAGGCCAGCGCGACGATGGTCGGCGAGGCCAGCAGCACCGCCAGGTAGAGGATGCCCAGGCCGACGAACAGCTGCAGGCCGTTGATGTAGTCGCGCGGCTGCAGCAGCACCCACACCGGCAGGATCGAGGCGATGCCCGCGTACAGGAACAGCAGCACGATCCAGGCCGAGCGCGGACTCATGCCGAGGACGGGATCGGGCAGCACGACCGGGTAGCTGTTGCCGACCAGGACCAGGGCGTACAGCACGATCACGCCGCCGATCGAGGGCCACAGCAGGCCCACCTTCCAGCGGTAGATCAGCTGGCCGATCACCAGCGCCACCAGGATCGCGCCCCACACCGGGATCACCGATGTCGGCGTGGACACCAGCAGATTGGCGATCACCACCGCGAAGGCCGCGTTGACCATCAGCAGCAGCAGGAAGATCACCACCAGGAACAGGTTGCGCCCGCGGCGGCCGATGTAGCTGCCACTGAGCATGCCCATCGACTGCCCCCTGTTGCGCACGCTCGCCCACAGCGCGCCGAAGTCGTGCACGCCGGCGAAGAACACCGTGCCCAGCGTCACCCACAGGAACGCTGGCCCCCCAGCCCCAGATCATCGCGATCGCCGGTCCGACGATAGGCGCCGCGCCGGCCACCGAGGTGAAGTGGTGCCCCCAGAGCACGAAGCGGTTGGTGGGCACGTAGTCCACGCCGTCGCGCATGGTGTGGGCCGGGGTCGGATAGTCGGCCTCCAGCCGGTAGATCTTCTCGGCGATGAACTTCGAGTAGAACAGGTAGCCCAGCATCATCGCGCCGAGCCCGAGCAACAGCAGGACGATCGCATTCATGGGGGATGCTCCCTGTCTGGCCGGCATGAGGCTAACCCGTACCCGGCGCGCCTGCGCAAGCGGTGCCTGCTGCATCGCAGCAGCCGCGACGGACACGACCAAAGTCGCAGGCCTGCCGCACGGCCCGGCGATTGACCCGGCCGCCGCGGAGGACGATTCTTGATCATCCCCCGTCGGAGATCCTCCATGAAGGCATTGTCCAAGGCCGCGTGGGCGGCGCTGGCGCTGCTGGGCGCGTTCTGCCTCGGCACGCTGGCGCTGCGCCGCGGCGAACACGTCAACGCGCTGTGGATCGTGGTGGCCGCCGTGTCCATCTACCTGGTGGCCTACCGCTACTACGCGCTGTTCATCGCCAACAAGGTGATGCGCCTGGATCCGACCCGGGCCACGCCCGCGGTGGTGCACAACGACGGCCTGGACTACGTGCCCACCCACCGCCACGTGCTGTTCGGCCACCACTTCGCGGCCATCGCCGGTGCCGGCCCGCTGGTCGGCCCGGTGCTGGCCGCGCAGATGGGCTACCTGCCCGGCCTGCTGTGGCTCGTGGCCGGCGTGGTCCTGGCCGGCGCGGTGCAGGACTTCATGGTCCTGTTCATCTCCAGCCGCCGGGACGGCCGCTCGCTGGGCGAGCTGGTGCGCGAGGAGATGGGCCCGGTGCCCGGCACCATCGCCCTGTTCGGCGCTTTCCTGATCATGATCATCATCCTGGCGGTGCTGGCCATGGTGGTGGTCAAGGCGCTGGCCGAGAGCCCCTGGGGCATGTTCACCGTCATCGCCACCATGCCCATCGCCATCCTGATGGGCCTGTACATGCGCTACGTCCGTCCCGGCCGCATCGGCGAGATCTCCGTGGCCGGCCTGGTGCTGCTGCTGGTGGCGATCTGGCTGGGCGGCAGGGTCGCCGCCGACCCGGTGTGGGGCCCGGCCTTCACCTTCAGCGCCACGCAGATCACCTGGATGCTGATCGGCTACGGCTTCGTGGCCTCGGTGCTGCCGGTGTGGCTGCTGCTGGCGCCCCGCGATTACCTGTCCACCTTCCTCAAGATCGGCACCATCCTCGCCCTGGCCATCGGCATCCTGATCGTGATGCCCGACCTGCGCATGCCGGCGCTGACCCGGTTCGCCGCCAGCGGCGACGGCCCGGTGTGGAAGGGCGGCATCTTCCCGTTCCTGTTCATCACCATCGCCTGCGGCGCGGTGTCCGGCTTCCACGCCCTGATCAGCTCCGGCACCACGCCCAAGCTGCTGGCCAACGAGTCGCACATGCGCTACATCGGCTACGGCGGCATGCTGATGGAGTCATTCGTGGCGGTGATGGCGCTGGTCGCGGCCAGCATCATCGAGCCGGGCGTGTACTTCGCCATGAACAGCCCGGCCGGGCTGGTCGGCAGCGACACCGCCTCGGTCGCGGCCACCATCAGCCACTGGGGCTTCAGCATCTCTCCCGACGTGCTGGAGGCCACCGCGCGCGACATCGGCGAAAGCACCATCCTCGCCCGCGCCGGCGGCGCGCCGACCCTGGCGGTGGGCATCGCCCAGATCCTGCACTCGCTGCTGCCCGGCGAGGACACCATGGCGTTCTGGTACCACTTCGCCATCCTGTTCGAGGCGCTGTTCATCCTCACGGCGGTGGACGCCGGCACCCGCGCCGGCCGCTTCATGCTGCAGGACCTGCTGGGCACCTTCGTGCCGGCGCTGCGCCGTACCGAGTCGTGGGCGGCCAACATCATCGCCACCGCCGGCTGCGTGGCGCTCTGGGGCTACCTGCTCTACACCGGCGTGGTGGACCCGTTCGGCGGCATCCAGACCCTGTGGCCGCTGTTCGGCATTTCCAACCAGATGCTTGCCGGCATCGCCCTGATGCTGGGCACCGTGGTGCTGTTCAAGCTCAAGCGCGACCGCTACGCCTGGGTCACCGCGCTGCCGGCCGCCTGGCTGCTGGTGTGCACCACCGCCGCGGGCCTGATCAAGATCTTCGACGGCAACCCGGCGCAGGGCTTTCTGGCCCAGGCGCGCAAGTTCCAGGACGGCATCGCCGCCGGCCAGTTGCTGGCCCCGGCCAGGACCATGGACCAGATGCACCAGGTCGTGACCAACGCCTACGTCAACACCGGCCTGACCGTACTGTTCCTGCTGGTGGTGTTCGCCATCCTGGTCTACTCGGTGCGCTCCATCCTGGCCGCCCGTGCGCGCCCGGAGCGCAGTGACTGCGAGACGCCGTACGTGCCCCTGACCCCGGAGCAGCAGGCGGCGCAGGCCGGCCTGTAGGGAGGCGACGCCATGGGTACCGCCCTCGTTCCCGCGCAGTACTACACCACCCACCGGCGCGTGTGGCGCCGGCTGGTGCAGGCCGCCCGCCTGTGCTGCGGCATCCCCGACTACGACAACTACGTCCGGCACATGCTGGAAAAGCACCCGGACCAGGAACCGATGGACTACCCGACCTTCTTCCGCGAGCGCCAGGCGGCGCGCTACGGCGGCAGGTCGGGGTTCCGCTGCTGCTGAGGCCACCTCCCGGTCGCGGCGGGTGCGCCGGCGCCGAAGTGCCTGGGGCACGGGGCATGTCCAGGGCCGGCACCAGAGGCGTGGCGTTGAATGCCGCCCCGGACGGGTCGCCGCGTACGCGGCTCCTACAGGAGGTGGTCCGCTGGCCTCCGGTCGCGGCGGGGGCGCCGGCGCCGAAGGCGTCTGGCGCATGCCAGCGTGCCCGCGGCAGGCACCGAAGCACCCCGTCTGGACGTCGGCCCCGGCCGGCCGGGGCACCACGTACGCGCTCCGGCAGCGGCGTTTCCTTCGGGCTGCGGCTGCGGCGGCCTACTGCCCCGCCATCACCCTCAGGATCTGGCCGAGCCAGTAGGCGATCACCGTGCCGGTGGCGTAACCCACCGTGCCCAGCAGCCCGCCCACCGGGGCGAGGGTGGGATGGAAGGCCGCGGCCACCACCGGTGCCGAAGCCGCGGCGCCGATGTTGCCCTGCGAGCCGATGGCGAAATAGAACAGCGGCGCGCGCACCAGTCTGGCCGCGCCCCACAGCACCAGCACGTGCACGGCCATCCACACCACGCCCAGGGCCAGCAGGCCCGGGCGCTCGGCCAGGCGGGTGAAGTCCATCTGCATGCCGATGCTGGCGATCAGGAAGTACAGGCAGGCGCTGCCGACCTTGGCCATGCCCGCGTTCTCCAGCCGGCGCGCCGGGGTGAAGCTCAGCGCCAGGCCGGCGAAGGTGGCCAGCAGCACCACCCAGACGAAGGCCGAGTCCAGGCTGTACTGGCCGGCATTGGGCACGTGCGCGGCGAACCAGGCGGCCACCGGGGCGGACACGGCGTGTGCCGCGCCGACGATGCCGAAGCCGATGCCCAGGATCACCATCAGGTCGGTCAGGGTCGGAATGCGCGCGTTGGCCGCCTCGTAGGCCTCCAGGCGCGCCTTCATCTCGTCGATGGCGCTGGTGTCGGCGCCGCTGCGCGCGTCGATGCTGGCCGCGCGCCCGGCCAGGAACAGCAGCACGGCCATCCAGGTGTTGGCGATGGCCACGTCCACCACCGCGAACTGGCCGAACAGGGTGGCGTCCACCTGGTACACCTCGCGGATGGCCACCATGTTGGCGCCGCCGCCGATCCAGCTGCCGGCCAGTGCGGCCATGCCCTTCCACACCTCGCCGGCCACCACCGAGGGCATGAACCACTTGAACAGCTGGAAGGCCACGATCGCGCCCAGGAACAGGCCGAAGGTGCCCGCGCAGAACACGAACAGCAGGCGCGGACCCAGCTTCAGCACGCCCTTCAGGTCGATGGTCATGGTCAGCAGGACCAGGGCCACCGGCAGCAGCACGCGGCTGCCGATGGGGTTGTAGACCGCGCCCTGGGTGCCGTCGATCAGGCCGACCGTGTTGTAGATGGCAGGAACGAAGTAGCACAGCAGCAGCGCCGGCACCCAGGCGAAGAACTTCCTCCAGAATGGTGTCGGGCCGCTGGCCAGCCAGAAGATCAGGCCCAGCGTGGCGGCGATCAGGCCGAAGACGACGATGTCGTTCTGGATCAGCGCGGTGGACGGGGCGGCGGCTTCGATCGCCATCTGGTCACTCCTGCGGAACCTCGAAAGGCGATAGCCGGCGGATGCCGGCCATCGGGGGGGATCACTGGCCGATGTGCTTCTTCAACCAGGCGTTGACGGTGTCGTGCCAGAGCACGCTGTTGGCCGGCTTGAGCACCCAGTGGTTCTCGTCCGGGAAGTACAGCAGCTGCGACTCGATGCCGCGGCGCTGCAGCGCGGTGAAGGTGGACAGGCCCTGGTCCACCGGCACGCGGTAGTCCTTCTCGCCCTGCACCACCAGCATCGGCACGCGCCACTTGGCCACGTGGTTGACCGGGTTGAACTTCTCGAAATTCTCCGGCTTGTCGTACGGGGTGCCGCCGTTCTCCCACTCGGTGAACCACAGCTCCTCGGTCACGTAGCCCATCGACCGGGTGTCGAACACGCCGTCGTGGTTGACCAGGCACTTCCACGGCTCGTTCCAGTTGCCGGCGATCCAGTTGATCATGTAGCCGCCGTAGCTGGCGCCCAGCGCGCAGGCGCGCTCGCCGTCCAGGAACGGGTACTTCTGCTGCGCCGCCTCCCAGCCCTTCTGCAGGTCGACCAGCGGCTTGCCGCCCCAGTCGCCGCTGATGGAGTCGGTGAAGGCCTGGCCGTAGCCGGTGGAACCGTGGAAGTCGATCATCACCACGGCGTAGCCCTGGCCGGCGTAGGTCTGCGGGTTCCAGCGGTAGCTCCAGCTGTTGCCGAAGCTGCCCTGCGGGCCGCCGTGGATCAGGAAGGCCACCGGGTAGCGCTTGCCCTCCTCGTAGTTCCACGGCTTGACCACGTAGCCGTACACGGTCTCGTCGTTCCAGCCCTTGAAGCTGAACTGCTCGAACTGGCCGAAGGCCACCTCCGGCAGCACCTCGCCGGCGCTGGGGGTGAGCGCGCGCTCGGCCTGCGGGTTGGACAGCGACGCCACGAACACCTGGTCGCCGCTGTGCAGGCTGTTGCGGGTGAACACCAGGGTGTCGCCGGCGATGGCGAAGGACGAGATGCTGCCGCCGCCCACGACCTTCTCCACCTTGCCGGTGGCGATGTCCACGGCGAACAGCGGGTGCTCGCCCATGTCCTGGGCGGTGGTGTAGATCGTGCGGCCGTCGGCCGACAGGACGATGCCGTCGGCGCTGCGGTCCCAGTCCGGGGCGATCTCGCGGGTGGCGCCGGTGGCCAGGTCCAGCTCCATCAGGGCGAAGCGGTCGGCCTCGAAACCCGGGCGCTTCATCGCCCGGTAGTACAGCTTGCTGCCGTCGGCGTTGAACACCGGGCCGGTGTCCCAGGCCGGGTTGGAGACGGTGAGGTTCTCCACCGCCTGGGCGCCGGCGCGGTAGCGGAACAGGTCGAAGTTGGTGGACCACGGCTCCTGGCGGTCGGCCGGGCGCATGGCGAAGACGATGGACCGGCCATCCGGCGACCAGGTGTACTCGTCGTCGCCACCGAACGGCCTGGACGGCACGTTGCCCGGCGCCGGCGCGCCCGCCGGCACGCTCGCCAGCGTGGGCGCGGCCTGCTCCTTGCCGGTGGCCACCGGGGCGATGAACAGCTGGTTGAGGCGGCCGTCCTCCCAGGTGTCCCAGTGGCGCACGAACAGCTTGTCGTAGAGCACGCCACTGGCGCGGGACTGCTTGCGCCCGTCCAGGCGCTTGACCGTGCAGTCCAGGTCCGCGCCGCAGTCGGGGAACACCTCCATGCTCACCGCCAGGCGGCTGCCGTCGGGCGAGAGCTTGAAGCTGCCCACGTCCAGCGGATAGCGGGTCACCTGCTGCGGGGTACCACCGGTGGCGGGCATCCGGTACACCTGCTGGGTGCCGGACCTGGCGCTGAGGAAGTATACCCACTGGCCGTCCGGCGAGAACGCCGGCGCGCTGACATTCCAGCCCTCCGGGCTGATCCGCACCGGCGGGCGGAGGTCGCGGGTGCGCAGGTCGCGCATCCACAGGCCGGTGCTGGTCCTGGCGAAGTCCTCGGTGATCTCGCGCTTGACGAACACCACCCGCGCGCCGTCCGGGGACAGCACCGGGGAGGAAACGCGGTCCAGCCTGTGCAGGTCGCGGACGTCGAAGCCGCGGGCGGCTTCGACGTCGCCGGCCGCGGCGGCGCCGAGCAGGCCGGCCAGGGCCAGGGCGAGGGGCATGCGTGCGGACATCCGGAACTCCTTGGTGTGAGGCGGTCCCGGATGCTAGGCGGCGCCGCCGGGCCGGCGCAACGGCGGAAGGTCACGGCCTTCCGCCGGAGGCGGCGCTCAGGCCGCCTGCTCCCCGCGCTTGCCGGTGCGGTACAGCAGCCAGCCGACCAGGGCCAGCACCGCCAGGCCGACCCACTGGCCGGCGGCCCCCAGGTCCACCGGCAGGGCCAGCACCTCGGCGTCCTGGGCGATCACGATCGGCAGGGCGATGCCGATGCCCATCAGCGCCTCGCCGGTGATCAGGCCGGCGGAGAACAGCACGCCCGGACGGTGCACGCGGTCCAGCGCGGCATGGTCGTCCGGGGACACCTGGTGGAAGCGTTCGACCAGGTGCGCCAGCAGGCCGCCGAGGAAGATCGGCACCATCAGCTCCAGCGGCAGGTAGATGCCGATGGCCGCGGCCAGCACCGGCACGCGGAAGCGCTTGCCGGTCTTCTTCAGCCAGCCGTCGATGGCGATGACCACCGCGCCGATCACGCCGCCGATGGCGATCATGGTCCACGGCAGCTCGCCGCCGAACAGGCCCTTGGCCACCGAGGCCATCAGGTTGGCCTGCGGCGCCGGCAGGGTCTTGGAGCCGATGCCGTAGGCCTCCTGCAGCAGGTTCAGCACCGGGGCCATGATCAGCGCGCAGGAGAAGGCGCCGATGCCCAGCATCAGCTGCTGCTTCCACGGGGTGGCGCCGACCAGGTAGCCGGTCTTCAGGTCCTGCAGGTTGTCGCCACCCACGGCGGCGGCGCAGCACACCACCGCGCCGATCATGATCGCCGCCACCGCGCCCAGCGGCGCGCCGCCGACCTGGTTCTGGCCGTCGGCGCCCAGCAGCACCAGCAGCACCACCGAGGCGAACAGGATGGTGGCGATGGTGATGCCCGAGACCGGGTTGTTGGACGAGCCCACCAGGCCGGCCAGGTAGCCGGACACCGACACGAACAGGAAGCCGGCCACGATCATGATCAGGGTCATGGCCAGGCTGGCCACCCAGAAGCCGACGATGGCGTGGTACAGCAGCCACAGCGGCACGACGAAGGCCACCAGCGCCACCAGCATCCACTTCATCGGCAGGTCGCGGTCGGTCTCGGCGATGGCCGCGCCCTGCGCCGCGCCCTTGCGCGCGGCGGCCAGGCCGCTCCTGATGCCGGCCACCAGCGACTTGCGCAGCGAGAACAGGGTCCACACGCCGCCGACCAGCATGGCGCCCACGCCCAGGAAGCGGATCTTGGCCGACCAGATGGCGAAGGCCGCGTCGGTGGCCGAGGCGCCGGCAACCGAGGCGGCCAGGGCCGGGTCGCTGTCCAGGAACGCGGCGTGGTACAGCGGGATGGCGATGTGCCAGGACAGGATGGCGCCGGACAGCACCACGATGCCCACGTTCAGGCCGACGATGTAGCCCACGCCCAGCAGCGCCGGCGACAGGCCGGTGCCGAGGTAGCCGATGATCCGGTTGTTGGCGAAGTAGCCGGCCACCGCCCAGCTGTCCGGGATCAGGCGCAGGCCGTTGGCCGCGGCCAGCTTGACCACGCCACCGATGGCCGCCGACAGGCCCAGGATCTTCAGGCCCGGGCCGGGGTTCTCGCCGGCCTTGAGCACCTCGGCCGCGGCCTTGCCCTCGGGGAAAGGCAGCGGATCCTCGACGATCATCGTGCGCCGCAGCGGCACCGAGAACAGCACGCCCAGCAGGCCGCCCAGGCCGGCGATGCCCAGCACCCACCAGTAGTCGAAGTCGGGCCAGTAGCCCATCAGCACCAGCGCCGGGATGGTGAAGATCACGCCGGCGGCGATGGAGGAACCGGCCGAGGCACCGGTCTGGACGATGTTGTTCTCCAGGATGGTGCCGCCGCCGAGCAGGCGCAGCACGCCCATGGAGACGACCGCCGCCGGGATGGCGGTGGCCACGGTCAGGCCCGCGAACAGGCCGAGGTAGGCGTTGGCCGCCGACAGCACCACCGCCAGGACGATGGCGAGGACGACGGCGCGGAAGGTCAACTGGGGCGTGGCTGGACCGGCCATGCATGGTTCCCTGCGGATGCGAAGGCCGACACGCTATCGGGCCGGGGGCGGCAAGTCCAGTGACGGAGGGCCCGCCCGCGCCCGCGGGCAGGCCCGGACGGCCCGTCCCGCGCGGGAACGGGCGGCTCAGCCGGCCCGGGCCAGCTCCGTGACCACGCCGCGCAGGCCCTCGCGCCAGTCCGGCAGTTCCACGCCGAAGTCGCGCCGCAGGCGGGTGGTGTCCAGGCACGAATAGGCCGGGCGGCGGGTCCGGGTCGGGTACCCGGCGGTGGTGATCGGCAGCACACGCGGGGCGCGCGGCAGCAGGCCGGCGGCCACCGCTTCGGCGAAGATCGCCTCGGCGAAACCGTGCCAGCTGGTCTGCCCGGCCGCCACCAGGTGCCACAGGCCGGCCACCGCGGGCCCGGCCAGGGCACGGCGCAGGGCCACGGCGGGGACGTCGGCGATCAGCGCGGCCGGGGTCGGCGTGCCGACCTGGTCGGCCACCACCCGCAGCTCCTCGCGCTCGGCGCCCAGGCGCAGCATGGTGCGCAGGAAGTTGTGCCCGTGCGCGGCGTAGACCCAGGCGGTGCGGAACCCCAGCGGCCGCCCGCCGGCGGCCAGCGCCGCCTCCTCGCCGGCGCGCTTGCTGGCGCCGTACGCGCCCAGCGGCGCGGTCGGATCGTCCTCCCGGTACGGGCGCGTGCCGCGGCCGTCGAACACGTAGTCGGTGGAATAGTGCACCAGCGGGATGCCGGCCCCGGCGCAGGCACGGGCCAGCACGCCGGGGGCCTGCGCGTTGATCCGCCAGGCCACGTCCGGTTCGTCCTCGGCCTGGTCCACCGCGGTGTAGGCGGCGGCATTGACCACCGTGTCGGGGGTGGTGTCACGCACCAGCCGCGCCAGCCCGTCCGGATCGCCCAGGTCGGCGACCGCGCAGGCGGTGCCGTCGTCCAGGCGGCCGTCGCGGGTGGCCGGCAGCACCTGGCCCAGCTCGGCCAGACTGCGCCGCAGTTCGCGGCCGACCTGGCCGTTGGCGCCGACGACCAGCAGCCTCATGCCGGGTACACCGGCAGCCGCTCGGCCGGGATCTGCTCCAGGAACGGCGCGTTGGCGTCCTTGTCCGACAGCAGCGGCGCGGCCTCGGGCCAGTCCACCGCCAGGGCGGCGTCGTTCCAGCGCACGCCGGCGTCGGCGGCCTTGTCGTAGGGGGCGGTGCAGAGGTAGCTGAACAGTGCGCGCTCGGACAGCACCAGGAAGCCGTGGGCGAAGCCCTCCGGGATCCAGAAGTGTCGCTTGTTCGCGGCGGTGAGCACCACCGCGGTCCAGCGTCCGAAGTGCGGCGAGCCGCGGCGGATGTCCACCGCCACGTCGTACACCTCGCCCTCCAGCACGCTGACCAGCTTGCCCTGCGGGTTGGGCCACTGGTAGTGCAGGCCGCGCAGCACGCCGCGCGTGGACGAGGACACATTGCTCTGCACGAAGCGGTCCGGCAGGCCGTGGGCGCGGAAGCGCTCGGCGTTCCAGGCCTCGTAGAAGAAGCCGCGGGCGTCGCCGTACACGGCCGGCTCGATCACCACGCACCCGGGCAGATCCGTCTCGATCACCTTCATCTCACCACCCTGCCGCGCTTGGCCAGGTTCATCAGGTAGCGGCCGTACTCGTTCTTGGCCAGCGGCGCGGCCAGCTTCTCCAGCTGTGCCGCGTCGATCCAGCCGTTGCCGTAGGCGATCTCCTCCGGGCAGCACACCTGCAGGCCCTGGCGGTCCTGGATGGCCTGGATGAAGTTGGAGGCGTCGTGCAGCGACTGGTGGGTCCCGGTGTCCAGCCAGGCGTAGCCGCGGCCCAGCTGCTCCAGGTACAGCGCGCCCTCCTCCAGGTAGCGCCGGTTGAGGTCGGTGATCTCCAGCTCGCCGCGCGCCGAGGGCTTGAGCTCGGCGGCGAAGTCGCTGGCCCGGCCGTCGTAGAAGTACAGGCCGGTGACCGCGTAGTTGGAGCGCGGCTGCGCCGGCTTCTCCTCGATGCCGACCACCCGCCCCTGGGCGTCGAATTCGGCCACACCGTAGCGCTCCGGATCGCGCACCCAGTAGCCGAACACGGTGGCCCCGTCCTGGCGCGCGTCGGCGCGGCGCAGCAGGTCGGTCAGGCCGTGGCCGTAGAAGATGTTGTCGCCCAGCACCAGGCAGCTGGGCTTGCCGCCGACGAAATCGCGGCCGATCAGGTAGGCCTGGGCCAGCCCGTCGGGGCTGGGCTGCACCGCGTACCGGATGTCGATGCCCCACTGCGAACCGTCGCCCAGCAGGGCCTGGAACAGGGCCTGTTCGTGCGGGGTGTTGATGACCAGCACCTCGCGGATGCCCGCCAGCATCAGCACGCTGAGCGGGTAGTAGATCATCGGCTTGTCGTACACGGGCAGCAGCTGCTTGCTGACCCCGCGCGTGATCGGGTACAGGCGGGTACCGGAACCGCCGGCCAGGATGATGCCCTTGCGTTGCGTCATGGAATCCTCCCCCCGCCCTCAGGCCGCGGTGCCGATGCGTTCGAGCCGGTAGCTGCCGTCCAGCACCCGCTGCACCCAGTCCTGGTTGGCCAGGTACCAGTCCACGGTGGCCGCGATGCCTTCCTCGAAGGTGTAGCGCGGCTCCCAGCCCAGCTCGTTGCGGATCTTGGACGCGTCGATGGCGTAGCGGCGATCGTGCCCGGGCCGGTCGGCGACGAAGGTGATCAGGCTCTCGTGCGGGCTGCCGTCCGGACGCGGCCGGCGCTCGTCCAGCAGGCGGCAGATGGTGCGCACCACCTCGATGTTGCGGCGCTCGGCGTTGCCGCCGACGTTGTAGGTCTGCCCCACCCGGCCCTTGGCCAGGACGGTGCGGATGGCCTCGCAGTGGTCGGACACGTACAGCCAGTCGCGCACCTGCTGGCCGTCGCCGTACACCGGCAGCGGCTGGCCGGCCAGGGCGCGCTGGATCACCAGCGGGATCAGCTTCTCCGGGAAGTGGTACGGCCCGTAGTTGTTGGAGCAGTTGGTGGTGAGCGTGGGCAGACCGTAGGTGTGGTGGAAGGCCCGCACCAGGTGGTCCGAGGCCGCCTTGCTGGCCGAGTACGGCGAGTTGGGCGCGTACGGCGTGGTCTCGGTGAACTTGCCGGTCTCGCCCAGCGAGCCGTACACCTCGTCGGTGGACACGTGCAGGAAACGGAAGGCGTCCCTCGCCTCGCCCTGAAGGCCCTTCCAGTGGTCGCGCACCGCCTCCAGCAGGCCCAGGGTGCCGACCACGTTGGTATGGATGAAGGCGGCCGGCCCGTCGATGGAGCGGTCCACGTGACTCTCGGCAGCGAAGTTCACCACCGCGTCCGGGCGGTGCTCCTCCAGCAGCCGGCGCACCAGCGCCTGGTCGCCGATGTCGCCCTGCACGAACACGTGGTCGGGGTTGCCCTCCAGCGAGGCCAGGGTGTCGAGGTTGCCGGCGTAGGTGAGCTTGTCGAGGTTGACCACGCGAACGCCGCGGGCCACGGCCTCGAGCACGAAGTTGCCGCCGATGAAACCGGCGCCGCCGGTAACGAGCCAGGTAGACACGGATCAGGAGTCCTTCTGAAAGACTGAAAGATGGTGGGGGCGGGCCAGGCACTGCGTCCCGGCGCCCGCAAAGCGGGCTCCAGCATGACCTGTGGCGGCGCACCCGGACCTGAACGCCCGGTCGGCGCCGGGGAGCGCGGGAATCTTAGACCATACCCGCCACGCGCCTTGCGCGCCGCGTGCCGCCGGATGCCGTCACGCGCCGGCGTCGGCCCAGCGCGCCAGGTCCTGGCGGATCCGGTCCATGCCCTCCCACGGATCACGCCGGCGGCGGCGCAGCTTCTCCGGCACGCTGGCGAGGGTGAAGGCGTCCGGCCTGGCGAGCCGCGCCAGCTCGTTCCAGCCGATCGGCATGGCCACCGGCGCGCGCGGCCGTGCGCGCAGCGAGTACGAGGCCACCGCGGTGGCGCCCCGGCCGTTGCGCAGGCAGTCGATGAAGATGCGGCGGTTGCGCAGGCGCTTGCTGGCCACGGCCAGGAAGCGGTCCGGTTCGGCCTGGGTCAGCGCCTCGGCGAAGCCGCGCGCGAAGCGCCGGGTCAGCGCCCAGTCGCAGCCCGGATTGAGCGGCACCACCACGTGCAGGCCCTTGCCGCCGGACACGCGCAGGAACGACTCCAGCTCCAGCCGCGCCAGCAGCCGGCGCAGGTCCTGCGCCGCGCGCTTGACCTCGGCGAAGGGCACGTCCGGCCCAGGGTCCAGGTCGAACACCACCCGGTCGGCCGTATCCGGTGCGTCCGCGTGCGCACCCCACGGATGGAACTCCAGGGTGTTGAACTGCACCAGCTCCATCAGCCCGGCCGCATCCTCGACCACCAGGTAATCGCCCGAGCCGCCGCTTTCCTCCTTCAGCCGCACCGTGGCCACCCGTTCCAGCCCGGCCGTGCGGTGCTTCTGGAAGAAGCAGGCGCGGGCGATGCCGCCCGGGCAGCGGATGACCGACAGCGGCCGGCCGGCGATCTGCGGCAGCAGCTGGTCCATCACCGTCTGGTAGTAGTTCCACACGTCGGCCTTGGTGTAGCCGTCGCCGGGATAGAGCACCTTGCCGGGGCTGGACAGCTCCGGCGGCGCGCCCGCCCCGGCCGCGCGCCTGCGCGTGCGCGGCGCGGCGGTCTTGTCCGCGCCCGCCTTCTTCGCCCTGGCCGCGCCGGCCTTCTTCACGGCGCCGGCACGCTTTCCAGGGCTTGCCACCTTGGCCGCCCGCCCCGCCGTGGCGCGCTTCGTTCCGCCCATCCTGGTGCTCCCCGGGCCCGGCGGCCCGCGATCCGGATCGGACAGGTCCGCGGCACGCTTGTCCGGGCGCAGCGCCTTCAGCGACGGCTGCCGCAGCACCTGCTGCGCGCCGATGCCGCGGTAAAACACCTCCACCACCAGCTCCGGCTCGATCCAGGCCGCGCGCCGCAGCTCCGGATCGTCCACGTCCACGAACACGCTCGGCGCGCGCGAACCCTTGCCCAGGCGTCCGGCCAGCTCCCGCAGCTGCGCCTCGCTGAAGCCGGAGCCGACCTTGCCGGCGTAGCGCCAGCCGTGCTCCGGGTCGGGGCGGGCCAGCAGCAGCGAGCCGAAGCCGGTGCGCGTGCCCCTGGGTGCGGTGAAGCCCACCACCGCGAACTCGTCGCCTTCCAGCAGCTTGGTCTTGCGCCAGTCGTCGCTGCGCCCAGGACGGTACGGCCGGTCGCCACGCTTGGAGACGATGCCTTCGAATCCCTGCATGCCGGCCACGCGGAAGGCCTCACCGCCCTCGCCCTCGGCATGGCTGCTGTAGGCCAGGTGGCCGCCGTGGCCTGCGTCCAGCACGCGCCGCAGCAGCGCCTTGCGTTCGCGCAGCGGCACCCCGGCCAGATCCACGCCGTCCAGGTGCAGCAGGTCGAACAGGACCAGCACCAGCCTGGCCTGCCGTTCGCCGGACAGCACGGCCTGCAGCAGGTTGAAGTCGGTGCGCGCACCGCGGCCGGCGACCAGCTCGCCGTCCAGCACCGCCGAGCGCAGCCCCAGCGCGCCCAGTGCGTCACGCACCTCGGGCACGCGCCCGGTCCAATCCAGGCCGTTGCGCGACCACAGCCGCACCTGCCCGTCGGCGATGGTCGCCAGCAGGCGGTAACCGTCCCATTTAAGCTCGTGCAGCCAGTCCGCGCCCTCCGGTGGTGCCTGCACCAGCCGCGCCAGCTGCGGTGCGAACGCGCCATCCGGCGCCGCGCCCTTGCGCGCGCCGGGCAGGGCCAGCGCGGCCTTCGCCCAGTCGCGCCGGCGCGTGGCCGGTGCCTTCACCTCCGTCTTCCTCCTGCGCGTGGCCTTGCCGCTGCCGGCGCGCCGCCGGTCCTGCGCCGGCGGCGGGGTGACGCCGGCCAGCAGGTCGTCGGCCTCCAGCGGCCCGGCGTAGGCGTCCTCGTCCTTGAACAGCAGCCACTGCGGCTGCCGCGCCGGCTTGCCCGAGCGCACCAGGTGCCAGCCGCCCTTGAGCTTGCGGCCGAACAGCTCGAAGCGCAGATGGCCCTTGGCCAGCTGCGCCTCCGGATCGCCGTCGGTGCTCCACACGCCCTGGTCGAAGCGGGCCACGTGGCCGCCGCCGTATTCGCCCCGCGGGATCTGCCCCTCGAAATCGGCGTATTCCAGCGGATGGTCCTCGACCTCCACGGCCATGCGCTTGACCTTCGGGTCGTAGCTGGGTCCCTTGGGCACGGCCCAGCTGCGCAGCGCATCGCCCACCTGCAGGCGGAAGTCGTAGTGGCGGCGGCTGGCGTGGTGCAGCTGCACCACGAACAGCGGACGGCGGCCGCGCGGCGCCGGCCTGCCCGGTTCCGGTTCACCGGTGCGGGTGAAGCTGCGCTTGCGGCGGTAGTCGGCCAGGCTCATCGCGTCACGTCCACAGGGCATCGCTCCCGCGCGGCGGGACTGCCGCCCTGCCGACTTTCCCGCGCCCGGCATCAGCGGCGTGTGTAGGGCGCACCGCGCACGTTTCCTCCCTGCAGGGGGGCCGCGTCAGCGGCGACCTGGACGGCGACGCGGATATTGGCCCGCAGGCGCAAAAAAGGCCCGGCCCCTTGCGGGGCCGGGCCCGGGATGGCACGTGGACGCCCGCCGCGCGGACGCCCGGCGGTCAGAAGGGAATGTCGTCGTCGGCGAAGTCGTCGAAGCCGCCACTGGAGGCCGGCGGCGCCGCGGCCGGGGCCGGGGCGTTGCGCGGGGCGAACTCGCGGCGCGGCGGCGCGCTGCGCTGCGGGCGCTCGCCGAAGCCCTCGCCACCACCGCCGCCACGGCCGCCGAGCATCTGCATCTCGTCGGCGATGATCTCGGTGATGTAGCGCTCCTGCCCGTCCTGGCCGGTGAACTTGTCGTAGCGGATGCTGCCCTCGATGTAGCACTGCGAGCCCTTGCGCAGGTACTCGCCGGCGATCTCGCCGAGCTTGCCGAACAGCTTCACCCGGTGCCACTCGGTGCGCTCCTGGGTGTTGCCGTCGCGGTCCTTGCGCACGCTGGTGGTGGCCAGGCGGATCGTGGTCACCGCCATTCCGGACTGGGTGTACTTGACCTCGGGATCGTCGCCGAGGTTGCCGATGAGGATGACCTTGTTGATGCCGCGCGCCATAGTCCTGTTTCCGTCTGGTGGAGCCCGGCGGATCCCGGGCAGCAGGATTCCAGTATAGACGCCCGCAACCGGCCAGCGCCGGAATCCGCGCCGCGCGGTAGGTGTTTTCCGAGCCGCGGCCGGGACGGACAGGGCCCGTGCCCTTATAATTCAGGAACTTTGCCCGGGCCCCACAATGGCAGATGATTCCCTCACCCTCACCCACGCTCCGCTGCCCCGGATCCAGGCGCTGGCGGCGGCCGACATGGCCGCGGTCGACGCGCTGATCCGCCGCCGCCTGGCCTCGGACGTGGTGCTGATCAACCAGATCGCCGAACACATCATCAACGCCGGCGGCAAGCGCCTGCGGCCGATGCTCGTGGTGCTGGCCGGCCAGGCCACCGGCGGCGCGGGCCCGGACCACCACCAGCTGGCGGCGATCATCGAGTTCATCCACACCTCCACCCTGCTGCACGACGACGTGGTGGACGAGTCCGACCTGCGCCGCGGCCGCAGCACCGCCAACGCCATCTGGGGCAACGCGGCCAGCGTGCTGGTGGGCGATTTCCTCTACTCGCGCAGCTTCCAGCTCATGGTGGAACTGGACCGCATGGAGGTGATGCGGATCCTGGCCGACACCACCAACCGCATCGCCGAGGGCGAGGTGCTGCAGCTGCTGCACGTGCGCAACCCGGACACCGACGAGGCGGCCTACCTGCGCGTGATCGAGCGCAAGACCGCGGTGCTGTTCGCCGCCGGCACGCGCCTGGGCGCGCTGGCCTCCGGCGCCGACGAGGCGGTGCAGCAGGCCCTGTACGACTACGGCATGAACCTGGGCTACGCCTTCCAGATCGCCGACGACGTGCTCGATTACACCGCCGACGCCGCCGAGCTGGGCAAGAACCTGGGCGACGACCTGGCCGAGGGCAAGGCCACCCTGCCCCTGATCCGCGCCATGGACCGTTCGGATGCGGCCACACGGGAGCGCCTGCGCCGGATCGTGCAGGAGGGCGACACCTCGGCCATGGCCGAGGTGCTGGCCGCGATCCACGCCACCGGCGGCCTGGAGTACAGCCGCCAGCGCGCGATGGACTACGCCCGCGCCGCCGAGGCCGCCCTGTCCATCCTGCCGGAGAGCGAGGCGGTGGCCGCCCTGCGCGGCCTGGCCCGCTACGCGGTCGAGCGCACGCACTGAGGGCGGCAGGCGCGCCTGCGCCGGAAGCACCCGGGACCCGGCGATCGAACGCAGGCGCCGGATGCACGCGGCGGGGTCGCCGCATACGCGGCTCCTGCGGGAGGTGAGACGGCGCCGGGTGCGCGGGGCCGTTGTCGCGGTTCAGGCGATGCCCAGACCCGGGATGGCGCTGATGCCGTCCGGGTCGAAGCCGGCCAGCGCGGCGAAGTGGCGGCCGCGCTCGGTGTAGTCGCGATAGGCGCCGAAGCTGGGCGCACCCGGCGACAGCAGCACCACGCCCTCCCCGCCCAGCAGCCGGCGCGCGCGCGCCACCGCGTCGGCCAGGCCGTCGGCCTGCTCCAGGGCGAAGCCGCCCGCCGCGGCCAGCGGCGCCAGCAGGGCGTGGATGCGCGGGCCGTTGGCACCCATGGTCACCACCGCCTTCGGCGGCTCGGTGCGCATGCGCTCGGCGAAGGCGCTCCAGTCCAGCCCGCGGTCATGGCCGCCGACCAGGATCGCCACCGGCCGGCCGCGGTGGCAGTCCAATGCGGCCAGGCTGGCGTGCGGGGTGGTGCTGATCGAATCGTTGACGTAGCCGATGCCCTCGCGCTCGCCCAGCCACTGCAGGCGGTGCGGCAGCGGGCGGAAATCCTGCACCGCCGGCGCCAGCGGCGCCGCGTCCAGGCCCAGGGCCTCCAGCGCGGCCAGCACCGCGCACAGGTTGCCGCGGTTGTGGGGGCCCGGCAGCGGTGCGCCGCCGGTGTCGAACACCCGCACGTCGCCGCGGTAAAGCACTTCGCCGCGCAGGTGCCAGCCGTCCTCGCGGTTGAACCAGACGATGCGCGAATCCGGCAGTTCCAGCGCGGCCAGGCGCGGATCGGCGGCGTTGAGCACCGCGGTACGCGGCCGCGCCTGGGTCACCAGGCGGAGCTTGTCGGCCATGTAGCGTTCGTGGCTGCCGTGCCAGTCCAGGTGTTCGGGGAACAGGTTGAGCACCACCGCCACCTCCGGCCGCGTGCCGCTGGCGGCCACGTCGCCGGTCTGGTAGCTGGACAGCTCGATGGCCCAGAACTCCGGCGCCGGCTGCGGGTCCAGCAGCTCCAGCAGCGGCAGGCCGATGTTGCCAGCCAGCGCGGTGCGGTGTCCTGCCGTGCGCAGCAGGTGCACCACCAGCGCGGTGGTGGTGCTCTTGCCCTTGGTGCCGGTCACGCACACGGTGCGCGCCTGCGGATGCTCGGCGAACCACAGCGTGGTGCCGCCGATGAACACGGTGCCGCGGGAGGCCGCGGCCAGCGCCTCGGGCCGGTAGGGGCTGATCCCCGGCGACTTGACCACGACCTCGAAGCCGGCCAGCGCGCCGCCATCCACGGTGGTGCGCGGCAGCAGCAGCGGGTCGCCCAGCGCCGCGGCGCTTTCGGCCTCTGCCGCGCTGCAGAACAGGGTCAACGGCTGGTGCGGCAGGCGCGCGCGGATGGCGCGCCAGGCCGCGCGGCCCTCGCGGCCCCAGCCCCACAGTGCGACGCGCCGGCCCTCAAGCTGCGAAATACGCACCCACGCGCTCCCATACCGGCGCCGGCACCCGGTGCTCGCCGCTCGCGGCCAGCAGCGGCGCCACCTCCAGCTCGGCCGGATCCAGCTGGGGCCGGATCTCGTGCGCGAAACGCCTGACCAGCGCGTCCTCCCGCCACTCGGCGCGCCCGGCCAGCAGAGCCATGGCCGCGCGCGATTCGCGGCCCTCGCCCACGCACTCGAACGGCTTATGGTCCTGGTACTCCAGCAGTGCGTCGAAGCCCGGGGCCAGCCCCGGATCGTCCAGCAGGTTGCGGCCGAAGATGGCCACCAGGCGCGGCTTGGGCATGAACGGCGCCAAGGCCAGGAACACGAAGTGGCATTTCGGGCACAGCCCGCACCAGCGCTGCGCCGGTTTCTCGCCGAGGATGTGGAAGTTGCGGTTGCAGCTGGAGAAGTACGCGTCGTAGCGGTCGTTCCTGGCGAACTGGCGCGCCACCGCCAGCTCCGACAGCGGCCGCAGCAGCGAGTAGTAGTGCAGGTCCGCGGCCACCGTGCGCTCCACGTGCGTGCCGAAGGCCTGCTCGAAGGCCCAGCCCTTGGACCACTGGTGGTTGACCTCGCCGGTGCCCGGGATGAGGCTGCCGTAGCTGGCCGAGCGCTCGTTGGAGAACACCACCTGGCCGTGGCCGGTGAGCACCGCCGCCAGCACGAGGATGGCCGAGTTGATCGCGGTCACCGGGATGTGGCCGTTGTACGCGCCCTGGCGGTTGATCTCGAACAGGGCCGGGGCCAGCGCGCGACCGATGTTGAGCATGGGCAGGCCGGTGCGCTCGGCGCAGGCGCGGATCAGCTGCGAGCCGCCGATCCAGGCCACGGTCTGCGCCACCCCGGCCGCGCGCAGCGCCTCGATGGTCACCAGCGAGTCCTTGCCGCCGCCGATGGCCACCAGCGCCGGCCCGTCCAGGCCCAGCGCGGGCGCGGGCGCGGGCGCCGCGGCCTCGGCCGGGAAGCGGATGCGGCCGCGCAGGTCCAGACCGTTGCGGTAGGCGAATTCGCCCAGGCCGTTGAGGTAGACCTGGTCCATCAGCGCGGCGGTGGCCGCGTCGATGGCATAGCCGTCGATGCGGATGACAGGCGGCACCGCGGCCTTGTAGTAGCTCACGCCGGCGACCAGGTGCAGCAGGCGCAGCGCGCGCGTGGCCGCCTCGGCGCGCGCGCCCTCCAGGGCGAACGGCGCGCCGGGGAAGGTCACGGTCTCCACCAGCTCCGGACCGTCGCCGAAGGCATAGGCCAGCTCGGCCACGCCGGTGGCCGGATCAAGGCCGCAGCGGACGAAGCGGAAGGTCTGGATGGCGTCGCGGTCGAAAGTGGTCATGCAAAGTCCGTGGTGGAACCGCCGCGGCGGCGCAGGTGGCGCCGGCACAGCACGAAAGCGGAAAGCGGCGCGAGCCAAGTGCCGACCGGCACGGCCACGAGGGTGGCGCCGGGCACGATGGAAGGCAACCACGGCGCCGGCCCGGGCGGGGCCGTGGCCGCACCGGCCGGCGCCGAGGCCGGCGGCCGCTCAGTCCGCGGGACCATCGATCACGTCCTCGGCCGGCAGCGCGCGCAGGTTGTAGGTGCTGGCCATGGCGTGGCCGTAGGCGCCCGCGTCGGCGATCAGCATCAGGTCGTCCGGTGCGGTGGCAGCCGGCAGGTGCCGGCGCCTGCCGAACACGTCGGAGGACTCGCAGATCGGGCCGACCACGTCGAACACGGCGTCGGCCGGCTCGTCCAGGCGGTCCAGGTTGGCGATGTCGTGCCAGGCGTCGTACAGGGCCGGGCGGACCAGCGCGTTCATGCCGGCGTCCAGGCCCACGCGGCGCACGCCGTCCTTCTCGACCACCTGGGTGGCGCGCGCCAGCAGCACGCCGCACTCGGCCACCAGGAAGCGGCCCGGCTCGACCACCAGGTCGAAGGCCGGATGCACCGCGCGCACCTCGGCCAGGCTGGCGGCCCAGGCGTCCAGGTCGAACGGCTCCTCGTCGTCGCTGTAGGCGATCGGCAGGCCACCACCGATGTCCAGGATGGCCACGGTGCCGATGCGGCGGGCGAAGCCGGCCAGCTCGTCGCCCATCAGGCGCCAGTGGCCCGGATCGTCCACGCCGCTGCCCATGTGCGCGTGCAGCCCGGTGATGACCATGCCCAGCGCGCGCGCCGCGTCCACGAACTCGTCCACGCGCGCCAGCGACAGGCCGAACTTGGAGGCCTTGCCGCCGGTGACCACCTTCTGGTGGTGGCCGGCGCCGTGGCCCAGGTCGATGCGCAGCCAGACGCGGCGGCCGCGGAAGATCTCCGGCCAGCGCTGCAGCGCCTCGACGTTGTCCAGGGTGACGTTGACGCCCAGGGCGAAGGCCTCGGCGTACTCCTGGCGCGGGGCGAAGCTGGGGGTGAACAGCACCCGTCCCGGATCCAGTTCCGGCAGCACCGCGAACACGTGGCGCAGCTCGGCCAGGGACACGCATTCCAGGCCGAAGCCCTCCTCCACCACGGTGCGCAGGATGGCCGGGTGCGGGTTGGCCTTGATCGCATAGAAGCGCCGGTCCACCGCCGCCACCGCCTTGAGCTGGCGCGCACGCTCGCGCACCGTGGGCAGGTGGTAGACGTAGCGCGGGGTGCCGGCGGCGGCCAGCTCGCGCAGGCGTGCACGCATGGCCGGGGCGTGCCACCACGGCACCGGGCGCGGGCGGAAGCGGCCCTCCAGCTCGCGCCAGCGCGGGCCGAACACCGCCGCCTCCGCCACCGGCATGGCGCCGCTGTCGATCAGCGCGGCGTGCAGCTCGGGGAGCAGGCCGTCGGCGTCGGCCTCGTCGATCACGAAGGTCAGGTTCAGGTCGTTGGACGACTGCGAGATCATGTGCACGCGCTCGCGGCCGAACGCCGCCCACACGTCCGAGAGCTTGTGCAGCAGCGAGCGCATGCCGCGGCCCACCAGGGTGATGGCGGCGCACGGCGCGATCACCTTGACCCGGCAGATCTCGGCCAGGTCGGCCGACAGTGCGGCCAGCACGTCGGTGTTGACCAGGTTCTCGCTCGGGTCCAGCGACACGGTGACGTTGGTCTCCGCGGTGCCGATCAAGTCCACCGACAGGCCGTGGCGCCTGAAGCGCTCGAACACGTCGGCCAGGAAGCCCACCTGCTGCCACATGCCGATGCCTTCCATCGACACCAGCACGATGCCGTTGCGGCGGCTGATGGCCTTCACGCCCGGCACCGGCTCGGCGCTGCCGTCGATGCTGGTGCCCGGCAGTTCGGGCCGCTCGGTGTCGAGGATGGCCATGGGCACGCCCGAGTCGCGGCAGGGCTTGATCGAGCGCGGATGCAGCACCTTGGCGCCGGTGGTGGCGATCTCCTGCGCCTCGTAGTAGTCCAGCCGGGTCAGCAGGCGCGCGTCCGGCACCTCGCGCGGGTTGGCGCTGAACATGCCCGGCACGTCGGTCCAGATCTCCACCCGCACCGCGCCCAGCAGCGCGCCGAAGTACGCGGCCGAGGTGTCCGAGCCGCCGCGGCCGAGGATCGCCGTGCCGCCGTCGGCGTGGCGGGCGATGAAGCCCTGGGTCAGCAGCATGCGCCCGGGCTGGGCGGCGAAGCGCGCGCGCCAGCCGTCATCGGCCTGGGCCTGGCAGGTCACCGACAGCCGCTGCGACCACTCGCTCTGGTTGGGCTGGCGCGGCAGCGCGGCGAGCCAGTCGCGCGCGTCCATCCAGGCGAAGTCCAGGCCCTGCGCCTGCAGGTAGGCCACGCCCAGGGTCGAGGACAGCAGCTCGCCCTGGGCCAGCACCTCGGCCTGCCAGTCCAGCGGGCGCGCGGCCGCGCGCGGGTCCTCCAGCAGGCCGCGCAGCGCCGCCAGGCGCCGGCCGAGCACGGCCTCGGCGTCCAGCCCGAGCTCGGCGGCGAAGTCGCGGTGGCGCCGCTCCAGCGCCTCCACGCGGCCGGCGGCGTCGGCCGCGCCGTCGGCGATGGCGGCCAGCTCGTTGGTCACCCCGGACAGCGCCGAGACCACCACCAGCACGCGCCCGCCGGTCTCCTCCGCGCGCCGTTTCGCCAGCCGGCCGATCGTGTCCCAGCGGTGGCGACGCGACACCGAGGTGCCGCCGAACTTGAGGACGATCCATCCGCCGGAAGCGGATTCGGGCGCGGATGCGGCTGCGGACATGGAGTGCGTTGGATTCACCCGGGCAGCGGGCACTGAGCTGCCGATTCTAAGCGCTTTTCCCGCGCCGCCGTGGCGCACGTGCACCCGCAACCCGTGACCCGCGCGCGCGGCACTCGCGCCGCGGCGCGGCGGCGCTTACCCTGCGCGCTGCCCGTCCTCCGGAGACCGCCATGACCGTCCGCCGTTTCCTCCAGCTCGACGTGTTCGCGCCGTACGCCGGCGCAGGCACCCCGCTGGCCGTGGTGCTGGACGCCGCGGACCTGGACACGGCGCGCATGCAGGCCTTCGCCGCCTGGAGCAACCTTTCGGAGACGGTCTTCTTCCTGCCGCCGACCGCGCCGGAGGCCGACTACCGCATCCGCATCTTCACCCTGCGCATGGAGCTGCCCTTCGCCGGCCACCCCAGCGTGGGCGCGGCCTGGGCGGCGCTGGAGGCGGGACTGGCCCGCGGGGGCGGCGGCGGCCTGGTGCAGGGATGCGCGGCCGGCCTGCTGCCGGTGCGGATCGCCCGCCAGGACGGGCGGATCGTGCCCACCGTGCGCAGCCCGCGCGCGCAGCGCCGCGAGACGGCCGCGCCGGACTGGCTGCTGGCGCCGGAGGTGCTCGGCGCCCGTCGCGGCGCCCTGCCCCCGGCGCTGTGGAACAACGGCCCGGACTGGTGGCTGCTGGAACTGGCCGACGCCGCCGCAGTGCGCGGCCTGCGCCCGGACCTGGGCGCGATCGCCGCCCTGCCCGGCCAGGGCAAGCTGGCGGTGTTCGCGCCGGGCGACGGTGCGGCCGACCTGGTGGTGCGCGCCTTCGCACCTGGCGCCGGCATCGCCGAGGACCCGGCCACCGGCAGCGTCAATGCGTCCAGCGCCGCCGCCCTGCACCAGGCCGGGCGCCTGCCCGGCCGCGACGGCCGCTACCGCGCCAGCCAGGGCCGCGAGCTGGGCCGCGACGCGGTGCTGCAGCTGGAGGTGGACGGCGCGGGCGAGGTCTGGGTCGGTGGACCGGTGCACGCGGTGATCCGCGGCACGGTCGACTGGTAACCTCGGGTGTCCGCCTTCAGGAGACCGCCCATGGCCCCGCGCCCCTACGTCCTGGTGGACGTGTTCGCCGACCGGCCCGGCGCCGGCAACCCGCTGGCCGTGGTGCTGGACGCCACCGGCCTGGACGAGGCCGCGATGCAGGCCATCGCCCGCTGGACGCGGCTGCCGGAGACCACCTTCGTGTTCCCGCCCACGCAACCGGGCGCCAGCTATGCCATCCGCATGTTCAGCCCCAGGCGCGAGGTGCCCTTCGCCGGCCATCCGAGCGTGGGCACCGCGCACGCGGTGCTGGAGGCGGGACTGGCCGCACCCGACGCCGACGGCCTGCTGCGCCAGGAAGGCGTGGCCGGACTGCTGCCGCTGCGCGTGGAGCAGGTGGACGGCACCCGCCGTATCGCCATCCGCACCCCGCGCGCGCGGCTGGTGGAGGTGGCCGACGCGCGCAGCTCGCGCCTGCTGGAGGCGCTGGACTGGCTGCCGCCGGGCGCGCTGCCGCCGGCGCTGATGGACGGCGGCCGGCGCTGGTGGGTGGCCGAGGCCAAGGACGAGGCGGCGCTGCGCAACGCCCGCCCGGACTGGCAGGCCATCGCCGGGCTGGCCCGGTCCACCTCCAGCATGGGCGTGCTGGCCTTCGCCCGCTGCCGCGGCGGCGACTACCAGGTGGCCGCGCGCGCCTTCGTCGGCGGCCCGGCCGTGTTCGAGGACGCTGCCTCCGGCGCGGCCAACGCCACCCTGGCGGCATGGCTGGCGCTGCGCGACGCCCTGCCCGGCGCCGGCGGGCGCTACCGCGTCAGTCAAGGCCGCGAGGTGGGCCACGACGCGCGCCTGGACATGTACGTGGATGCCGCCGGCGAAGTCTGGGCCGGCGGCCAGGTGGTCAGTGTGGTGAGCGGCCGGCTCGACTGGCCGTAGGACGGCCGCGCCGGGCCGGCGCGGCCGGGTTCAGCCGTTGCGGGTCCACCACAGCGCCGCCAGGCCGGCGGCCAGCACCACGCCGCCGATGCGGCGCAGGCGCGAGGGCGGCAGCGCGAGCAGCTGCGCCATCGCCTGGCGCCAGGCCTGCGGCGCCACGAACAGGACCAGGCCCTCCAGCACCGCGACCAGGCAGAGGGCCGAGACCAGCTCGGCCGGCATCAGCGGTCGTTCTTCAGGTACTGCAGGAACGGATCGTTGCGGTCCAGCACGATCACGCCCTGGCCGTCGGCGAAGGCCGCGCGGTAGGCCTCCAGGCTGCGGTAGAAGTGGTAGAAGCCCGGATCGGCGGCGGCGGCCTCGGCGTACAGGCGCGCGGCCTCGGCGTCGCCCTCGCCGCGCAGGCGCTGGGCGTCGCGCTCGGCCTCGGCCACGATCACCGACTGGTCGCGGTCGGCCTGGGCGCGGATCGAGCGGGCCTGCTCCTCGCCCTCGGCGCGCAGCGCACTGGCCACCTGCTTGCGCTCGGCGCGCATGCGGTCGTAGACCTGCTTGATCACGTCCGAGTCGGTGGGCAGGTCGATCTGCTTCAGGCGGATGTCGACGATGCGCATGCCCAGGGTGGAGGCGCCGCGGTTGATGCCCTCCAGCTGCCTGGCGATCACGTCGCTGCGGTCGCCGGAGACCAGCTGGGTCAGGGTGCGGGCGTTGATCTCGTTGCGCAGCGAGTCCTTGATGATCGGCGCCAGACGGTCGGCCGCGGCCGACTCGTCGCCGCCGGTGGCGCGGTAGAACGCACGCACGTCGTCGATGTAGCCGATGGCCACGAAGTCCACCGCCACGTCCTTGCGCTCGGAGGTCAGGTAGCGCTCGGGCGAGAAGTCGATCAGGGCGAAGCGGCGGTCGAACACGCGCGCCGTCTCCACCAGCGGCCACTTGAAGTGCAGGCCCGGGCCGATGTCGGTGCGGCTGACCCGGCCCAGGTTCAGCACCAGGCCGACCTGGTCCTCGCGCACCACGAAGACCGAGCCCCGCAGGCCCAGCCCGGCGGCCACCGCCAGGGCGATCCAGAACGGGTACTTCATCGCCTCACCTCGTCACGGCCGGTGCGCTGCGGATTACGCGTGCCGTCGCGCAGCGGTTCGGGGTTGCTTTCGATGCCCGGCAGCAGGGCCTCGGCCGGCACCACCGGCGCGGCCTGCTGCCCGGGCGCCGGCATGCCGCTGCCGGAAGGCATGGGCACGTAGATCAGCTGGCGGCCGTCGCCGCCGACCACCTTGCGGTTCTGCGCCAGCACCTCCTGGACGGTCTCCAGCCACAGGCGCTTGCGGGTGACCTCCGGCGCGGCGCGGTACTGCTCGCGCAGCAGGGTGAAGCGGGCCACGTCACCCTGCGCCTGGGCGATCTTGGCGGCCTTGTAGCCCTCGGCCACGGTGCGCCGGCGCGCCGCCTCGCCGCGCGCCTCCGGCACCACCTTGGCGGCGTAGGCACGGGCCTCGTTGATCAGCTGGTCCTTGATCTGCTGGGCACTGTTGACCTCGTCGAAGGCCGGCTTGACCTCCTCCGGCGGGCGCGCGTCCTGCAGGTTCAGCTCGGTGACCACCAGACCGGTGCGGTAGGCGTCCAGGGAGGCCTGAAGCTGCTCGGCGGCGCTGACCGACAGCGGGCCGCGGGCGCCGAGCACGGTGTCCAGGGTCGAGCGGCCGACCTGTTCGCGCACCACGCTCTGCGCCACCTGCTCCAGCACCCGGTCGGCGTCGCGCGAGCCGAACAGGTACAGGCGCGGGTCGCCCACGCGGTACTGCACGTTCATGGCCACGTTGACGATGTTCTCGTCGCGGGTCAGCACCGGCACGGTGTTGCTGAAGGTCTTGATCTGGGTGGCATTGACCGTGATCACGCGCTCGATCGGCCACGGCCACTTCAGGTTCGGGCCCGGCTGCATGACCCGGGCGAACTGGCCGAAGCGCAGGACCACGCTGCGCTGCTGCTCGCCGACCAGCTGGAAGCTGCTCAGCAGCACCAGCAGGCCCACGGCCAGCACGATCCAGCGGCCGGTGCCGCCGCCACCGAAGGCGCCACGCAGCCTGCCCAGGACGTCGTCGAAGCCGCCCCCGCCGCGCGACGGGCGCCGCGGCGGCCAAGGCGACTGGCGGTTGTTGTCGGGGGAGTCCCCGCCCTTGCCTGGCGTGTTCCAGACCATGAATGCTCCGTAGTGATGGGATCCGGCGCGGCCCGGAGCCGCCCGGGGGCTGCCCGATTCTAGCAAGACCGGAGCCAGCGCCCCGGCCGCGGGCTCATTCCACTTCTTCGGCCTGGCGCGGCGGCAGCAGCGCGCGCAGCGGCTCGCCGTCGGCACGCGCGGCCAAGCGCTCGGCCTCGCCGCGCGGCAGGTCCAGGCGCAGGCGCCAGCCGTGCTCGTCGGCCTCCTCGGCGCGCACCGCGCCCAGCTGGTGCAGGCGCGCGCGCAGGCGCCCGGCCTGCGGCGGCAGGCGCAGCTCGCCGGCCACGCGCTGCAGGTCCAGGCGCCGCGCCAGCGCGCCCTGCAGCAGCTCCATGCCGCGGCCGTCGCGCGCCGACAGCCACACCCGCTCGCGGTGGCCCGGCTCGCCGGGCGCGCCGCCGTCGTGGTCGTGGCGCGGCACCGCACCCTCGATGCGGTCGATCTTGTTCATCACCAGCAGCTGCGGGATCCCGCCGGCGCCGATCTCGGCCAGGACCGCGTCCACCTGGGCGATGCGTTCCTCGCGGTGCGGATCGGCGGCATCGACCACGTGCAGCAGCAGGTCGGCCTCGCGCGCCTCGGCCAGGGTCGAGCGGAACGCCGCCACCAGCTCGTGCGGCAGGTCGCGCACGAAGCCCACGGTGTCGGCCAGGACGATGGTGCCGCCGGGCAGGGCGACCCGGCGCACGGTCGGGTCCAGGGTGGCGAACAGCTGGTCGGCGGCGTAGGCGTCGGCGCCGGTGAGGGCGTTGAACAGGGTGGACTTGCCGGCGTTGGTGTAGCCGACCAGGGCCACCCGCGGCAGCTCGCTGCGCACGCGGGCGCGGCGCATCTGCGCGTGCTGCACCTCGACCTTCTCCAGCCGCCGCTGCAGCTGCTCCACCCGCTTCTGCAGCAGGCGGCGGTCGGTTTCCAGCTGGGTCTCGCCGGGGCCGCGCAGGCCGATGGAGCCGCCGCGCTGGCGCTCCAGGTGGGTCCAGCCGCGCACCAGGCGGGTGGCCATGTGCTTGAGCTGGGCCAGCTCGACCTGCAGCTTGCCCTCGTGGCTGCGCGCGCGCTGGGCGAAGATGTCCAGGATCAGGCCGGTGCGGTCCACCACCCGGCGCTGCAGTGCCTTCTCCAGGTTGCGCTCCTGCACCGGCGTCAGCGCGTGGTTGACCAGCACCAGGTCTGCGCCGGTGGCCTCGGCGGCGGCCTTCACCTCCTCCAGCTTGCCGCTGCCGATCAGCGTGGCCGGGTTGGGCCGGTCGATGCGCGCGGTGATGGTGGCGGCGATGCTGGCGCCGGCCGAGCGGGCCAGGTCGGCGAATTCCTCGAGCACGTCCTCCGCAACGGCCCCGCCCGCGTGGGGCTGGATCAGCAACGCATGTTCACCCTTGCGGGAACGTTCGAACAATCAGGACTCCTCGGTGTTGCGCTCGCCCTCCGCGCGGGTCTCGCCGGCCGGCTCGGCCTGGTCGGCGTGCTGGACGTAACCGCCGCCGGGTCCGACCCGGACATTACGCGACGGCACGACGGTGGAGATGGCGTGCTTGTAGACCATCTGGCTCACGGTGCTGCGCAACAGCACCACGAACTGGTCGAAGGACTCGATCGTACCCTGCAGCTTGATGCCGTTGACCAGGTACACCGACACCGGCACGCGCTCGCGTCGCAGAGCGTTCAGGAACGGATCCTGCAGCGATTGCCCCTTGGACATAGGTAGGTCCCCTTTCTTGTTCTGTATTATTTATTGTTCTGGTCCTGGCGGGCCTCCCCCCGGGCCCGTGAAGGCATGTTACACAAGCCGGCGCGCCCGCACCGCCTGCGCCGGCAGGAAACGGCCCACCGCGTCGCAAAGCCCGTCCCGTTCACGTTGCGGGTCGAACCAGCGGGCGTCCAGCTGCCCGCGCAGCCAGGTCAGCTGGCGCTTGGCCAGCTGACGGGTGGCGAAGACCGCCCGGTCACGGAACCCGGCCGCGTCGTACCGCCCGTCCAGGTGCTCCCAGGCCTGGCGGTAGCCCACCGCGCGCAGCGCCGGCAGGTCCAGCGGCCGCGGGTGGTCGCGCAGCTGCGGCAGCGCGCGCAGCCGGCGCACCTCGTCGAGGAAGCCGGCCTCCAGCATGCGGTCGAAGCGGGTGGCGATGCGCGCGTGCAGCTCGGCGCGCTCGCGCGGGGCCAGCACCAGCTTGAGCACCCGCAGCGGCGGCCGCGGCGGCGGCGGGTCGCGCTGCCAGGCGCTGATCGGCCGGCCGCTGAGCCGGTACACCTCCAGCGCGCGCTGGATGCGCTGGGCGTCGCCCGGGCGGATGCGCGCGGCCGCCTCCGGGTCGACGCGGGCCAGTTCGGCGTGCAGGGCCGGCCAGCCGCGCTCCCGCGCCTCGTCGGCGATGCGCCGGCGCAGCTCCGGGTCGGCCTCGGGCATCGGCGCCAGGCCATGCAGCAGGGCGTGGAAGTACAGGCCGGTGCCGCCGGCCAGCACCGGCAGGCGGCCCCGGGCCAGGATGGCGTCGATGGCCGCGCGCGCGTCGGCGGCGAACTCGGCGGCCGAGTACGGCTCCCATGGCTCGCGCACGTCCAGCAGGTGGTGCGGCACGCCGGCGCGCTCGGCCGCGTCCGGCTTGGCCGCGCCGATGTCCAGGCCGCGGTAGACCAGGGCCGAGTCCACGCTGACGATCTCCCCGCCCAGCGCCCGGGCCAGCTCCACGGCGAAGGCGGTCTTGCCCGACGCGGTCGGGCCCATGATGGCGATCGCCGACGGGCGTGAGTCCTCCGCCATCGCCGCCTCAGTAGCCGTGCTCGCGCAGGCTGGCGCGGACCTGGGCATGGGTGGCCTGGACCTGCACCGACGGCGCGCGGTCGGCCAGGCTGGCCACGACGATGGCCAGGCTGGCGGCCAGGAAGCCGGGCACCATCTCGTACAGGGCGCTGCCGGTGTGCTTCCACAGGATCACGGTCAGGGCACCGGCCAGCATGCCGGCGAGGGCGCCGTTGCGGGTCATCCGCCCCCAGCACAGCGAGAACAGCACCACCGGGCCGAAGGCCGCGCCGAACCCGGCCCAGGCGTAGCTGACCAGGCCCAGCACGCGGCTGTCCGGGTCGCGCGCCAGCCAGATCGCCAGCAGTGCCACCACCAGCACCGCCGTCCGGCCCACCCAGACCAGCTCGCGCTGGCCGGCGTGCGGGCGCAACAGGCCGCGGTAGAAGTCCTCGGTCAGGGCGCTGGAACAGACCAGCAGCTGGCAGGACAGGGTGCTCATGATCGCCGCCAGGATCGCCGACAGCAGCACGCCGGCCACCCAGGGGTTGAACAGCGCGCCAGCCAGGGCGATAAACACCCGTTCCGGGTTGCCGTGGACCAGGGCGCCCTGCTCCGGGAAGCGGGTGAAGTACGCCAGGCCGGCCAGGCCGACCGCGATCGCGCCGGCCAGGCACAGCACCATCCAAGCCATGCCGATGCGGCGCGCGCGCGGCAGCGTGGCCAGGTCCTGCGCGGCCATGAAGCGGGCCAGGATGTGCGGCTGGCCGAAGTAGCCCAGGCCCCAGGCCGCGGCCGACACCACTGCGACCAGGCCGCCGGCGCCGATCCACTGCAGTCGCGCCAGGTCCACCTGCTCCACCAGGGCCAGCGCCTGCGCCGGGCCGCCCAGCTGCAGCAACGCCACCACCGGGGTCAGCAGCAGGGCGAAGATCATCAGCGTGGCCTGCACCGCGTCGGTCCAGCTCACCGCCAGGAAGCCGCCGAGGAAGGTGTAGGCGATGGTCGCCGCCGCACCCCACCACAGCGCCTGGGCGTAGGGCAGGCCGAACACGCTCTCGAACAGGCGCGCGCCGGCGACGATGCCGGAGGCGCAGTACACGGCGAAGAACACCAGGATCACCAGCGCCGAGAGGATGCGCAGCACCCGGCTGCGGTCCTCGAAGCGGTGGGTGAAGTAGTCCGGCAGGGTCAGCGCGTTGTGGGTGCGCTCGGTGTACAGGCGCAGCGGCCCGGCGACGAAGCGCCAGTTCAGCCAGGCGCCGAGGGTCAGGCCGATGGCGATCCAGGCCTCGGCCAGGCCGGACAGGTACAGCGCGCCGGGCAGGCCCATCAGCAGCCAGCCGCTCATGTCCGAGGCGCCGGCCGACAGTGCGGTGACCACGCTGCCCAGGGAACGCCCGCCGAGGATGTAGTCGTCGAAGCTGTGGGTGCGGAACCAGGCCCACAGGCCGATGCCCACCATCAGCAGCAGGTAGGCGACGAAGGTGGCAAGCAGTGGCGTGCTGGCGGTCATGCGCTCCCCTCTCCGGCAGGAGCGCGCAGCTTACCGTCTGCCCGCCGGGCCGCGCAGCCGCAGGACGGCCGGTCAGTCCTCCGGCCAGGCGATCCCCGGTGCGGCGGCGCGCCGCGGCGCCGGCACCGCGGCCACCGCCTCCCACACCCTCAGCGCGTCCACCGTGGCGGCCACGTCGTGCACGCGCACGATGCGCGCACCGCGCTGGGCGGCGACCAGGTGCGCGGCCACCGAGCCGGCCACGCGTTCGGCCGGCACCTCGCGCCCGGTCAGCTCGCCGATGCTGCGCTTGCGCGACAGCCCGGCCAGCACCGGCACGCCCAGCCCGGTGAAGCGCTCCAGCTGCGCCAGCAGGGCCAGGTTGTGCGCGGTGGTCTTGCCGAAGCCGAAACCCGGGTCCACCACCAGGCGCTTCTTCGGAATGCCGGCCAGCTCGGCGGCGAACACCCGCTCGGCCAGGAAGCGGTGCACCTCGGCGACCACGTCGTCGTAGCGCGGGTCGTCCTGCATGGTGCGCGGCTCGCCCCGCATGTGCATCAGCACCACCGGCACGCCCAGCGCTGCGGCGGTGTCCAGCGCGCCCTCGCGGCGCAGCGCACACACGTCGTTGATCATGCCGGCGCCCGCCTCCACCGCCGCGCGCATCACCTCCGGCTTGCAGGTGTCCACGCTGATCGGCACGGAGGTCTGGCGCGCCAGGCGCTCGATGACCGGCACCACCCGGCGCAGCTCCTCCTCCACCGGCACCTCGGCCGCGCCGGGGCGGGTGGACTCCCCGCCCACGTCGAGGATGTCCGCGCCCTCCTCGGCCAGGCGCAGGCCGTGGGCCACGGCCGCGTCCACGCTGGCGTGCAGGCCGCCGTCGGAAAAGGAGTCCGGAGTGACGTTGACGATGCCCATGACGCGGGTGCGGTCCAGGACCAGCACGCGCCCGGCGCAATCCAGTTGCGGCGAGATGTCGAACACGGCAGTTCCCCCGGCGGGCCGCTCAGCGGCCCAGGTGCTCGGCGTCGAAGCGCGCGGCGCGGTGCCGCGCGTACAGGGCCAGGCCGGCGGCGGCGGCCGCCAGCCCCACGCTGATCCCGACCAGGGCCAGCGGCAGCCGGCCCAGCGCGTAGAACAGCGTGGTGGTGGTCAGGATGGTGGAGGCGCCGGCCATGCCGCCCGCCACCCATGGACGCCACGGGTTGCGGACGTAGTAGCTGCGGCGCGGCCCGGACCCGGGAGCGGACACCTGGGGCTCCGCTCAGGGCTGGGTGGCGACCGGCCCGCCCACCGACGGCACCGGGCGTTCGCCGCCGCCCTTGCTGTCGCCGCCGTCGCCGGCGCCCGGCGTGCGGCCCCAGCCGGCCGGCGGGGGCGGCTCGCGGCCTTCCATGATGGCGTCGATCTGCGGCCCGTCGATGGTCTCGTACTGCAGCAGCGCCGCCGACATGGCGTGCAGCTTGTCGATGTTCTCGGTCAGGATCTGCCGGGTGCGCGCATAGGCCTTCTCCAGGATCGAGCGCACGACCTCGTCGATCTTGCGCGCGGTCTCGTCGGAGACGTTCTTGTGCTGGGTCACCGAGCGGCCGAGGAACACCTCGTCCTCCTGCTCGCCGTAGGCGATCGGGCCCATCTCCTCCGACAGACCCCACTTGGTGACCATGTTGCGCGCCAGCTTGGTCGCGCGCTCGATGTCGTTGGAGGCGCCGGTGGTGACCTTGTCCTCGCCGAAGATCAGCTCCTCGGCCACGCGGCCGCCGTACAGCGAGCACAGCTGCGACTCGATGGCCGCGCGGCTCATCGAGTAGCGGTCGCCCTCGGGCAGGTACATGGTCACGCCCAGGGCGCGGCCGCGCGGGATGATGGTGACCTTGTAGACCGGGTCGTGCTCGGGCATCAGGCGGCCGACGATGGCGTGGCCGGCCTCGTGGTAGGCGGTCAGCCGCTTCTCCTCCTCGCTCATGGCCATCGAGCGGCGCTCGGCGCCCATGAGGATCTTGTCGCGGGCGCGGTCGAAGTGCTCCATGCGCACTTCCTTGGCGTTCTCGCGCGCGGCGAACAGCGCCGCCTCGTTGCACAGGTTGGCCAGGTCGGCGCCGGAGAAGCCCGGGGTGCCGCGGGCGATGACCATCGGCTCGACGTCGTCGGCCAGGGCCAGCTTGCGCATGTGCACCTTGAGGATCTGCTCGCGGCCCTTCACGTCCGGCAGGCCGACCACCACCTGGCGGTCGAAGCGCCCCGGGCGCAGCAGCGCCGGGTCGAGCACGTCCGGGCGGTTGGTCGCGGCGATGACGATCACGCCCTCGCCGCCCTCGAAGCCGTCCATCTCCACCAGCAGCTGGTTGAGGGTCTGCTCGCGCTCGTCGTGGCCGCCGCCCAGGCCGGCGCCGCGGTGCCGGCCGACCGCGTCGATCTCGTCGATGAAGATGATGCAGGGGGCGTGCTTCTTGGCCTGCTCGAACATGTCACGCACGCGGCTGGCGCCCACGCCCACGAACATCTCCACGAAGTCCGAGCCGGAAATGGAGAAGAACGGCACCTTGGCCTCGCCGGCGATGGCCTTGGCCAGCAGCGTCTTGCCGGTGCCCGGCGGGCCGACCATCAGCACGCCGCGCGGGATCTTGCCGCCCAGGCGCTGGAACTTGGTCGGATCGCGCAGGAACTCCACCAGCTCGGCGACCTCCTCCTTGGCCTCGTCGCAGCCGGCCACGTCGGCGAAGGTGACCTTGACCTGGTCCCCGCCCTGCAGCTTGGCGCGCGACTTGCCGAAGGACATGGCGCCCTTGGCGCCGCCCGCGCCGCCCTGCATCTGCCGCATCATGAAGATCCAGAAGCCGATCAGCAGCAGGATCGGCGAGAACTGCAGGAAGATGGTCCAGAAGCCAGGGCCGGTCTGCGGCTTCTCGCGGACCACGTCGATGTTCTTGCTGATCAGCTGGTCCAGCAGCTTCTGGTCGGTGGGGCCGACCACCTGGCCCTCGGTCCCGTCGGTGCGCCGGTACCGGATCACGTTGGTGCTGAAGGTGCTCTCGTCGGTGAACACCACCGAGCGGATGCGCCCGGCGTCCACCTCCTGCACGAAGCGGGTGTAGCTGGGGGACTCGCCGGCGGCCACGCTGCCCGCGCCACGCGGCGAGAAGCTCTGGAACACCACCATCAGTACGACGGCGACGACCACCCAGAGCAGCAGATTCTTGGTCAAGTCGTTCATCCTCATGGCTCCGGTGTGACGCTCCGCGGGTACTGCGTGTGGGGGGGACTGGCCTGGGCCAGCTTACTTCATCTGGGCCAGCTTGCCCTGGCCGAGGGCATAGACTTCCGGCGAACGCTTGCGCGAGGCCGCCGGCTTCCGGATCGCCACCTTCTGGTAGCGCCGGCGCAGCTCGCGCACGTATTCGTCGAACCCCACCCCCTGGAACAGCTTGATCAGGAAGGCGCCATCGGGGCGCAGGTGGGTGTCGGCGAAGTCCATCGCCAGCTCCGCCAGGTACATGGCCCGCGGCTGGTCCACCGCGTCCACGCCACTCATATTGGGGGCCATGTCCGAGAGCACAAGGTCCACGGGCTGGCCGCCCAGGCGCGATTCCAGTTCGGATAAGACGGCATCCTCCCTGAAATCCCCATGAAGGAACTCGACCCCGGCCAGCGGCGGCATCTCCAGGATGTCCAGGGCGATGACCCGGCCGGTGTCGCCCAGGGCCTGGCGCACGTACTGGGACCAGCCACCGGGGGCCGCGCCCAGGTCGACCACGACCATGCCCGGCCGGAGCAGGCGGTCGCGCTCGATCAGTTCCTCCAGCTTGTAGGCCGCGCGCGAGCGCATGCCCTCGGCCTGGGCCTTTTTCACGTAGGGGTCGGCGAAATGCTCGCGGGGCCAGCGGGGGCTGCTCTTGCTGCGTGAGCTGCGGGACATGCGGAAGAGCGGGCCGGGCCCGCGGGGACATGGAAGGCCATGATACCCTGATCCGCCCCCCTTCCCCCGGTTTGTCCCCATGTCCGCCGTCCTCACCGCCGCCCAGACCCGCTTCCTGCGCAGCCAGGCGCACGGGCTCAAGGCCCTGATGCAGGTGGGCGGCAAGGGCGTCACCCCCGCCCTGCTGGCCGAGCTGGACGCGGTGCTGGAACGCCACGAGCTGGTCAAGGTGAAGGTCGCCGCCGAGGACCGCGAGGCGCGCGACGCCATGATCGCCGAGCTGGCCGCGCAGACCGGCGCGGCCCTGGTCCAGCGCATCGGCCACACCGCCACCCTGTACCGTCCGTCGCGGGAGAAGCCCGGGATCGTCCTGCCCCGGGCCTGAACACGCCCATGTTCCTGAACCAGGAAATCCCCGACTACCAGTACGTGCTGCGTGCCGCCGACGGCCGCAGCGCCCGGGTCAACGACCGGGTGCTGGCCGCCAGCTTCTTCCTGGCGCCTTCGGCCCTGGTCGAGGACTGGCCGGTGGCATCGGTGGCCGCACTGTCCCCGGCCGCGCTGGAACCGCTGCTGGCCCTGGAGCCGGACGTGGTGCTGCTCGGCACCGGCGCCACCCAGGTGTTCCCGCCGCCGGCGGTGCTGGCCGCCTGCCTGACCCGCGGCGTCGGCATCGAGGTCATGGACAACCCCGCTGCTGCGCGCACCTACAACGTCCTGGCCAGCGAGGGCCGCAAGGTGGTGGCCGCCTTCATCCTGCCCGGCTGAGTCCCGCCGGCACGCCACGTGAAAACGCAACTCCGGTCAAGGCCACGGCCACCCGGCCGGCGCTAGATTCGGCTCCGCGCCGGTTCCCTGCCCCGCCCCGGCGGATGCGCGCCGCGCTGCCGGCGCCCCCGTTGCCCGGCCGGGCAGGCCCGGTCCCCGCTTTCCACCTTCTTCCCGCCCCCCACGACAGAAGGAGGAACATGCCGATGAAAGCCCGTTTGGCGGCATCCTGGCCCTTGCCTTCGCCCTGCCCGCCGCGGCCGAGGTCCGCGTCGAGGAGGTGGAGTTCACCTCCGGCGGGGAGCGCCTGGCCGGCGACCTGTACCTCCCCGACGGCGCCGGTCCGGATCACCCCGTGCCGGCGGCGGGGGGCGCCGGCGCCTGGATGACCGTGAAGGAGCAGATGCCGGCCCGCTAGCAGCCTGTTGAAATTCGACCCGGCGAAGCCCCCGACTCGGTCGGCAGCGCGGATTTCCCGCTGCTCAAGCGCTCCGCAAGCGCGTCCCGCGCTCTGAAACAAGCCCGCTTTCGGACTTCCAGGCACACCTTCCCCGCCGGGGCCGCCATCACGCGGCCCCCGCGGCGATCAGCTTCGGCAGGCGGACGAGGTTGCTCGCCGCCATCGCCAGCTGAAACAGCGCCTCGACCTTCGTAAGGCCGCGCTGCTTGA